>DASXPC010000203.1:0-13414 GCA_036493815.1 Fimbriiglobus sp. | reverse complement strand
CCAAAGGGACGGCGAAGCCCTCGACCCCCGAGGCCGATCCGACGGCCCAGACCTGACGCGATTCGGAAGGGAATTCTGATTGTCGCTCAAGGGGAAAACTAATTGTCGCCGAACACTCAACACCCGGCACCGGGAGAAACGGTTGGTGCAGACGTGCATCGAGACGAGCCAGCCGTTCGTCGTGGACAACACAAACCCGACTCGGGCCGAGCGGACGGTCTACATCCAGGCGGCGAAGGATGCCGGGTTCCGGGTCGTGGGTTTTTACTTCCAGTCCCGTGTCGAGGACTGCAAGCGGAGGAACGGGCAGCGGCCACCTGACCAACAGGTGCCGCTGAAGGGCATCCTCGGCACGGCCGGGCGGATGGAATTGCCGACCCGTGATGAGGGGTTCGACGCCCTGTACTACGTTCGGATCGACGACGACAAGTTCGTGGTTGAGGAGTGGAGCGATGAAGTTCGATGAACTCGATGGGATGATGCGGGTGTTCGAGACGGCCCACGATCTGTGCGTCCTGCCGGGCTTGCACATGGTCGCCCGTCTGGACGGCCGCAGCTTCACACGGCTGACGAAGGAAGTTCACCAGTTCGAGGCACCGTTCGACGAGCGGTTCCGGGACATGATGCTGGCAACTGCCGAACACCTGATGACCGGGTGCGGGTTCGACGTTTCCTACGGATTCGTCCAGAGCGACGAGATTTCCCTCCTGTTCGCTGCGGACGAGAACGCCTTCGGGCGGAAACTCCGCAAACTGCACTCGGTCCTCGCCGGGGAGGCGAGTGCCCAGTTCTCCCTGCTCCTGGGGGCGTTGGCGGTCTTCGACTGCCGCATCTCGCAACTGCCGTCGACGGGTCACGTCGTCGATTACTTCCGCTGGCGGAACGAGGACGCCCACCGGAACGCCCTGAACGCCCACGGCTACTGGCTCCATCGCAAACAAGGGAAGTCGGTCGGCGAGGCGACGGCGGCGATGAGTGGGCTTTCCGTGGCGGCGAAGAACGAACTTCTATTCCAGAACGGGGTCAACTTCAACGATCTGCCGCTGTGGCAGAAGCGGGGAGCGGGTTTGTATTGGGAGGAGTACGACCGCCCGGCCGAGAACCCGATCACCGGCGAGAAGGTCTTCGCCCGCAGACGGCGGGTAAAGCACGACCTGGAGTTGCCGATGAAGGACGACTACTCAGCATTCCTCCGCACCCTCTTGGCCCGAGTCGAACGACACCCCTCATGAAGATCACGATCCCCAAGCTGTCGTTGGTCGTACTCGTCGGCCCGAGCGGGTCGGGCAAGAGTACGTTCGCCCGGAAGCACTTCCTGCCGACCGAGGTTCTGTCGTCGGATGCCTGCCGGGCGATGGTCAGCGACGACGAGAACAATCAGGCCGTCACCGGCGAGGCGTTCGCCCTTCTGCATTACGTCGCTTCCCAGCGGCTCGCCCTCGGGCGGTTGACCGTCGTGGACGCCACCAATGTGCAGTCCGAGGCCCGTGCCCCGCTCGTCGCCCTGGCCCGCAAGTACCACTGCCTGCCGGTCGCCGTCGTGTTGAATCTGCCGGAGGAAGTCTGCCAGGAGCGGAACCGTTCCCGCCCAGACCGGACCTTCGGCCCCCACGTCATCCGCAACCAGCGATCCCAACTGCGGCGGTCGCTCCGGGGGCTGAAGCGGGAGGGGTTTCGCCATATTTTCGTCCTCGAAAGCGTCGAGGCGGTCGAGGCGGCGGTGGTCGAGCGGGTGCCGCTGTGGAACGACCGCACCGCCGACTCCGGGCCGTTCGACATCATCGGCGACGTTCACGGATGTGCCGACGAACTGGAACAAGTGCTGGATCGGCTGGGATACGGCAAAGTCGTCCCTGCCGAACACGGGCCGGGCTGGGGAACCGTGGCCTACGCCCATCCCGACGGGCGGAAGGCCGTGTTCGTCGGCGATTTGGTGGACCGGGGGCCACGGATACTCGACACGCTGCGGATCGCCCGCAACATGGTGGCGTCCGGCTCGGCCCTCTGCGTGCCGGGCAACCACGACATGAAGTTATTCAAGAAGCTCAGCGGCCGGGACGTGCAGATCACCCACGGCCTCGCCGAGTCGCTTGCTGAGATCGACACCCTCCCGGACGACGTGAAGCCCGCCTTCACGAAGTCGTTGGCCGAATTCCTCGACGGGCTGGTCAGCCACTACGTCCTCGACCGTGGGAAGCTGGTCGTGGCCCACGCCGGGATGAAGCAGGAGATGCAGGGGCGGGGGTCAGGGAAGGTTCGGGACTTCGCCCTGTACGGCGAGACGACCGGCGAGACGGACGAGTTCGGGCTGCCGGTGCGGCACAATTGGGCGGCGGACTACCGGGGGCAGGCGGCGGTCGTGTACGGGCACACGCCGGTCCCCGAGCCGGAATGGCTGAACAACACGGTGAACATCGACACCGGCTGCGTGTTCGGCGGCAAACTGACCGCCCTGCGGTGGCCGGAGCGAGATTTCGTCTCGGTCCCGGCGGCGAGGACGTACTGCGAACCCGCCCGACCGTTCCTGCCCGAAGCCGACCAAGCCCCGAAGCTCACCGCCCAGCAGGCCCACGACGACCTGCTCGACGCCGAGGACGTGCTGGGCAAGCGGATCGTCTCCACCCGGCTGCGGGGGAACGTGACGGTTCGGGAGGCCCACGCCACCGCCGCCCTGGAAGTGATGAGCCGGTTCGCCGCCGACCCCAGGTGGCTGATCTACCTCCCGCCCACCATGTCCCCGTGCGAGACGAGTAGCGAGCCGAATCTGCTCGAACATCCGGTCGAGGCGTTCGCCTACTACCGCACGCAGGGTGCCCCGCAGGTGATCTGCGAGGAGAAACACATGGGGTCACGGGCAGTTGTCGTCGTGTGTCGAGACGAGGCGGCGGCTCGGGAGCGGTTCGGTGTCCTCGACGGCGAGGTTGGCATCATCACCACTCGCACCGGGCGGCGATTCTTCACCGACCCCGACCTGGAGGCCCGATTGCTCGAACGGTTGCGGTCGGCGATAATCGCCGCTGACCTGTGGACGGCCCTGAACACCGCCTGGGTGTGCCTGGACTGCGAACTGATGCCGTGGTCGGCGAAGGCCCAGGAACTTCTGAAGTCACAGTACGCCGCCGTCGGGTCGGCCGGGCGGGCGGCACTGCCACGGGCCGTCGCCTCCCTGGCCTCGGCGGCGGTCCGCCTCGGCGGCGACGAGAAGGCAAAGCTGGATCGGGTGGCGGGTCGGGTCGGCCAGCGGGAAGCTGGCATCGAGAAGTTCGTGGACGCCTACCGGCACTACTGCTGGCCGGTGAACTCGCTCACCGATCTGAAGCTGGCCCCATTCCACCTCCTCGCATCGGAGGGCCGGGTCCACACGGACAAGACACACGTTTGGCACATGGACACGCTCGGAGCCATCTGCCGGGCGGACCCAGAGTTGTTGCTGGCGACGGAGCACAAGGTGGTGGACGTGACCGACCCTACGGGCGTAGCCGAGGGTGTCGAGTGGTGGACGGCCCTGACGGCTCGGGGCGGGGAGGGTATGGTGGTCAAGCCGCTCGACTTCCTCCTGCGGGGGAGGAGGGGGTTGGCTCAGCCCGCCGTCAAGTGCCGAGGGTCAGAGTACCTTCGGATCATCTACGGCCCGGACTACGACGCAGCCGACAACCTGTCCCGGTTGCGGAGCCGGGGGCTGTCCCACAAGCGGTCGCTGGCCCTCGGGGAGTTCGCCCTGGGGGTGGAGGGGCTGGAGCGATTCGTCCGCCGGGAGCCGTTGCGGCGGGTCCACGAGTGCGTGTTCGGCGTCCTGGCCCTCGAAAGCGAACCCGTGGACCCGAGGTTGTGATCGCACCAGAAGGTGATCTGAGATGCTGCCGCTCTACTACGACTCGCATTACACGTTCCGGTTCGCCGAGGACCGGCTCATCCCCCGGTTCCAGCTGGACGGGGTGGGAGCCGGGCGGCCGGTGGACGTGTTCCGCATCGACCCGGCCACCGGCGTTCTCGACTTGGCCTACTGACGACCGGGATGGCGAGCGACGGCGGGTGGGTGGACGTGAAGGAACCCATCATCGTTCGGGCTGGTGACGCCTTCGTGGCCGTACCGAGGGAGTGTGACACATGACGACATACGGCCCCACCACCTTCCGCACGGTTCGGGCGGCCGTCGTACAGTCGGCCCCGGTGCTGTTCGACACGCCCCGGACGCTCGAGAAGCTCGCCGACCTCACGGCCGACGCCGCCCGCCAGCGGGCCGAATTGGCAGTGTTCCCCGAGGCGTTCGTCGGCGGCTACCCGAAGGGGCACGACTTCGGCGCCAGCCTGGGAATCCGCACGCCCGAGGGCCGGGACGAGTTCCGCCGCTACTTCGAGAACGCCATCGACGTGCCGGGACCGGGGACCGAGCGGATCGGGTCAGTCGCCAAGAAACACGACGTGCATCTCGTGGTTGGCATCATCGAGCGGGCCGGGGGCACACTGTACTGCACCTCGCTCACGTTCGGACCCGACGGCCGACTGCTCGGCACGCATCGAAAGCTGATGCCGACGGCGATGGAGCGGGTGGTCTGGGGCAGCGGCGACGGGTCCACGCTGCCGGTCATCGACACGCCGCTGGGCAAGATCGGGTCGGTCATCTGCTGGGAGAACTACATGCCCCTGCTGCGGACGGCGATGTACGCCAAAGGGGTGGAGTTGTATTGTGCGATCACCGTGGATGACCGGGAGACGTGGGTGCCGACCGTTCGCCACATCGCCCTCGAAGGCCGGTGCTTCGTCCTGTCGGCATGTCAAGTGTTGCGACGGGCTGACCTGCCGAGCGGCTACCCGACAGGTCGGTCCCCGGCCGACCGGGAGTGGCTGATCCGGGGCGGCAGTTGCATTGTGGGCCCGCTCGGGCAAATGCTGGCGGGGCCGGTGTACGGGGAGGAGTGCGTGCAGGTCGCCGACCTGGACCTGGCCGATCTCGTGCGGGCCAAGTTCGACTTCGACGTGGTGGGCCACTACGCACGGCCCGACATGTTCACGCTCCACGTCAACGAGACGCCGATGAAGCCGGTCGTGTTCACGACCGAACCCGACATCGCCGCACCGAGCCGCCGGTCACAAACGCACTCGGTCACGTTGCTCGAAGTGGCCGGGTCGTTCGCCGTCTGCAAATTGCCGACCGGCTTGCCGATCCCGGCGTGGGCGACGGCCGGGGACGTGTTCAGCGTCACCCGGACGACCGACGAGTTGTCGGTGGTGTGCCGCCAGGAGGCGGTCCCGGCTGGAACGCACTGCGAATACGGGTGGCGGTGCCTGCGAGTGGCCGGAACGATGTCCTTCACCCTCGTCGGCGTTCTGGCCTCATTGACCTCGCCAGTGGCGAAGGCCGGGGTCGGCGTGTTTGCCTTCTCGACCTTCGACACGGACTACCTGCTGGTGAAGGCCGAGCGGTTCCCTGAAGCGGTCGCCGCCCTGCGAGCGGCCGGACATCTGGTGGAGCAGTTGGAATCATGACACCCGAACAAGTCGCCGTCAGCTACGACCAGATCACCGAACTTTTTCTCAACCTCTCGGCCTACGGGTTCGCCCAGATCGAGCGGGCCATCGCCTTCGTGAAGAACAAGGGTGTGGCCCTGGACGTGGGCTGCGGCACGGGGCGGTTGATGGGGTTGTTGAGCAAACACGGATTCAGCACGGACGGCATCGACGTTTCCCCGGCAATGATCGGCCTCGCACGGGACCGCCACCCGGAGGCACGGCTGTTCCACGCCGACATCTGCGGGTGGGTACTGCCCCGGTCGTATGACCTGATCGTGGCGTGGGACAGCGTGTGGCATGTACCGCTGGCCCGGCAGGAGGCGGTTCTGACGAAGCTGTGCCGGGGGTTGTCGGCGGGCGGCATCCTGGTCTTCTCGACGGGCGGCACGGATGGGCCGGACGAGAGGCGGGACTCGCACATGGGACCGCCCATGTACCACGCCACGCTCGGCGTCCCCAAGACCCTGCAAGTCCTCGCCGAAGCGGGCTGCGTCTGCCGCCACCTGGAATACGACCAGTACCCCGAATCCCACGTCTACCTCATCGCACAGAAGTCGGGGGCGGGCGAGGGTGTTCGGCTCCGTCCGGTCGAGCCGGGCGACCTCCCCCGCATGTACGAGATGCAACTCGACCCGGAGTCGAGTCGCATGGCGGTCACGATCCCCCGCAGCCGGGAGGCGTTCGACGCTCATTGGGCGAAGGTGCTGGGCGATCCGGCGAACACCACCAGGGCCGTCCTGCTCGACGGGCAGGTGGTCGGGTACATCTCCTGCTTTCCAATGGACGGTCAGGATCACGTCGGGTACTGGATCGACCGGGCGTATTGGGGGATGGGGATCGCAAGCCGGGCGTTGCACCTGCTGCTGGTGGAAGTCACTCGGCGTCCGCTTGTCGCCACCGTCGCCACCAGCAACGGAGCGTCCCTGCGGGTCCTCCAAAAGTGCGGGTTCGTCGTCGAGCAGGTCCGGCGTAACCCGGCCACCGACCGCTACCCGGAGTGTGAGGTTGCCGTCCATGTGCTGCGGTAGGCAGCCCCGGAGTGTGCAGCCGACCGGCACGACTTCGATTTCAAATTCGGCCCCCTCGGCGAGGCTCCCCGCACTCAACGTTTCCGCCGCGAATCGAAGGGCGTCCGGAACGACCCCGGACAGGTCACCGATCCGAAACACCAGCCTGTGAATCCGGGTCGCACCCCTATACCTCGCTCGCTCCGTGGCGATCTCCAGGGCGATCTGAGCGAGCCCGGCCTCATGCACACGACGCCTCCCGGATCAGGGCCTCAACCGAGGATTGTGCCGCTCGGGCGTTCTCCCGGGCGGTCGGTGAGAGGCCGTCGCGGAAATCGAAGTCGGCCCCGGCCACAGTCACTAACCACGCGTCGGGAGTCGTCCCGTAAACGGCGCCACACAATGTCAACAGCCCGCGCGGGTCGGCGGCGTGCGACATCACGTCACCCGCCGGTCTCGTTTCGATCCGAACGGCCGTGACCGGCTCTCCGCCGATCGCCGCATCGACGAACACCACACGCCGGGCGTCGGCAAGGTCCGCGGCGAGTTCGGGCGTCAGTTGGTGAACGACCTTCACCCGCACTCCGGGCCACCCGAGCCGGGCGACGTCGGCCGCGACGGCCGGGCCGAGGCCGTCGTCCCCGCGAAGGGTGTTGCCGTAACCAATGACCAGGACGTCGGCGGGCACGTTAATCGCGCCGCCGTTCCGCGACGACCTCCCCGCCCGGGCCGATCAGACGGACCAAAAGCGGCATCTGACCGGCCGCGTGAGTCGAGCAGCTCAGACACGGGTCGAACGCGCGGATTCCGGCCTCCAGCCGGTTCAGGATGCCTTCGGGAACGTCCCGCCCCGTGACGTAACGCTTCGCGATCTGCGTCACCGTGCGGTTCATTGCCAGATTGTTCTGGGCGGTCGCGATCAGCAAATTCGCTTTGCGAATCAGGCCGTCGTCGGTCACCTGGTAGTGATGGAACAGGATGCCCCGCGGGGCCTCGCAACAGCCGACGCCTTCGGGGTTGTTCACACCGGCCTCGGCCCGAATGTGGGCCGATTGCAAATCGGGGTCGTCGAGAATTCCGTCAATCCGCTCGATGCTCGCCAGGATTTCGATGAGCCGGGCGTAGTGGAACAGGAACGAGGCGTTTGTCAAGTCGCGGCCCCGCCCGTGGAACTCGGCGAACTCCTTGTCGGCCAGCGGCGTGCCCATCCGGTCGCAGACGTTCAAGCGGGCCAGTGGGCCGACGCGGTAAATCCCGTCCGGGTACCCGCGGGGGCGGAAAAACGTCGTCTTAATGTACGACCACGATTCGGCCTTTTCCCCAATGAACTCCCGATACCGCACCGGGTCGACTTCCGCGACCGTCGTCCCGTCGGCGTCGCGGAACCGCATCGCTCCGTCGTAGGTTTCCCAGGTACCGTCCGGGCCGATGAGTCCGAGGTGCATCGTCGGGAACTTCCCGAACACGTCTGTCTCTTCGCGGAACTTGTCGAGTAGTCCCTTGAACATGTCGATCGCCGTGAGGGTCGTTTGCCGGACTTCCGGCAACCGGTCGCGGACCCACGTTTTGTCCTCGTCCGGCAGGGAGTGTCGGACGCCGCCAGGGACGACCCACGCCGGGTGGATGGATTGTCCACCGAGGGCCGCTATGATCCGCTGGCCGAACTGCCGGAGCCGAATGCCGGCTCGGGCCAATTCCGGGTTCGCGGCAATCAGGCCGAAGATGTTGCGTTTGGCAGGGTCGGAGTCCATTCCGAGCAAGAGGTCGGGCGAGCTGAGGTGGAAGAAGCTCAGGGCGTGGGATTGAAGCACTTGGGCCCAGTTGGCGAGCCGGCGGAGTTTGACCGCGGCGGGCGGCAGGCGAACGCCGAGGATCTGGTCGCCGGCTTTTGCGCTTGCCGTCAGGTGGCTGACCGGGCAGATGCCGCAAACCCGGGCGGTGATCGCCGGCATTTCCCAGAACGGCCGGCCCTCGAACATCTTCTCGAACCCGCGGAACTCGGTGACGTGAAACCGGGCCTCGGTCGGCAACCCGCCGTCGTCGAGCTGAATCGTAATTTTCGCGTGCCCCTCGATCCGGGTCACCGGGTCGATGACGATGCGTTCGGGCATGATTCGCCTCCCGTCGAGCCGGCGTCAGACGACGTAATGTCGCTGGTTGCGGAGCCAATTCTTTAATTCGCCGCGGAAGTCGGGGTGGGCGACCGAGGTCAACAATTCGCCTCGCTCGCGGAGCGTCCTGCCGTGCAAGTTCACCGCCCCGAATTCGGTCACCACCCAGTGGACATGGCCGCAGGTCGTGACGACGCCGGCACCGGGAGCCAGTTCGGGGACAATTCGCGACACGGTCCCGTCCTTTACCGTGCTGGGTATGGCAATGATCGGTTTCCCGCCCCGGGAGACGGCCGCCCCGCGGATGAAATCCATCTGTCCGCCGATCCCGCTGTAGACCCGGTGGCCGATCGAATCGGCACACACCTGCCCGGTCAGGTCGATCTGAATGGCCGAGTTGATCGCCACGACGTTGTCGTTTTTCCGGATCAGGGCCGTGTCGTTCGTCCGGTCGCACGGGTGGAATTCGACGAGGGGGTTATCGTCGACGAAGTCGAACAGTCGCCGCGACCCGTCCACGAAGCTGGTGACGATCCGGCCCGGGTGAACGGCTTTGTATTTTCCGGTGACGGCCCCGGTGGCGACGAGGTCCACGACCCGGTCCGAGAACATTTCGGTGTGGACGCCGAGGTCGTGCTTGTTGCCGAGCCGGGCGAGGACGGCGTCCGGGATCCCCCCGATGCCCACCTGGAGGCAAGCCCGGTCCGGAATCAGGTCGGCGACGAGTGCCCCGATGCGGGCGTCGATCTCCGTCTCCGGGGCGGGATCGTGGCCGTGCAGCGGCCGGTCCGTGTGAGTATAGGCGGCGACCTGGGTAAGCGGGACCGTCGTGTGTCCGTGCGTCCGTGGCAGTTGCTCGTTCACTTCGGCGATGACGATCCCGGCTGTGTCGGCGGCGGCCCGGGCGGCGTCCACGGACGTGCCGAGGGTGCAGAGGCCGTGGCGGTCCGGCGGGGAGAGTTGAAGCAAAGCGGCATCGAGCCGGATTACTCCAGAAGTGAAGAGGGTGGGTATGTCCGAGAGAAAAACGGGCACGAAATCGGCCCGTCCTTCGCCGACCGCTCGCCGGAGTGGGGCGCCGGTGAACAGCGACACGGAGCGGAATTGCGATTCGCAGCCCGGCTCGGCGAACGGGGCGGGTCCGTTCGTGTGGAGGTGGACGAGTTTGACATTCTCCAGGTCGGTCCGGGCGACGAGCGCCTCGACGAGTGGCGTCGGCGTGGCGGCCGCACCGTGCAGAAAGACTGTCATCCCGCTTCGGATGCGGGCCACCGCCTCGGCCGAGCTGACGGCCCGGGATTGCCACGCGATCGTCATTTCGAGCTCCACCCCGGGGCCGACGAGCGACCCGACCCGAATCGGATGTCCGGTCCGTCCAGGTGCGGCGTTTCTCCGGCGAGGACCTGCTCCAACACCCGCCGGATGCGGTCGGCAGGCGGCGGACAGCCGGGCAGGTACAAATCCACTGGCACGACTTGATGCAATGGGACCACACGCTCGAGCAGCCGGGGAATGATTCCGGGTTCGTTCGGAATCTGCGGCGTCGCGTCGGCCAGCTCCAGGTAGCTTCGTTGAAGCACCGGCAGGGCGGAGCCGAGCGGGTTGCGGAGCGCGGTCACATTTCCGGTCACGGCGCAGTCGCCGAACGCGATCAGATATTTCGACCGCTCCCGCACCCGCTGGAGCATTTCGAGATTGTCCTCGTTCGCCACCGCCCCCTCGACCAGGACGGCGTCGACGTTCGGCGGATATTCCTTTACGTCCATGACCGGGGTGAAGACGACGTCCGCGGCCGCGGCGAGGTCGATCAGGAACTCGTCGAGGTCGAGAAACGACATGTGGCAGCCGGAGCAGCCGCCGAGCCAGACGGTGGCCAGCCTCAGACGGTCCACTGCTTTTTCTCCCGGGCAGTGACTAGGAATGCCAGCGTTTGCCGGGCGTGTTCCGTCTCACTGACGGTCGACCCTTTGCGGAAGATCGCCCCGGTGGGGCAGGCCATGAAACACTTCCCGCACGAGGTGCACGAGGCCGCCTCGCCCCACTTCTGGGCGAGGTCGGTGACGACCGTGCAGGTGGAGCCGCGGCCGGCCACGTCCCACGTGTGGGCGCCCTCCAGTTCGTCACAGGCCCGGACACACCGGGTGCAGAGTACGCACCGGTTGTGGTCGATGCCGAACCGGTCGTGACTCAAGTCCACGGACCGTTTCGGGTATTGGTATTCGAACCGTTCGTGGTCCATGCCGGTGGCAACGGCCGCGTCCTGCAATTCGCAGTTGCCGTTGGCCACACAGACACTACAGACGTGGTTCCCCTCGTCGAAGAGGAGTTCCACAATCATCTTCCGGTATTCCCGGAGGCGGTCGGTATCGGTCTGAACGACCATGCCCTCGGCGACTTTCATAAAGCACGCCGGCTGGAGCCGTCCGCCGTTGCCGACTTCGACGAGGCAGAGGCGGCACCCGCCGTGGGAAGACAAGCCGTCCACGTAACACAAGGTCGGGATCGGTATCCTTGCCCCGCGGGCGGCTTTGAGGATCGTTTCGTCCTCGGCCGCACTCACGAGGTGGCCGTTAATGGTCAGGGTGACGACGCTCATGGAACGGGCCCCCCGATGGCGGCGGTGGCGGGATTCAACACCGGCAACTTGATCCGCGCGGCGAGCGGGCCGGACTTCAGCTTCGTTTCGTATTCGTGGCGGAAGTACCGCAGCGTGCTGAGCGTCGTGTTCGGGGCTGCCTGACCGAGCCCGCACAGGCTGGTGTCCTTGACCATGTGCGAAAGCAATTCGAGGCGGTTCAAGTCTTCCGCGCCGGCCGAGCCGTCGAGAATCCGCGTCAGCAACCGGTGCAACTGCACGGTCCCGGCCCGGCACGGGACGCACTTGCCGCAAGATTCGTCCTTGCAGAATTCCATGAAGTACCGGGCGACGTCGACCATGTCGTTCGTCTCGTCTAGGACAATCATCCCACCCGACCCCATAATCGAACCGAGTCGAGCGAGCGACTCGTAGTCTACCGGGATGTCGAACAACGCGGCCGGGATGCACCCCCCGGACGGCCCACCGGTCTGCACCGCCTTGAGAGCACCGCCCGGCGACCCGCCGCCGATTTCCTCCACGATCGTTCGTATCGGAGTGCCGAGAGGGACTTCCACGAGACCAGAGTTCGCCACCTTCCCCGTCAGACAAAACACTTTCGTCCCCTTGCTTTTTTCCGTTCCGATGCCGGCGAACCAGTCCGGCCCGTCGCGGAGGATGCGGGGGATGTTGGCGAACGTCTCGACGTTATTGAGCAGCGTCGGCATCCCCCACAACCCCTTCTCGGCCGGGTACGGGGGCCGCGGGGTCGGAGTACCCCGGCCGCCCATGATCGACGCCATCAGGGCGGTTTCCTCGCCACAGACGAACGCCCCGGCGCCGATCCGGATGTCGATGCGGAAGTCGAACGGGGTGCCGAAGACGTGCGATCCGAGCAGCCCCAACCGGCCGGCCTGATCGATCGCCGTCGTCAGCCGATGGATCGGCAAGTGGTACTCGCCGCGGACGTAGACGTAGCCTTGCGTGGCTCCTACCGCGAACCCGGCGATCGCCATGCCTTCGAGAATCTTGTGCGGGTCGCTCTCGAGGACGCTGCGGTCCATGAAGGCGCCGGGGTCGCCCTCGTCGGCGTTGCAGACCACGAACTTGTGGGCGCCCGGGTTCTTGGCGACGGTCGCCCATTTGACGCCGGTCGGGTAAGCGGCCCCGCCCCGGCCGCGGAGGCCGCTCCGCGTGACCACTTCGATCACCTCCGCCGGAGTCATCTCCCGGAGCACGTGGGAAAGGGCCTGGTACCCGTCGGCGGCGATGTACGTTTCGATCCGCTCCGGCTCGATCTTGCCGCAATTCTCCAGCACGACCGATGCCTGACGGGCGAAGAACGGACTGGTCGGGTCGAGCCGCTTGACCGGGGCCGAGCGGCCGGAGAGCCCGGCGACCACGGACGCGGCCGAAGTCAGTGTCACTTTCGGGTAGAGCAAACCGTCCGGCTCGACGGCGACGAGCGGGGCCGCCGAACAGAGCCGCAGGCACCCGACGCCGACCGCCCGGGCACGGTCGGTCAGCCCGGCCCCGCGGATCGCTTCTTTGAAGGTATCGAGCACGGCGGTTGACCCGGCCGAGACGCACCCGGCCGCGGTGCAACAGCGGATTTCGATCCGCGGGCGACTCGCCCGCTCCCCCTCGGCAATGGCCCGTAGGTCAGGCGATTCCACCGGGCACCCAACCTTTCATCTCGGAGAGCAAGCCGGCGGGCGATTCGTCCCCCTTGATCGTCCCGTCCAGTATCACGACCGGGGCGACCCCGCACGCACCGAGGCAACGGGCGGCCAGGACTGACACGGCACCGTCCGGAGTCGTCTCCCCCAGCTTCACCCCACTCGACTCCGTGACGGCGGACGTCAGGGCGTCCGCCCCGTTTACGTAGCAGGCTGACCCGGTGCACACGACGCAGGTGTGTTTACCCCGTGGGGCAGGGTCACCGCACTACCTTGGCTTGAATTCCTCGTAGGACTTGGAGCAGGTACTCGTCGTCCCAGCCGGCTTTGAGTCGTTTGGTCACGCCGCTGCCCTTGCCAGGGGCGTTCCGGAGGAGGCTGACGGCGACTTTGCGGATCATCGCCAGGTTGGCCCCGGCGTGGCCGGCCCGGACCCGGCAATCGTCCTCGCGAAACACCACGTCGAGGATCCAGTGCAGCCCGTTCTCGATTCCCCAGTGGCCGCGGGCAACGCCGCCCAACTCCTTCGCC
>DASXPC010000202.1:0-7738 GCA_036493815.1 Fimbriiglobus sp. | reverse complement strand
AAGCTGCCGGCCCTCCGGCACCACCCGGAGCTTTCCGGCCGGGCCAGCCAGCCCCTCACCCGCGAATTCCTCGCCGGGCTGGATTGCGTCATCGTCGCCACCGATCACTCCGCGTTCGACTGGCCGAAAGTGGTCGAGCAGACTTCGCTCATCATCGACACCCGCAACGCGACCAAGGGTGTCACGACCCACCGCGACCGGATCGTCCGGGCGTGATGCGGTCACCCGGCACGGACAAGCACGTCGGCGATCCGCTCCCCCGCTTTGCCGTCCCACCCCGGCGGGATCGCCCCTGCCTTCGCCCCACCGGCCAGGATTTTCGCGACCTCGCCCGTCAAACGGACCACGTCCCGACCGACCAGCGTGTTGGTTCCGACCGAAATCGTCACCGGCCGCTCGGTATTCTCCCGGACGGTCAGGCACGGCACGCCGAGGTACGTCGTCTCTTCCTGAATCCCGCCCGAATCGGTCACCACCACGGCGGCATGCTTTTGCAGTGCGAGGAAATCGATGTACCCGACCGGTTCGGTCAGCGTCACCCCCGCGCCCGGGTCGTCGAGTCCGAGCGAGGCCAGCCGCTGGCGGGTCCGCGGGTGGACCGGAAAGACGACGCGGACGTCCCGGGCGATCGCTTTCAGCGTCGCGAGCAGCGTGCGGAGGCCTTCGGGGTCGTCGACATTCGACGGCCGGTGCAGTGTGACGAGCACGTATTTTCCGTCGCCGCGGCCGAGGTCCAGGTTTGCCGCCACCGCCGGCCAGCGTTCGTCGGCCCGGGGCAACAGCCGGACGAGCGTGTCGATCATCACGTTGCCGACAAGGTGAACCTTTTCGGCGGGCACCCCTTCGCGGGCCAGGTTTTCGTTGCCGTCCGCCGACGGGGTGAAGAGCCAATCGGCGAGCTGGTCGGTGACGAGCCGGTTGATTTCCTCGGGCATGGTGCGGTCGCCCGACCGCAGCCCGGCCTCGACGTGGCCGACCGGGACGAGCAGTTTCGCGCAGACCAGAGCCGCCGAGACGGTGGAATTCACGTCGCCGTACACGAGGACGAGGTCCGGCTTGCGGTGTAGGACGACCGGCTCGAACCGCGTCATGACCTCGGCGGTCTGCTTGCTGTGGCTGCCGGACCCGACTTCGAGGTTGTCGTCGGGCGCGGGGATGTCGAGCTGCCGGAAGAACACGTCCGACATGTTGGCGTCGTAGTGCTGGCCGGTGTGGACGAGACTCTGGCGGACGCCCGGGCGGGCCGCCAGGGCGCGGAGGACCGGGGAAGCTTTCATGAAGTTCGGGCGGGCTCCGACGACGTGCAGGACGTGCATGGTGTGTCAGTTCTCCGGAGTCGAGTTCGAGCCGGTCACGCGGGCGAGGATGTTTAGGTATTCGGCGGCGAGCGCCCGGCGGTCGAAGTGAGTCAGAACATACGCACGGCCGGCCCGCCCCATCGCGGTCAGCCGGGGGCGGTCCGCCGCGGCCCGGCGGACGGCCGCGATTAATGCCGGCACGTCCCCGGGCGGGACGTATTCCCCGGCCCCCGCCGCCTCCACCACCTTTCGGGCTTCCCCGCCCACCGCCAAAACGATCGGCCGCTCCATGCCCAGGTATTCGAATATCTTCGACGGCAGCACTTCCTGAAACAACGGCGTGTCCCGCAGCGTGACCAACCCCACGTCGCACGCCGCGTAAAACAGCGGCACCCGCGCCTTCGGTTGCTGGTCGATGAACTGCACGTTCGCCAACTGCCAGTCCGCCGCCTGCCGCTTCAGGCCGTCCTTTTCCGCCCCCTCGCCGACGAAGACGAACAGCACGTCCGCTTCGTCCCGCATCGCTCGGGCCGCTTCGAGCACCGACGTCAGCCCGTGCGCCATCCCGTGCGTGCCGACGTACATGGCGACGAACTTGTTGCCCCACCCGTACTCCGCCCGGATCTCGTTTTCCCGAGGGAGCGGGACGAACAGGCTCGTATCGATTCCGTTACGGACCACGTCGATCCGGCGTTCGGGGATGCCGTACCGGGATTCGATGCCCCGCCGGTATCCGTCGCCGACGGTCACGATGCGGGAGCAGTGGGTGTACAGGAACCGGGCGACGCGCTTCAACGCCCGGATGAACGTCCCTTCCTTGAGGGCCTCGACGGCGAGGATCGATTCGGGCCAGAGGTCGCGAACCTCGAACACGAACGGCACGCGGAGGAATCGGGCGAGGACGTACCCGGCCACGCCGCACAGGAGTTGGGGGGAGGTGGCGATGACCACGTCCGGCCGATCGACCCGCCACGGCCCGATGATTGCTGCGGAGGCCAGGAATGAGCCGTAGGACGCCATCCTCTTGGCCGTGCCCTTGTTGGCCGCGGCGTAGACGTAAGTTCGGACGACGTCGATCCCGTCGACCGTTTCCCTGCGGGTGAGGACGCCGCGGTCGCCGGGGCGTTTCACCCCGGTCGGGTGATGCGGGAACGCCGTCAGCACGGTCACGCGGTGGCCCCGCCGCACCCACTCGCGGGAGAGTTCGTAGACCCGCGCGGCCGGGGCGCCCATTTCGGGCGGAAAGTATTGGGAAACGTAGAGAATCCGCATCAGCGGGCCGCGCCCTTCCGGTACGCCCCGAACAGGTTCACCCGCATTCCTTTCAGCAAGTCGGTGCGATTGACCACCCGCTCGTATCCCATGAACAGATAGAAGAGGACGCGGGACGACATCCCGTACGACGGCTCCCGTTCGACGAACCGCAGCTCGGCCTCTTCCAACCCGGCGGGGGCCACAAGGCGGCGAAGCGCCCGGCCCGAGTTCATGCGGTAAAAGGTCGGGTACGGCTCGTGGCTTTCGACCAGGCCCCTCGACCGGTTGGCCACCAGCTTGTGGAACCAGTGCGGGGTCAGGCGGGAGACCATCGGAATGTAGTGGTAGATGTTCGGGGTGCGGAAGAGGAAATGGCCGCCCGGCCGAAGCACGCGGGCGACCTCTGCCAAGAGCAGCGTTGGGTCGGCCACGTGCTCCAGAACGTAGTCCGCGACGACCGCGTCGTACGACCCGTCTGCCAGCGGGAACTTTCCCCCGTCGTAGAGGAAGCACTGCCGCAATTCCTGATTGCCCGACGCGTCCGGGTCGATGTCGAGCCCGTCGACGGCCCCGAACTGCTTGCGGAGAAATGCCGTCGTGGCATTGGTCGGCCCCGGCCCGACCTCGAGCACGTCCCGGGCACCCCGCGCGTGCGTGGCGATCATCCCTTGGAACATGTCGGTCCCGCCCTGCCAACCGGGCCGCGAATGGTAGGACCGATGGAGGTATCGATCCTGCCATCGGCCAGATTGTCCCGCCGGCGGGACGGCCGTCGCGGTTTTGTCATCGCTCATGTCCATTCTCCTCATCCCGATTACGCAGGCTCGACCACGGTTACGACCTCGACCGGCAACTCCCCGGCGAACCGCCACCCGAGCCGGGTGGCCGTTCGTTCCCGACCGAACTCGGCGTGGTACGGCCGCGGTTCGACGTACCGTTGCACCCCAACCGGGCCGTGGACCGTCACCCGCACCCGATCTCCGTCGGACGAAACGACCCAGCCGGTGTCGGCCGGTTCGACCGCCCAGTCCGGCCCGATGAGCCAGCCGCCGTCCAGCGCGTGGCTTCGTCCACCGTCAACCCGGTCGGTGATTTCGAGCGGGCCGCCGTCGCGGACGGAGAGTGTCCGGGTATGCCGGGGCCGGCCGGGCAGGAATCGGTAGCCGTCGTGCGCGGCTGTGGCACGAACGGCACGGGGCGAAAGTTCGACCGCCACAGCTTCGGGAGAGGCCCGTCGCCCGACGCGGAAAATGTGCCAAACCTCGCTGGAATCGGCCCCGTCCACGCACACGGTATTATGCGCGGCCGTGGACCGGTCGTAATGGCGGTCTGGCCCCTGATCGTACGAGAGCGTTCCCGGATCGACCACCAGCCGCCGGCCCCGGTACGAGCATTCGACCGTCAGCGTGTCGGCGTGCCCGTGGCCGGGTTGGTAGTCCGGCCCCACCGGCCCCACGTCGAAAAACGCGGACCACGGATCTCCGTGCCAGACGACGAGGCCGGTATCGGGAAAGAACCGGCCGCCCCGCTGCGGGCTCCCATCGATTTCGATTCCGAGCGTCGCAGCGGATGCCAGAACATTGCCCGGGTCGGTCGCCCCGTTGAGTGCGGCGTCATTCAGCAGCGGAATCCGCCCGTCCGGGTGCCGCAGCCAGGCGGCGAATTCCGCCGCCCGTTGCCACGCGGCCCGAAATTCCCGGCCGGCGTCCGCGTCGTCCGTCAAATGGGCGAGCGAGCGAGCGTCCTCCATTGCATGCAGGTGATACATCGGGCTCCGCTCGAAGTGACCGCCATCCGGGAGGAATTGTTCCCGGACCTGATCGAGTCCGAGCCGGGTCGCCGACCGCAACCAATCGGCCGGCCGGTCGCCGGCGAAGAACCGGCCCGCGAAGGCCAAGCCGACCGCATCGCGGAGCAGGTGATTCGCACGGAGGTCCCATTCCAGATTGTCGGAAAGGTACGCCGCCTGTTCCCACAGACTGCGGGGCACCGCGTCGTCCCACGGCGGCGGCACCGGTCCCGCGGACCGGAGCCGGCGGTACGTCCGAACCCACGACGAAATCCGCGTGGCAACCGCGTACGCATTCCATGCCAGTTGCCGGGCCCCCGCCTCTTCGACCGGACATCGGTCGATCCAGTCCCGGACGGTACGCCCGAGTCGGTCCGCCGCTTCCGAATTTCCCCCCGCGGCCAATTCGGCGAGACCGTACGCCCACGCGTGGTAGTGAAGGGTGATCGCCCCGAGCCGGTCACTTGTAACGGTACCTAGCCGCCAGTCCGGCCAGCCTCCCGATTCTGCTTCGCACTTCGGAAAGCGGTCTTCACCTATCGTCTCTTGCGGCGGGTGCAGGAGAACTTCGTCCGGGAAATCGGCCCGCAAGGGGGGCAAGCCCAGCCCGGTCCACCGCCACCGCCCGGGTCGAACCGCCCGCCGCCGCCGGACCATGTACCGGGCCCGCCAGAACAACTGCGACCCGTGCAGATGGCGGAGCGTTCGGAACTGGGTCGCCAGGCTCGTCACGGCACGTCCAGCGGAACGCCTTCACGCAGGCTGCGGACGGCCAGAATGGCGGCGAGGCTGACGGCTCTCAACTCCGCCCACGGAATCGGAGCCGGTCCGCCTGCGGTCACCGCCCGGGCGAACGCCTCGACCTCTGCGGCGTGTCCTTTATCCTGCTTCCATGTCCGCGTCCGTTTGCTGCGGCCGCCCGTCGAGGTGATGACTTCGCGGAAGTCGTCGATCACGGCGATCCGCCCGCCGCCGAGTACCTCGACCCGCTCTTTGGCGAACGCTTTATCCCCGCCGGCCAGGTAGGCAACGTTCGAGACGGAGCCGTTGGCGTGCCGCAGGGTGATGAAGCATTGGTCGTCGGTGACTTCCGGCGCGGCCTGGCCGCCGATCGCTTCGGCATAGACCCGGACCGGGGGCGATCCGACCAGGAACGTGGCCAGGTCGATCGCGTGGCACGCTTCGCCGACAATCCGCCCTCCGCCAACCTCTTCGTCCTGGGTCCAGTGTTCGGGCGGAATCGCCCCGGCGTTGAATCGAATCGAGGCTGTCAGCGGGGCGGTCGCGCCGGCGAAGAACTGCCGGACCAGCCCGGCGGCCGGAGAGAATCGGCGGTTGAACCCGACCGTCAGAATCTTGCCGGGCGCCTCGCCCAGAGCCGTTTCGATCTCCGCGACCTCTTCGGCGTGCAATGCCAGCGGCTTTTCGACGAAGACGTGCTTGCCCGCCCGGAGGCCTTTGAGCACCTGGGCGGCATGTTGATTGTGCCGGGTCAGGACGAAGACGGCTCCGACGGCCGGGTCGCCGAACAC
Organism: Fimbriiglobus sp.; assembly: GCA_036493815.1. Taxonomy (GTDB): domain Bacteria; phylum Planctomycetota; class Planctomycetia; order Gemmatales; family Gemmataceae; genus DASXPC01. The sequence continues at coordinate 1,865 of DASXPC010000202.1, read as the reverse complement.
GTCGTCCTCGTCGGCAGTGGCCCGCTCGAACCCGAGCTTTTTTCCGGTGTGGGCGGCGGACAGGCCGCCGGCCGAGCAAAGAATGCGGGGGTGAAACCCGCCGGTTTTTCGGACCGTCGGGATCAGCACCATGCGGGCGAAGTTGCCGGCCCCGAGGCAGCCGATGCCGACCCCCTCAGCGGCCGGGGCGACCGGCCCGAGTTCGACCGGCCGTCTCTGCGACGCATCCGGTTCGGGATATTCGAGCACGATTCCGAGGTACGGCTCCGTCCCGTCTTCGATCAGCTTGTACGCCTCCGCGGCCCGGTCGATCGGGAAGCGGTGACTGACGAGCGGGGATACGTCGAGGCGGCCCTGGCCCATCAGGTCGAGTACGGCCTGGAGGTTGCGTTGCTCGGTCCAGCGGACGTGGGCGGCCGGGTAGTCGTGCCCCCGCTCTTCGTATTCGGGATCGTACCGGCCCGGGCCGTAGGAGCAGGAAACGACGACCGTCGCTTCCTTGAAGTAATACGGCCGCCGCGGCAGGTTCAACCCGACAGCCCCCACGGCCACCACCCGGCCCTTGGCCCGCACGGCCTCCCCGGCCAACTCCACCGGCTCATCCGATTTCGTCGACGCCGCGATCAGCACCGCGTCGGCCCCGCGGCCCCGGGTCCGGGCAAGCACGTCGTCGGCCCGCATGCCGGGACGGGCTTCGTTCGCCCCCATCTTCTCGGCCAGGGCACATTTCGCCGGGTCCAAATCCGTGCCGATCACGTAGCAGCCCGCGGCCCGGAGCAAAGCGACGGTCAACTGCCCGACCAAGCCGAGGCCGACGACGAAAGCCGATTCTCCGAGCGTCAGTTCCGCAAGGCGGACGCCCTGCAGTGCGATGGCTCCGAGCACGGCGAACGCCGCTTGCTCCATCGGCACGTCGTCCGGCACCCGCCCGCATAAATGCTTCGGCACGCACACCACGCCGGCGTGCGGACCGTTCGAGGCCACCCGGTCCCCCGGCTGGTATTCCGAAACCCCCGCCCCGCACGCCAGCACTACCCCGGCCGAGGAATATCCCATCGGCAGCGGCTCGTCGAGCTTCTCCCGCACCTGAGCCAGCGTCTGGAAAAACCCTTCCGTGCGCAGTTTCTGCAACACCCGCCGGACGTGATCCGGCCGTTCCCGGGCCTTGCCCAGCATCGACTTTTTCGCCAACTCCATCACCATCTTCTCCGTCCCCGCCGAAAGCAACGACCGCGCGTTGGCGATCAGCACGTGCCCCGCCCGCGCCAACGGCTCGGGCACGGTCGCCAAATTCAGTTCGCCCGTGCGGATGTGCTGAGTGACTTGGAGCATGCTAAGTGACTGGGTCCGTGGATGCCGGAATCGCCTGAATCAGTCGTCGAAGTTTTCCCCGGGCGGTCAACGGGATGTCGTCGACGACGGTAACGGTAACGGCCAACTCGTCCAGGGTTTTGTTGGCGTAGGCTCGCTGGATTTGCCCGGCCTCGTCCGGGGAAAACCCGGGAGCCGGCATAACCCGAACTTCCATCGCTCCGGGGGTATCCTGGTAGTATTGGTATCGGACGACGTGATCGAAGAAATCGCCGTGCATATTCAGGGCGGCGAGGGAAATCTTCGAGCCGTTTCGGCCGAGGAGGAATTCCTGCGACCATCGACCCTCGACCGCGTCAAACCGATCAAAACTTCTGCCGCACGGGCAAATCGGATCGAGCCGCCTGGCCCGGTCTCCCGTCCGGTATCGAATCAACGGCAGGGACCGGTTCAGAAGCCCGGTCCCGACCAGTTCGCCACTTTCTCCGACCGGCACCTCCCGGCCATCGTCATCGACAACTTCTAATACCCCGTAATCCGGAAAGTGGTGGTAG
>DASXPC010000201.1:0-8515 GCA_036493815.1 Fimbriiglobus sp. | reverse complement strand
GGTGCGATACTGCCACGGCCGGCTCCTTCCGGGATGGCGGATGTCGTAACACCACCCATCGTCCCGGACGGACCGGCAATTCGTCGAGGCCAACCGTCGGCACCACGGCTCAGAGTTCAAGGTTGTTGCGGAAAGTACAGGAGGGATACAAGGAGACCGCAAGGATGTCGAACTCATCATAGCGATAAGGACGTGTTTTCGTCTTCGTGTTTCTTGCAACACCACCTCTGGTCTTTTGGGTTTCTACGACGAATCGTGATTTCGACCAACTCTTGTTCGCTTGTCTCGCAGTCATTGGCATACCGGATTTACTTCGTTGAAGTTTGACCTGTGTCCGAACGTTACCATTCGCATCGGTCAACAAATAGTCGTACGACACGTCTATCGACCGAGGTTCTTTCTTCCAACCGTTCAGGCGATCAATGACTTCTACTTCGAAAGCAGCCTCGGCGATGACGCCACGGAACATCCGAAGCGTAAGGTTTCCCGCACGATGAATGGCTTCAAGGATAACTTCTGCTGTCGTGTTAAGAGCTTCTTCGAGGGCGTGTCTACCGACATCTTTTTGAAGATAACGGTAGACTTCCCTCCGCTGCTCGAGTGAGCAACGGTCAAGGAGTTCACGGATTTGATCGACGAGCTTCATGAACGCGGATTCACACGGGGCCGCCCCGGTGATTTGGGGTGAAATGACAGGACCTCTTGGCGATTGACGAGTCTTCGCCCGCCAATTTCAAGCACCCTGATCCGACCCCGGCGAATCAGATTCGCGATAGCCTGCCGGGATACCTCGCGCAGCACAGCTGCCTCAGCTTGAGACATCCACTCGATGGGATTCACCCGCCCCGGTAAATTGGTTGACATGGTCAACCTATTCCACTAGACTGAGGTCCGTAGGCTGGCACTTGGCTCTACCCTTTTTCGAGAGCTCCATGACGGTCACGAGCAAACGCCGACGGGAACAAACCCCCATCCCTTTCCCACACACAGGAAGGGACAAGTTTACGGTGCCGGGGTTCCGCCCATTGTACGGAACTCTTCTCGGAAACGCGTACTTGGCCGATTCGCTCGAGATCCTTAAGGCAATTCCCGACGAATCGATCAATCTCGTCGTTACGTCCCCTCCTTATGCACTGCATTTCAAGAAGGAGTACGGGAACGTAAGCAAGCAGGAATACGTCGATTGGTTCCTCCCGTTTGCCAAAGAAATTCAGCGTTGCCTAACAACCGACGGTAGTTTTGTACTCAATATTGGTGGGAGTTATAACAAGGGAACTCCGACTCGGTCCCTGTACCACTACAAACTACTCGTTGAGTTAGTGGAGGGTGTCGGTTTTCATTTGGCCCAAGAGTGCTTTTGGCACAACCCGGCCAAACTCCCCGCCCCCGCCGAATGGGTAACAGTGCGGAGAATACGCGTCAAGGATTCCGTCGAGTACGTCTGGTGGCTGTCGAAAACCCCGTGGCCTAAGGCGGATAACAAAAAAGTTCTTAGACCTTACAGCAAAGACATGGTAAGGCTGAGTATACGAGGACTTAAAGAAACAACTCGCCCATCGGGTCACAACATTCGAGCAGGGTTTTCCAATGCCGAGTCCGGTGGCTCGATACCCTCCAACGTCGTGGAAGACGTACCATCCGAAATGCTCAAATTCGGCAACAATGCGGCGAATGATACATACACGGAATTGTGCAAAAGCAATGGTGTCAAAATACATCCGGCCCGGTTTCCAGCAGCTCTACCCGATTTTTTTATCAAAATGTTGTCAGATGAAGACGATTTGATCCTCGATCCGTTCGCGGGATCAAACACAACTGGTTTCGTTGCGGAGAAATTGTCTCGCCGGTGGGTTGCTGTTGAATGTGACGAAAGCTACTTGCAAGGTAGCAAGTGTCGTTTCAACATGATTACGGTTTGAAATATGCCCACTTACGTCGCCCTGTTGCGGGCCGTCAATGTCGGCGGGACGGGTAAGTTGCCGATGAAGGACCTGGTGAAACTCTGTACGAAGCTCGGGTTTGCCGACGTCCGGACATTCATTCAGAGCGGCAACGTCGTGTTCCGGAGCAAGCTCGGTGAGAGAGCTGTGCGGACCAAACTGGAGGTGGCGTTGACGGAAAAGATGGGGAAACCGGCCGATGTGATCGTTCGCACGGGGCCCGAAATGAAGGCGGTTCTGGCCGCCAACCCGTTCCCCGACGCCGAGCCGGCGAAGGTCGGCGTATTTCTGATGAACGAGCAGGTTAACCAGGCTCTCATGGAGAGGATCTTCGCCCCCACGGGCGAAAAAGTGGGGGCGGGCAAGCGGGAAGTTTACGTCTACTTTCCGAACGGCATGGGCCGGTCGAAATTCAAAATCCCCAAAGCCGTCGGAACAGTGCGGAACATCAACTCCATCGCCAAGTTGGCAACGATGGCAATGAGCTGACGGGTGTGTTTATTTTTTCCCGTCCTTCGCCTTCGCTTCCGCGAGCTTTTTCAGCGTGGCGTCCGGGTCCTTCTCGGCACCTTTTACGCAACTGTTGCAGCAAACGAATACCGTCTGGCCCTTTAACGTGAGTTTGATCGGGGTTCCCATCTCTCCGAGCTTATCCCCGGTCATCGGGCAGACTTTTTGTGCCTCGGCGATTTTCCTGTCTTCGGGAGACAATTTGGCGAGGTTGGCCTTGATGTCCGCGTCGCCGTCTTTCGCCGGCGGCTCGGCAGCGGCGCTCGGCTTCGTCGGCGGCGGGGCTGACGGCGCCGTGGACGAACTTCCTCCGCAACCGGCGGCCGCGACGATTCCGACGGCAAACCCACTAATGAACCAAGTGCGAACCGACATGGCTGTCTCCTACTGGTTAGGTCCGCCGAAGTGCCGGTGGACCGAATAAACCGCTTCGCTCCGCATCAATCAACATACGGATCGGCGCCCAAGTCCTGCAGCATTTCCTGACGGTGCTTGTCGTAGTTCATGAGGTCGAGCCGCTGGCGGTAGTGCTTGCGTTCGAGGCGTTTCTGGGATTTGCGGAAGAGGGGTCGGAAGAACGACCAGGGTCGTGTGGCGCCCGATTTTCCGAGGTTGCCGAGGGAGCGTTGGCGGGCGGTGCCGAGGCCTTCGAGGAGGTTGTCTTCGAGGCAAAGGAAGAATTGGGCGGAGCCGGGGTCGCCCTGCCGGCCGGCCCGGCCGGCGAGTTGGCGGTCGATTCGCTCGGCCTCGTGCCGCTCGGTGCCGATGACGTGTAGACCGCCGTTGGCGGCGACGCCTTCCCCGAGTTTGATGTCGGTCCCCCGACCGGCCATGTTGGTGGCGACGGTGATCCGGCCCATCTGCCCGGCCGCGGCCACCACCTCCGCCTCGTGCTGGTCCTGCCGGGCGTTCAAGACCCGGTGCTCGATCCCGACCGCCGTCAACAGCTTCGACAGTTTTTCGGACTTCTCTACAGTCCGCGTGCCGATCAGTACCGGCCGGCCCCGCTTCATCATCTCCTGCACCTGGGCCACCACCGCGTCGAACTTCGCCGCCTCGGTCGGGTAGACCGCGTCGGCATTCGCGGTGCGCACCACCGGCCGGTTGGTCGGAATTTTCGACACCCACCGCCGATAGACCCGCCGCATTTCGCGGAAGTTCGGCATCAGCGTGCCGCTCATCCCCGCCAGCTTCTTGTATAGCTTGTAGAAGTTCTGATACGTGATCTGGGCGGCGTGGTCCGATTGGACGTTGATCGGCACCCGCTCCTTCGCCTCGACGGCCTGGTGCAATCCGTCCCGCCAGTGGCGGTCGGGCATCGGCCGACCGGTCCCTTCGTCAATGATGACAATCTTCTTCTCCGCGTTCACCATGTAGTGATGGTCGAGCACGAACCGGTGGTACGCGTGCAGGGACCGCTCGACCGCCTCGTGCAACTTGTCCATTGCGTGCGAATGTTCCCCGGCCGGCGGGTTCGAATACCGCACCAGATACCGCCCGGCGTCGGTTAACTCCACCTTATCCTTCTTCAGGTCGAGCCGGAAATGTTCGTCCCGCTTCATGTCCTGCACCACCTTGTCCGCCCAGTGGTAAACGACCTGCTCCTCGGGCGTTGCCAGTCTTGTGGGGTTGGCGATGATGAGCGGCGTGCGGGCCTCGTCCACGAAAATGCTGTCGGCTTCGTCCACAATGGCGTAATGCAGGTCGCGTTGCACGCGGGGGTCGGTCTTGCGGACGCCGTCGGCTACCCAGTGGGCGTAAAACGGCACCGACGACGCCTGCCCGCCGCGGAGTTTCATCCGGTCGCGGAGAAAGTCGAAACCGAACTCGGACCCGGTGCCGTAAGTAACGTCGGCCTTGTACATTTCGGTACGGGGGCCGTCCTCCATTTTCTGCTGAATGCACCCGACGGACAGGCCGAGGAGGCGGTAAACGGGGCCCATGTCCTCGGCGTCGCGTTTGGCGAGGTAGTCGTTGACGGTGGTGACGTGGACGCCCTTGCCGGCGAGGGCATTGAGGTACGCCGGGCCGACAGCGGAGAGGGTCTTGCCTTCACCGGTGGCCAGTTCGACGAGGCCGCCGAAGTGCATCACGATGCCGGCGGCGAGTTGGACGTCGAACGGCTGAAAGGTGGTGATGCGGCGGATGGCGACGGCGCAGAGGCCGAACGCTTCGGGAATCAGCGTGTCGAGGTTGACCCCGCCCCGTGCCCGGCCGCGAAGCCGCATGCTCTCCTTCTTCAAATCCTCGTCGTTCATCGTCAGGTAACGGGCCTCGCACCGGCGGATGGCCGGGATGGCCAGGGCGGCCTTGGCCAGCCGCCGCTTCCACGGCCGCTCGACCTTCGCCCGCAACACGTTCAACGCGTACGGCCCGAGCCGGCCCGGCACGTTCTCGATCGGCGGCTTCTTCGGGACCAGCTTCCCGTTCGCTTCAACCAGTTCGACGACGTCAACGGCAGTACTCACGCGGAGCTCCTCTTCCGGTTTTGTAAGACTACCGGTTCACGTCACTCGACACAACGTCGGCCGGCCGCACTTCCCGGCCCGCCAGGTCTTCAATCAACCGGCAGGTCTCGGGGAGCGGATCGGCCGCCGTCATAAGTTCCCTAAACTCCCGGCACCGGGCCGAGACGCCCGCGTCCGAAAGGAGTTCGACCAGAACGCGCGCCGCACGTTTCGGCGAGAATTTCCGAGACGGAATTGCTCGCCCGACCCCGAGGCAAACAACCCGGCTGGCGTTATCCGGCTGGTCGAAAGAGATCGGGACGACGAGTTGCGGCACGCCGGCTGCAAAACATTGGGCCGTCGTGCCGATTCCGCCGTGATGAACCACCGCGACCGCGCGGGGAAAGACTTGACTGAATGGGGCGTAATCGAATTGAGCCACGGTCGGCGGCAGGTCCGACGGAATCTGCTCGCCCCCCTTCGCCAGGATGATTCCCCGCCGGTTCAGCCGTCGACACGCTTCGACCGCCGTCTCGAAGTACGGCCGGCCGAACTTCATCGCCGAACCGAAGCTGAAGACGATCGGCGGGTCCCCCGCGGACAGAAATCGCTCCACGGCCGGGTCGAGCGGTTGTTCGTCCTGATCGTAGCGGACGAACCCCGTCTGCCGCATCTGCGGCGGCCAGTCGGGGGCGGTGCCGTACCACGTCGGGAAGAGCCCGAGCACCCGATCGGGCGAATGCATCCATTGGCCGACGATCCGGCAAACGGGCGGCAGGCCGACCGACGACCGAAACTCGTTCAGCCCCGCACCGATCCACCGGTCGCCGAGGAAATCAGCGAACCGGAAGAACGCCCGCCGCATCCAACGCGGCCACCACGCCGGCCGGGCCCCCGGATACCTCGCGGGCGAATCGACACTGAAAATCGTCGACGGCTGCAGGTGGATCGTCACAAGCGGAACCCCGTGCGCCTCCTGCAGCGTCCGGGCTGCAAACCCGAGCGACCCGGCGAGGATGACCGTTTCGCCGGTAACGATCCGCTCCGCCAGTCGGTCGTAAGCCAGTCGGTACAACCTAAGAATGCGGTCGTTCCGGAAAAGAACCCGCAACCCTTTCCCCGGCTTCCACAGTTCGGGGTTATTCATGGCAAGCTGATAGTCTTCGTCCGTCCCGGCCGGGACGAACGCGAACCCGTTCCGCTCGGCGAGGGATTGAAACGTCTCCAGACTCACCAGCGTGACGGAATGACCCCGGGCGGCGAGCGCCCGCCCGAGGCCGATGATTGGGTGTACGTCCCCGTGGCTGCCGACTGGATGGAGGAGGATGTTCACGGGCAATCCGGATGCGTGAGGATATCGGGGTGCGAGTGTCTCGGAAAGAGGTTGAAATTGAATCCGTTACCCTCAAACACTCGTACCCCGATACCTGTCACTCGGCGACGACCGAGTTCTTCAACGTCCCAATCCCTTCAATCTCCACCTCACACACGTCCCCCGGCTTCAAGAGCACCGGCGGCTTGCGGGCGATGCCGACGCCGGGCGGGGTGCCGGTGAAGATCAGGTCGCCCGGTTCCAGTGTAACCACCTGCGACAGGAACCAGAGGATGTGCGGCACGCCGAAGATAAATTGGCTCGTGTTCGAGTTCTGCATCGTCTGGCCGTTCAGCCGGAACTGAATCTGGGCCTTGTGCGGATCGAATTTCTCATCCGACGTGACCATCTCCGGGCCGATCGGGGCAAAGGTGTCGAATGTTTTGCCGATCGTCCACTGCTTCTCCTCGCCGCGGAACTGCCAGTCGCGGGCGGAGACGTCGTGGCCGCAGGTGTACCCCGCCACGTATCCGAACGCGGACGGGTCGTTCGGAATGTGTCTTCCCGTCTTTCCGACCACGACAACCAGTTCGGCCTCGTAATCCACCTTCTGGGCGACCTTCGGCAGTTTGATCGGGTCGCCATGGCCGATGAGAGCGTTGGCGTACTTCGTAAACAACACCGGTTCCGTCGGGATTGCCTTGCCCCCTTCAATGGCGTGGTCCCGATAATTCAGCCCGATGCAGAGAATTTTGCCCGGCTTGGGAATGACGGGTGCGAACCTGGCACTGGCGACCGGTGTCTTCGGGGCGGACGGGCTGGCAGCTACGGCCGCGGCCTTCGCCAACGCCTCCGGCCCGGCCGCGAGAAGCCTTTTGATACAGATGGGCAGAGACGGATCCGCATCGTTCAAGACGACGTACGATTCGCTCGCCCGCACCGCCGCCCGTGGGCCCTGTGGGGTCATCATCGTGGCCAAACGCATAACTGGCTCCGTGAGAGAAACGCCACCTTCCCCTATTGAACGACCGCCCTTGCCCCCAGACCAGTTGCGACTTATAAATCGTGTACTTTCCCCTGTAGCTCAGCGGTAGAGCAGCCGGCTGTTAACCGGCGGGTCGTAGGTTCGAATCCTACCGGGGGAGCTTTCTCGGCGGTTGTGCCACGACAGAGGCAAAGCAAGCGCCACCAACACGGCAATGGCGGAAAGTCGTTTCCAGTTGAACGCCATTTGCACCCGGCAAGCAGGACAACAAAAACGGAACCGCTCATTCTCCAGGCAGCACTGCCCCGTCGTTAGACCGTCAGGCATCGGCCGCCGGCACCAGTTCCATGTCTACTGCCTTCAACTCCCGCCCGTCATGGGCGTGGAACGCCAGCGGCTTGACCGGCTTGCGGTCCCGGAGGTCCACCAGCACGTACGGGGCATCTCCGCCACACCCTTCGCCCCACTGCCGCAACGCCGTCAGCACCAAGTGCAACCCCCTCCCCTTCTCTGTCAGCGCATACTCCTGATGCGCGGCCCCGTCCACTGCGGGCACCTGTTCTAGTACCCCCAGCGCAACCAGTTTCCGCAGCCGTACGGTGAGAATGTTCTTGGCCACCCCGAGGCTCTTCTCGAATTCGCCGAACCGCCGGTTGCCTGCGAACGCCTGCCTCACGATCAGCACGGACCAGACGTCGCCGACGGCCTCCAGAGATCGGGCGATCGGACACACGTCTTTCTCTAAGCTCTTACGCTTCATGGCTTTTCCCTCAATTAAGTAAGTTGGCATAAAACTTTTAATTCAGTTGCAAGATGCAACCATACTGCATTGTATATGTCGTTAGTTGCAATAAGCAACCACGAGGGAAATAGAAATGACAACTTGCAAAACTGTAGTCACAAGCCAAGCGAACCGTCGGTCCGGGACCGAGTGGCAGTACCCCCAGGAGGTGCGTCCGGCGATGCCCGACAGCCAACTCTGGAAGACGGACAAGGCGCGGGCTTTCGATGCCGGGGTGGAGTGGTTTCTCGCGGTGTCCCGCAGTGCGTAGTTCTCCGGGCAACCACTCCGGTGGCCCGCTATCCGATCCAGTTTTTCCTCAAACGGGAGATGGTCATGTCGAAGAAACTCGAAGGTAAGGTGGCCGTTGTAACCGGTGCGTCGAAAGGCATTGGGGCGGAGATTGCCCGCCAACTCGCCGCCGAGGGTGCGGCGGTCGTCGTGAATTATGCTTCCAGTAAGAAGGGGGCCGACAAGGTCGTGGGCGACATCACGGCCAAGGGCGGCAAGGCGGTCGCGGTGGGCGGGGACGTGTCGAAG
>DASXPC010000200.1:0-10884 GCA_036493815.1 Fimbriiglobus sp. | reverse complement strand
GGTTGACGATGATCGAGGTGACGCTCGACCTCCGCGGCGAACAGAAAATTGCGGAAGTGAAGGTGGACGCGGAACACAAGCACGACTTCGTGTCGGTGGCCGAGAATCCGGACCCTTTGGCCGCGGTGAGCGAGGCGGTAGCCCGGATGAAGCAGCAGATTACGCACTACAAGGAAAAAGTTCAGGACCACCGCCGAAACCCGTCACACGGCGGAGAAACGGGAATCAAGCCGTAAGCCCCGGGCCGCCTGCCCGCAGGAGATGCCGATGCGGATGTCGCACTTTGTGGTCAAGGAGGCCATCCAACCGGCCCTGACCGAAACGACCCGGGACGGGGTGATTCGAGAATTGGTCGCCAGTCTGGAATCGGCAGGGCGGGTTTTGAAATCCGACCTGGTGGACGTGGTCGAGGCGGTTCTCCGTCGCGAACGGCTCGGGACGACGGGGATCGGCCGTGGAATTGCCATCCCGCACACGCGGCACGCGGCCGTCGGGCAACTAGTTGCCGCCGTCGGCCTGTCCGCCGCTGGCGTCCCGTTCGAGAGCCTCGACGGCGAACCCGTCCACGTCTTCTTCCTGTTGGTGTCCCCGCAAGACCAACCGGCCAACCACCTCCGCGCCCTCGAACACGTCGTCGGCGCCCTCCGCGACGACGCGTTCATCCAAAAGTTGCGGGCGTGCACGACGCAGGACGAGGTGTGGGCGGTCATTTCCGGCGGAACCGGGGCATAATCGGATGGCAGGCATGAACGAGGCGGGCCGGTACCGACGGAAGGTGGTGGTCGCCAACCCGAGCGGGTTGCACATGCGGCCGGCGGCGGCATTTCAACAACTCGCCTCGCGGTTCTCTTCTTCCATCACCGTTTCGAACGGGACGAACCGGGCGAACGGCAAAAGCGCGATGGAACTGATTTTGCTCGTTGCATTGCCGGGAACCGAGTTAACCGTTGAAGTGGAAGGGGAAGACGCGGCCGCGGCCCTCGACCCGCTCGTGGCCGTCCTGGCCGATCCGGGCGAGGGATACGGGTGACGGCGCGGGGGTAGGGTAATACGCTAACAACTTGCCGGTGCGTGCCGGCGGTTTGCCTTCCGAGCCCGAATGGACATCCGTCGCGGTATAGCCGTTTCCCCCGGGGTGGCCGTCGGCCCCGCTCTGGTGCTCGACACCGAAGGGGTCCGCATCCACCGGCAAGTGGTCGACGCGGGCAAGGTGGATGCCGAAATCGGGCGGTTCCGGGATGCCGTCGATCGGGCGGCGGGGGATGCCCGTGCCCGGCAGAAATCCCTCACCCAAAGCCTCGGTAAAGAATTTGGCGACATCTTTCTCGGCCACGCCCTCCTCTTCGAAGACCAACTCCTCCGGGCCGAAGTGGAACAGCGGATCCGGTCCCAAGCGGTCAACGCCGAATACGCCCTGTCCCGCACGATCCGGGATTTGGTGAAACGGCTCGATCAATCCGGTGCAGGAGAACGGGCCGCCCGGTTCAAGGCCGATTTCATCGATTTGGAAAAACAGATTCTCGGCCACCTGATCGGCCTGGAAGCGAATACGCTGGATGACGAAGCCGATCCGCTGATCGTGCTGGCTCACGACCTGACGCCGAGCGAAACCGCACTGCTCCCGACCAGCGTGTTGGCCTTCGCCACCGAAAGTGGTGGGCCCACCAGTCACACGGCCATTCTTGCAAACGCCAAGATGATTCCGGCGGTGGTCGCGCTCGGGCGTTTCGCGGCGGACGTTTCTGGTAGCGATACCGTCATCGTCGACGGGAACAAAGGCCTGCTCATCCTCGACCCGGATGAACCAACACTGGCATGGTACGAATCCCAGAAGCTTGCCCAGAAGGCACTGGCCGACCCGCTCGTGGCGTTCCGGGACATGCCGCCGATCACGAAAGACGGCGTGCGGATTACCCTCCTCGGCAACATTGAATTCCCGAGTGAAGCGGCTCTGTGCCTCGACCGCGGCGCCGAGGGCGTCGGCCTCTACCGCACCGAATTCCTTTACCTGAACAAAACGGCCGACCCGACTGAGGAGGAACACTACCGGGCGTACTCGGCGGTACTCGAAGCCACCGGCCCCAATCGGCCGGTTGTCATTCGCACGCTCGACCTCGGGGCGGACAAGTTTTCGTCCCTGTCCGAAGTGATTTCGGTTGAGAAAAACCCGTTCCTCGGCCTTCGCAGCGTCCGCCTCTGCCTCAAGAACAAGAAATTGTTTAAGACCCAGCTCCGCGCGATCCTGAGGGCCAGCGTGGACGGGGACGTACGCGTTATGTTTCCGATGGTCAGTACGATTCTGGAGTTACGGCAATGCCGCAGCTTCCTGAACGAAGTCCGCGAAGATTTGGAAGAAGAAGGAATCCCCTTCAAAGCGGACCTGCCAATCGGTACCATGATTGAAGTCCCTTCCGCGGCGATCCTGGCGGATTTGATGGCTCGGGAGGTGGACTTTTTCTCGATCGGCACCAATGACCTCGTGCAGTACACGCTCGCCGCGGATCGGAATAACGAAAACGTGGCGAGTTTATACAACCCGGCCGACCCGGCCGTGCTCCGCTTGATTAAGACGGTCGTCGATGCCGCGGCCCGGCGTTCGGTTTCGGTCAACGTGTGCGGAGAAATGAGCGGTGACCCGACGTTTACCGCTTTGTTGGTCGGTCTCGGACTCCGGCAGTTGAGTGCGACACCGCGGAAGATTCCCGAACTGAAACGCGTGATCCGCCTGATTTCGGTGGCGGATGCGGAGCGGGTGGCCCGGGAAGCGTTAACCCTGGAAACCGCCCGCGACGTGACGACTTTACTGAAAGACAACCTGAGACGCATCCTCCCCGATGCGGTCGTTTGACGGATGGGGCCGCCTGAATTTGCGGCCCCACCCCGAACGACCGACGGGTCGAGACGATGGGGAACACGTACATTCCGTTCCGCCCGTGCCCCCGGCCCCGGCCGGTCGCACGCCCTCGTTTCCTCCCGTCTTTGCATCGATGCGGATGCGCAAATAAGGGGGTCGCCTTCGAACGAACCGTCGCGGCCGGTGCCGCTGCGGGCTGATTCGAAGTGGACCCGATCCGCGATGCAGGGCGAAAAATTTCGGTTCCGGTTCTCGAAAACCGGCGACCTCCGGTTCGTCGGCCATCTCGACCTGATGCGCTGCCTCGAACGGATGCTCCGCCGGGCGGCATTGCCGTTCAAGTCCACCGCCGGATTCCACCCCTCCCCCCGGCTCGTCTTGGCACTTTCCCTCCCCCTGGGCGTCACCGGGCGGAACGAAGTGTTGGAACTCGAACTTGTCACGCCTCTCGATAAAGACAACGTTCTGACCCGCCTCGTCGCCGTAGCCCCGGCCGGGCTCGATTTCCTTTGCGCGGACGTTGTGGAAATGAAATCAACGGCCGTCCCGCGGCGGGCAATGTACCGGTATGCCCCGCCTATCGGAATTCCCGCGGAAGTCGCAGGTCGCGCCGAACAACTCCTCGCCCAAAACAAAGTTTGGGTGAATCGCTTGCGGCCCAAGCCCCGGCAGCTCAACATCCGCCCCTATCTGCGCGACATACGCGTCCGAACGGACGCGGTCGAATTCGACATTTGGGTCACGGCGGGCGGGACGGCCCGGGCAGACGAACTGGTCTCGCTTTTAGGTCTTGCCGACCCCGCCGACGCGGTGCCGTTTCTGGAACGGACCGATCTCGAACTTCACGACGAAACGCCGCCGGGCCAACCGGACGGGCCACCGACCGACCCGGCCGAAACCCGGCCTCTGATACACCCCCCGGCCGACGGGGACGACGACCGCACGACCGCCCGGGCTACGTGGGGACTGTCCCCAGCCGGCCCGATGGTCGAATGACCCACCACCCCGTCAATGGGGCTAAATGCGTACCCGGGGCACCGCCCCGAAGAAGGAGAAATTCGTCCCATGAAGAAGGAAATGCTCATCAACGTCCTCCAATCGGAGGAGTGTCGAATCGCCATCGTCGAAGACGGCGTGCTCGAAGAGCTCTATGTCGAGCGTGCGAGTCAGGAGAATTACGTCGGCAACATCTACAAGGGAAAAATCGTCAACATCGAGCCGAGCATCCAGGCAGCGTTTGTCGATTTCGGCGTCGGCCGGAACGGATTCCTGCACGTTTCGGACGTCGATCCGGCGTACTACAAGCACCTGCTTCCCAGGGACGTTCTGGCCCGGTTCGAAGCGGGAGAAGACGACGGCCCGCCGCGAAACTACGGCCCGCGCGATGGGAGCCGTGGTCGGGGGGATCGACGGGAAGGCAGCGATCGGGGAAGTCGTCCGCCGCGGGATCGTGAGGAACCTCGTCGGGCGGCGCCCGAACCGGCCCGTGTTGACGACTCGTCGGACGAGGAGGGCGGATTCGGGACTGGGCTCGGCGTGGAAACTCCAGCGACCCGGCATGAATATGGCGAGCCGGAATCCGATGCCCGTTTCGACCAGGATCGAGGCTGGGGTGAAAACACGCGCGAGCAGGCCATCAGTAAGCACGACCGCGAGGAAATTCCTGCCCCTGTTCCTCCACCCCAGGTTGTCTACGCGGACGAGTCGGCAGACGACGGATTTGGAGCCGGCTTGGAAGTGGACGAACCGGGTCGAGGGGAAGTCGTGTTTTTTGAAGAGACGCGGGTCGAACTCGTCACCGAGATCGGCGAAGAGGAGCCGAAAGCCAGGGGTCGTCGGAAGAAGAAGACGGACGATTCGACTCCGGCGGAAGACGAGAAGCCAAAGGCCCGAGGCCGGCGCAAGAAGAAAGGGGAAGGGGATGACGAGGACCGCGAAGCCCCGCCGGTAATGGGTTCGGCAGAGTGTCGAACATTTCCGGACGATGAGGAAGAGATCAAGCCGTTTTTTGAGGGCGGTCCGGCGGACGATTTCGACGTGTCGGGCAAGAACGACCGGTTCGCCGAAGGGGCCGAGCCGACCGAGCCCGTGATTGACTTGACGCCGGAACCGGCGGCTGAATTCGATTTCGACCAGGATTTGACGGTGTCGGACGAAGGGTTTGCCCCGCCGCCCCGCGGTCGGAGTAACGACCGTGGCGGGTCTCGTGGCCGGGGCGGCGACCGCGACCGCGGCGGCCCCTCCCGCGGCCGCGCACCCACCGGCCGCCCCGGCGACCGTGGACCCCGCCGCGGTCCGCCCCCCGGCCCCCGCCCCGGCGGCGGTCGCGACCGCACCTTCCCTCGGCTCCCGATCGAACAGATTTTCAAGCGTGGTCAGGAGGTCATTGTTCAGGTCATCAAAGAAGGGATCGGCACCAAGGGGCCGACCCTCAGCACGTTCATCAGCATTGCCGGTCGATACCTGGTGCTCATGCCCAGCCTGAATCGGTTCGGTGTTTCGCGAAAGATCGAAGACGTCTCCGCCCGCCGCCGACTTCGCGAGATCATGAACGAACTCCGGCCCCCGGAAGGCGTCGGATTCATCGTCCGGACCGCCGCCATCGACCGCAACAAAATCGAGCTTCAGAATGACCTGGTCTATCTGTTACGGCTCTGGCAGGTTGTCGTGCGCCGGATCAAAAAGGTCCACGGGGCCGTCGAAATCTACCGCGAATCGGACATCATCACCCGCACCATCCGGGACAACTTCAAGGCGGACATCGACGCCATCTGGGTGGACGACGAAACGGCCTATACGCACGCGTCGGAATTCATGCAGGTGGTGATGCCCCGTTACGCCGACCGGATCAAGCATTTCGGCCACACCGAACCGCTCTTCTACAAGTTCGGGGTCGAGGAGGAAATCGCCAAGATCAACCTCAAGCGGATCGAGATGCCGCGGGGCGGGTCGATCATTATCGAACAGACCGAGGCCCTGGTGGCGATCGACGTCAACAGCGGCACCTTCCGTGCGGAGAACAACGCCGAAGAGACGGCGTACCAGATGAACCTGCTTGCCGCCCGGGAAATTGCACGGCAGTTGCGGCTCCGCGACCTGGGCGGCGTCATCGTCAACGACTTTATCGACATGCGGAGTGAATCCCACCGCCGTAACGTCGAAAATGCCCTCCGCGATTCCCTCCTGAGGGACAAGGCCCGGACCAAAATCCTGCGGATATCGCAGTTCGGCATTATCGAAATGACCCGGCAGCGGATCCAGCCGTCGTTGAAGAAGCGGATCTACAACGACTGCACTCATTGCCGGGGCACCGGGCACGTTAAGACGGCCGAGACGGTGGGAATCGAGCTGATGCGGCTACTTCAACTCGCGGCCCACAAGGCTCCGCCGGTGGCCACGGTGAAGGTGTCCGTGCATCCCGACGTCGCCTTCGACGTATTAAATCGGAAACGGCGGGAACTGGCGGTGCTTGAAGACCGGGCCAAGATTGAAATCGTACTCGCCGGGCAACCGGGGGCGTCGCCCGAAACGTTGGACATCAAGTGCTACGACGCGAACGGTACGGAAGTGAAATTGCTCGGGGGCGGTCCGCCGCGGCTCGCCGCGGGTCGGGGTCCGCGTAATGATCGCCGGCACGACTGATTTCAAGCGGGCGGCGGTCTACGACCGCCGCCCGCTTGGATTTCATGAATCGGCTCGTCCCCGGTCGGCCGGGGCAATTCCGGCTTCAGCAGGAACGGGCCTTTGTTTGTGACGCCGTCCATCTCCACGGTCCAGGTGCCAAGAATACAGCCCTCCCCGTCGGGCATACCCGTGTAAAGCACCCGGTGCTTGCCGAGGTACTGTTTCACCCAGGCGACTTTGCCGGTGGCGGATTCGTAATCGCCCTTGATGGTGAACACGCCGATGACGTCGGTACCCCGCCCCGTCACCCGCCCGTCGGCGAATTGCAATTCGAACGATGTCATCGGCTGCCGGCTCCAGCCGGCCTGTTCCCAAAACCCTGCCCATCGGCCCGATGGATACATCAATCGCCCTCCCAGTGACGCGGAGCCGGAAATCATAGCGCACGGGTCAAGGGCCGAGCCGGGTTCGATTCCGTATCTCACCCGTATGCCGGGAACCGGGATCAAGCCGTACGTCTGGATGTTTTGCGGGTGCGGGTGGTTCGCCGCGATGTCACTCCTTGTCCGAGTGGCCGGGGATCGGGTGGACTGGCAGGTCGTCGCGATTGCCCGGAGCGGTCTCGCCACTGTAATCGCCTTCACCCTCGCCCTTTGCACCGGCACCCGGCTCGTTTTCGCCCGCCCCCGCATCCTCTGGCTGCGCAGTTTCGCGGGCAGTCTAAGCATGCTCACTACGTTTTATGCCCTCTCCCGGATGCACACGTCCGCGGTGCTCACGCTCACGAACACGTTTCCGGCGTGGGTCGCCATACTTTCCTGGCCTCTTGCGGGGGAGCGCCCCGCTCGGGCGACCTGGGTTGCCGTTGTCGTTGCCATTCTCGGCGTCGCCCTCGTTACCAATGCCGGCGAACTCGGTGTTCGTCCCGGATCCCCGCCCTGGTTGCCGCCTGCTGCGGCCGTATGCGCCTCGTTTTTCACCGCCGTCGCCATGCTCGGCCTCAACCGCGTAAAAGGAGTCGATCCGCTTGCCATCGTCGTTCACTTTTCGGCCGTTGCCACCCTGTTCTGCACCGCGGGCTATTTCCTTTTCGACCGCCGGATCGGAACGGACCGGCTCTTTGAATCCAACACGCTGCTTGTGATCCTGGGCGTCGGAGTGACCGCAACGGCGGGTCAGGTGTTCCTGACCCTCGCGTTCAGCCGCGGGCATGCCACCACGGTTAGCGTAGTCGGCCTGTCTCAAGTCGTAATGGTCATGGCGGTCGAGGCGGTGCTCGGGTGGAAGCAATTCACCCCTTCGATGCTCGCCGGCACCACGCTCGTTCTCGGCCCGACCGCGTGGCTCATGCTCCGGGCCCGAAAGGCCCAACCCGCGGTTTTGGTGGCAGAACTGGACTCCGAGGAGCCGGAAGTAGTCATCGAATGAGAGCGTTACCCGACGAAAATGCCGCCGGAAAAAGTCGGAATGGCGTCGAAGAGGCGGTCCGGGTCTGGTGAAGAATTGGCCAGCAGGTTCGTCGAAAGGAATCCGCGGATTGTCGTGCCTTGTCCGGTGCCGTCGGCGGTGAGTAGGTCGGGAATCCCGTCGCCATCGAGATCTTTGGCGGCCACGCGAACGCCACCCCGGCCGTTCGGATCGCCCGCGAAGAAGTTGGCTAATATCACGTGCTGTCCGGAGTTGACGAGGTCGCGTCCGTCCAGAATTTGAACCCGCGGTCCGCCGCCCGGCCCGCCCGCGATAACCGTTTCCGCGTACCCGTCGGCGTTGAAGTCGCCGAGGGCGACGAAGGCCCCGTTCCGGAGGGTCGGTTCGAATGCGAAAAAGTCCTGGAACAGTTTGACGGTTTGACCGGTACGGAGTGCAGTCCCGTTGAATCCGGCGATGCGTGGGCCGCCGCCATACCCGGCCGAAACGAGCAGGTCCGGGGTGCCGTCCCCGTTCAAGTCTCCCAGAGCCACCCGGGCTCCCCCGCGGAACGTCGGGTCGTCGATTCCGAAGAAGTCGGCGAGTACAGTCTGTCCTTCGTTCGTCAGCACCCGAACCCGCGGCCCACCACCCTGGTCCGGAGTCACGACGATTTCGGCCCGTCCGTCGCCGTTCAAGTCGGCCGCGGCGACGAACGTGCCGCCGGTGAACGTCGGCTCGAACGCCATGAAGCTGAACAAGAACGTGCCGTCTTTTCCGTCGAAGACTCGCACTTCCGGTGCCCGGCCCGGGCCGGCGGAGACGATCGCGTCCATTACGCCATCGCCGTTCACGTCGCCGGTTGCCACCCGAACTCCGCCCGAAAACGTCGATTCAAAAGCATACACCTTCCACGCCACTGCACCGGAGAGCGGTTCGTAAGCTGTGAGTAGTGGCGTACCGCCCGCATCGGCACCGACGACGAACCGATCGACCAGTTTGTTCGCGACGGTGATATTTACTACAGCCGGAGTCATCAGGGCATTTCCGGCGGCGTCCGTCACACCCGCCGAGGGGTTCAACGTCAGATGGTAAGTTCCGGGTCGGGTCGTCAGTGCATCCAGATTGTCGATTTGGTATTGGATGCCGGACCCCGTCAACGTGACACCCGTCAGGGGGATTAGGAGCGGATCGCTGCCGGGACGATTCGGGATATAAATGAGGGAAAAATCAGCCAGCGACAGTCCGGTTACCGGTTCGGAGAACATCAGTTCGTAGGCCCCGGCCCGATCGATCGTCGCGGTTGGCGGCGTCGTGTCCACTGTCCAATTGCCGACCGCCGGGGGAGAGGTCGATTGCCCCGTGGCATCTCCAGGCGTACCGGCGAGAGACAGCTTGATCGAATAATGACCTTCGGCAGCGGTGGCCGCGTCGAGTCCAATCAGCGTGTATTGCGTTCCCGATCCGATGAGCGTCATTCCGTCCAGCGGAACATTAATGCCGTCGCGGGTGAGGGAAAGATTGGCGAGCGTAAGGCCGTCTGCCGGACGGGCAAGATCGAACGACACCGATCTCACGGCCGCATTTCGCGGGTTCGGAGTGATGGACTGGGCAAGAGGTCGGTCGGCATCCGGGTCGGTTACGAGAAGAAAGTCCTTGCCGAACGTCGGGGTGGTGGAGGAGACCATTACCGGGCGACCACCGCCGATCGGCGTGAGCACCGCATACGCCCGCGGGACGGAAACGCGAATCGTATGCGACCCCGCCGACAGGCCCGTCAACACATAATTCCCGAAATGGTCCGAGACCGTCGACGTCTCCCCGGCATCAAGTTGACCGTTCCCGTTTGCGTCGACATAGACTACGGCCCCGCCGAACCCGGCGTCCGTCGCGCCGAAGGTCAGGTCGCCGTTATCGAGCAATATTCGGCCATACACCGCACCGGGCCGAACCACACCGATGGCCACACCGTTCTGTAACGGTAAGGCGATTTCGTCGGGAACCGGCGCGAGACCCGGGGCAGGAACGACCTGGATCACGGTCCCGTTGATCGGGCCGCCCCAAGGCAAAGCGAACGTCCCGTCCGGATTCGTCGTGGCAGTCGGTTCGCCGGTGATCGTCAGCGACCAATCCACCAGACTTCCTTCATCCCGCAAAACCGAGTCCACAACGGTCAGGGTCCAAGCTCCGTTGGCGTCATCGCCGTTCAGATCAGAAAGGGAGTCTTCGGGACGGATTCTGCCGGACGCGTCGGGAACGGAGAACGACCGGGCCGCGTCGTCAAAAGTCAAATTCAGTACGCCAATCGGGGATACGGCAAGATAACGGTTCTTCAACAGGGTAATGATTTTTCCATCGGGGGACGTCAGCGTAATCGTCAGATCGGACGGGAACGGGTGTCGCAGGAACACGCTCACTTGCGTGCCGGTGATAGGGTTTCCCACGCCGGAGACGACGATCGTGGAGGAAACGCCAGTCGGGTCACCGTCGGGGATGAGGAGTTCGCCGGGGTTCGAGTGGAATGTCGATTGGTCGAGATGGCCGTCGTGGTTGGTGTCGGCGTAGACTTCGGTTCCGCCGAGGCCGGGGTCTGTCGGGTCGTAGCCGCCGTCGCCGCCCGTGTCTTCGTAAACCGTTCCGGTGATCTGGGCGCCGATGCCGAAGTAGCGGACGAGGTTGATGCCGTTGTCGACAGGTTTACCGAACGGGTCGAGGAGCGATCCGGCAATTGCGGTGAAGCGGTAAAGGCCCTCAGTTTGAATTCCGTAGGCAGTGAAAGTGAGATCGTTCGTGCCGTAATAGTACGGTCGACCGTCGTTGATCGAAAACGGTATTTTAACGTCGTCGGCAGTATCGAATTGACCGTCTGGCCCGGCTTCCCGGAGGTCGAAGCTCGACGTCGCGACGGAACTTACGGCCAACGGATTCGGCAGGTGCAGGGAGAAGGTGGTGACCGCGTACGGACTGGTTTGACCTGGCCCGGGCAGGCCGGTAATGGG
>DASXPC010000199.1:0-17055 GCA_036493815.1 Fimbriiglobus sp. | reverse complement strand
GGTGCGATACTGCCACGGCCGGCTCCTTCCGGGATGGCGGATGTCGTAACACCACCCATCGTCCCGGACGGACCGGCAATTCGTCGAGGCCAACCGTCGGCACCACGGCTCAGAGTTCAAGGTTGTTGCGGAAAGTACAGGTTCTGCCAACGGGGGTGAAGGTGCCCATGCCCCGTCTCCGAGCAACACTTTGGCTTTGCTTCGACTCGGCGACGGGTATATCGATACGAACGATAATTTTTCCGACTTTGTTACAGGGACACCCAATCCCCGCAATAGTGCTTTCGTTCCTGTACCGGAACCTTCTGCCCTGTTCGTATTCTCGGCCATCGCTTTGTACAACCTGCGGGTCATAAGGCGCCGGTCGTCAGCAAAGTCACTCGGCTACAATCCTCTGTAAATCAGCCCTGGCGTTGTCGTAACTGGTTGAGTAAGCCATCACGGACGGGTCCGGCACCGTCCCAGCTGCCTGACAAGCTTGGCCGTACACGGCGGGCCACCAGTTTTCGTGGGCCGTCAGGCCTTGCTCTTTCACGGCCGACCAGTTGCTCAGGATTTTACTCCAGGCGACGTCGCCGAAGTCGAGACATTTTTGCAGGCTGCCGAACTCGGGGACGAGCCACTGTCGGCCGATCTGGCTATGCAGCACTTCGTCGGCCCAGTCGAAGTCTTGAAAGGTGGCCATGAGCGGGATGCCGGACTCCTTCGCCGTCTCGAACTCGTACCGCTTGCCAGTCTTGGGCATGAGGCCCTGTTCGATGAAGTAGAGGACGCCGTGCCGCTCCGCCGGCGTGCACTCGGTGTTGAGCCGGTACGACCAGTTCCAGGTGACTTTGGCCTTCGTCCAGTCGACGCCGAGGGCGACGAACCCGACCTCGCCCATCATGGCGTGCCGGGCCTCGTCCCAGAGTTGCCGGGACATGTCGCGGTAATAGCCCCAGGGCTTGCCCTTCGTTTCCGTGATGATCGACGCCATCATCTCCGGCACGTCGATCTCGCGGAGGCGTTTGAAGAGCATCATCAAGGCCTTCGCCTTCGCCGGCATCGCCTCGTCGTACAGGAACGCCTCGGCGTTGACGCCCTGGTTCCAGGGGTCGGAGAAGCGGCCGTCGCGTTTCGGGACGGGGTCGTACTGGTAGGGCTTAGCGGAATAGTGACGGGGCAACGAGCCGGAAGCGTGAGGGGCGGATAGGCGCCCGAGGGTTGTGCCATCGAGCCAACCGGCCTCCGCAAGCAAGGGGTCGAGCACTTCGTCGAACCACTCTTTCACGTCGACCGGCGAGTGAAGGGCCTGTCTCGCAGACATTCCGAAATCGCTCATCTCACCGAGTTCGAGTCCCGCGAATCGCAACAGTCGTCGACTTGGGGCATCCGATAATGGATTGGTTTCCTTCATGTACTGGTCGCAGGCAGACTCAAGCACAGGCATTGCGGCGTAATACAAGCCGTGAAGCAACTCATCGGTTGTCGGAGCCGCGAGAAACTCATCGAAGTACGCCTCCAGCGCCGGGTGCGGCACCTCGTCCAGTCCCAGCGGCGGCTCCCGCATTTCGGCAACCCGCTGCCGGATCGCCGTGGCGTGCTCGGCACACAAATAGGCGTGATGAGCGAACCCGGTTTTCAATTCGTAGATCGGTTCCGAAGTGATCCGGGCGGTGAGAATTTCGTGCAGCCGCTTGAAGGCATAATGAAATCGTTTCAGCCGACGGACGCATTCCTCGACCGACAATCCGGGGCGAGCCGCCTCTTCGACCGTGCATAGCCCGGCCAGTTGCGGGAGTTCCTTGTACGAGCGGTAGTTCGGCAGTGGGTTTAGATTCGGCATATCCAAGTCCTTTCCTCGGGCGTGGCTTCGCGGTGGAGTTCGTTTGTCGGGACTCTTTCGGCTGGTTTCATCAAACATTTATTTTCCGAATATTTACGGATGCCTCCCAGCCCGGTAAAACGGCCCAGCACCCGGATTTACACTCAGAGTACAGCCATGTGCCGATTGATTTCCGTCCTCTGCATGCTCGTTCTCGCCGCGGTTCCGGCCGCCGGGCAGTTTACCTCCCCGACAGTATTCGCCATCCGGGTCGCCACCGGCAACAATTCGGTAACCCTGCGGAACTACAACCCGGCGACGCAGACGTTCGGGAACGATTTGTTCGTGCCGAACACGGACACGAATGCCCTGACCATCGGCAATACGATCTCGTCGGAGGGCCAGTTGACGGTCTCGCCGAACGGTCAATTCCTCGGGTTCGTCGGGTATCGGACCGGAATGAGCGGAGACGGAACGGACCGGGTCGTCGCCCGGTACGAAGTGACGACCGGAACGTTGAACACAGCGACGGCGATGCCCAACGCCCAGGCGTATACCACTTCGAGCATTCGCACCGCGGTTTGGAACGACTCCGGTACTCAGTTCTGGTCGGGTGGAAATGGATCGTCCACGACCGGGGGTACCCGGACCGGAGCTTTCCAGTCCACGTCCGGGTCGATCCAAGTGTCCGCAACGGTGGTGAATACCCGGGTCGTGGGGATCTTCAACGGGCAACTGTACACGTCCACCGGGTCGGGTGCCACGAACGGATTGAATACGGTGGGCACCGGCTTGCCGACAACATCGGGCAATTCGACCGTCCGCATCGCCGATTCGACAATGACCGGGTCGGGGTCGTCGTCCCCATACGGTTTTGCGATTTCGCCGAACGGGCTTAGCCTCTACATGGCGGACGATCGGTCGATCGCCAACGGTGGCGGGATTCAGAAATGGAGCCGGACCGACACGTCGTCCGCATTCACCCTGGCGACGACCTTCGGAACGGGTACGGGCAGCACGACTGGGGCTCGTGGATTGGCGGTGGATTTTTCGTCGGCCGACCCGACGGTTTACGCCGTGACGGCCGAGTCGAGCGCCAATCGGATCGTTTCCTTTATCGATAATGGCGGTGTGGCTTCGTCGTTCACCGTCCTCGACATTGCCGGCACCGGCACCATTTATCGCGGGATCGCCTTTTCGTCCGTCCCCGAACCCGGCACAGTACTCGGCTTCTCGCTCGGAGTGTTTGGCCTCGTCCGCGTCATCCGGCGACGGGGCCGAGCCGGTTCGCGTTCGGCCGCCGGGCCCCGTCCTTGATTTGCTTTCGAAGGTAATCGAGAGCCGCGTCGAGCACCTTGTCCTTGGCCTCTTCGGTCCCTTTCGGTTCCATCGGCCCCTTGGGCTTGACGGCGTAGCGGTTGTTGCCGGCCTTGTATTCGGCCAAAAGTTCGGCCGGGGTCAACTTGATCGCCAAGCCCGGGTCGGGTACGACACCCCACGTGTCGCCCTTTTTGGGCTCGGCGGGGCGGTCCATATTGGCCCCACTCGGGCGAATCCAGGCTTCGACGGTGAGTTTGACCGCGGCCTTACTGGCAGGCAGGTCGAAAACCCTCTGCACGCTCCCTTTGCCGTAACTGCGTTCGCCGACAACGACCGCCCGCTTGTGGTCTTGCAATGCGGCGGCGACAATCTCGCTGGCGCTGGCACTCATGTCGTTCACCAGCACGGCCATCGGCCGGTCCTTGGCCGATTCCCATACCGTGTTATCCGTTTTCGCATTCCGTGTGTGGGTCAGTCCCCGACGGTCCCTCGTGCTCACGACGACCCCGGCCGGTAGAAACAGGTCGGACACTTCGACGGCTTGATTTAACAGGCCCCCCGGGTTGCCCCGCAGATCGAGCACGAGTGCACGGGCCCCCGCGGCGTCGGCCGAGGCCAGGGCCGACCGCACTTCCTCCCCCGTCTTCTCGCTGAACCCGCTCATGATCCGTACGTAGGCGATCCCCGTCCCTTTGTCCGCAAGGTAATCCCACTTTGCAGGGTCGGTCGCGTCGCGGGCGAAACCGGACACGGTGCTGTTATGAATTTCCTTGCGAGTCAGCGAAACGACCCGTTCCCCGGCCGGGTCGCCCGGGGTGAGGAGCGTGAGTTTGACCGTAGACCCGGGTGCCCCCAGGACCAATTCCCGGGCCGCGTCCGGGAACATGTCGGCAACCGATTTGTCGTCGATTTTGACCAGGATGTCGCCGGTCTTGCACCCGGCGTCGTATGCGGGCGTATTCGGGATCGGCGTTGCTACCACCAGCTTTTTCGTCGCCACGTCGTACCCGATGATCATGCCGACGCCGCCGTACTGCCCCTCGTTCTGACTTTCGAACCGCGCGCGGTCTTTCGGATTGAGATACTCCGAATGCGGGTCGAGGCGGGACAGGCCGCCGTTAATCATGTCCTCGACGAGCTTTTGCTTTTGTTCGTCGTTCAGCTCGCGGACGTAGTGCTCGTCCACTTCGGCCAGCACGTCGACCACCTGGCGGACGAGTTGGTAGTCCTTGTCGGGAGGCGGGGCTGTGGCGGAGACGACGAGGCCGGTGACGACGACGGCGGGGCAGAGGAGCAACCAGACCAAGTTCAGTCGGGGCATTGGGGCCTCGGGCGGTACAACCGTTTCACCTTACCACCCAACACCGGGCGGCCTGTGCGGATTATACCCGGGGTGCCTCGGGTGCGGGAACCGAGATCGCGCCGGCCCCTCGGGTTGTAAATATTTCCTCAACCCGTTTTGCTCCCGCGGTCGGGCGCATTTATGTTTCCGGCAACGGCGGCCCGGGTTGCCCAAACTGCCCCGACCCCGTCCCTTCCGCCACCCGCGGGGATACGCTCGTGTACAGCATGATACTCATGTCGGCCCTTGCCACCGGTCCGCAAGTGCCGCAATTCAACGGTTACTTCCACGACCTGTTCTACGGCAGCAGTTGCTGTGGCGGGTCCTGCACCGGTTCAACCTCGAACTCGTCAAGTTGCTGTGGTGGGTCTTGCTGCGGCGGTTCCTGCTGTGGCGGCGGCGGATTCTTCAGCGGCGACCGCATCCGCAGTTTCTTCAGCATGGGTGGCGGCTCCTGCTGCGGCGGCTCTTCCTGTTGCGGGGGAGGGTGCTGTGGCGGTCGGCCCGTCGGGAACGCCTCCTGCTGCGGTGGGTGTTGCGGAAGTTACTCCATCGGCAACGGGTGCAACGGTATGATGCCGATGGCGCCGATCTACGACAATACTCCACTCCCATACAACATCCCGATTCCGTCGGCCCCGTTGCCCGGCGGGTTCGACGGGGTTCCGCCGGCGACGCCGCGAACCGCCCCGCCGCCCGAGATCGGCGACTCGCGTAATTTCCGTCCGATGCTGCCCGCCCCGCCGGGTCTGGTTTCTCCGCGGGCGACCGTGACCGTTCGGCTGCCGGCCGACGCCCGCCTCTTCGCCGAAGGCCAACCCCTCACCCTCACGAACGGCGAAAAGACGTTCGTTACCCCCGAACTCCCCACGGGTCGGGACTTCACCTATACCTTCCGCGCCGAATACGTGCGGGAAGGCGAAAAGGTGATGCGGGAGAAACAACTGAGCGTCCGGTCCGGCGGAACGTATTCGGTCGAATTCGACGATAAAGTAGCGAAACCGACGGTCGATACGACGGGCGAGAAGAAACCGAACAAATCGGGTGAAAAGACGTCGTACGCGGGTTTACCGCCGGCGACATTTCCCCTGACCGCCCTGACCGGCGGTAAGGATCCGGCCGCCGTTGCCGACCCGTTTCTCACCGGCCCGGCGGCTGCAAAGGACCAGGACCGGGCCAGGATCACGGTAAACCTCCCGGCCGGGGCGACACTGTTCGTTGACGGCAAAAAGAACGCCAAGACCGACCGGACCCGGGAGTTCGTTACGCCGCCGCTCCAGCACGGAAAAGAATACTCCTACACTATGACGGCGGAACTGGGCGGAACGGCCGGAACGGTCACCCACAAGGTCTCGTTCCGAGCCGGCGAATTGGTGACGGTCGATTTCACCGCCGCACCGTCCGCTGCCAAGGGGCAGCAGGGCGATGCTCTGGCCATTCGCTGATCGATCGAAATTCCAACCTTTCCATTTTCAACCGCTCTTGCCTGTCTCAGTACAGGATGCGGTGAGTTCTTTTCTCTCCGCGCTTACAGCGGAACATGTTTATTCAGCCGGGTAGAGAGAGCACCGAACGCTCGATGGCATCGATGTCGTTTGCCGGAACGGGTACGCAGCAATTGAGGCTGCGGAACCATGTGAGCTGCCGTTTGGCAAACTGGCGAGTGTGCGTCTGGATTGTGGCGACGGTTTCCTCCCACGGGATGCGGCCGGCGACGAAGTCGAAGAGGTCGCGGTAGCCGAGGGCCTGGCTCGCTTCCTTGCCGAGGGGGCGGGGTAGAGATTTCAGCCTTCGGCACTCGTCAAGCCAGCCGCCATCGAGCATGGCAAGAACCCGGGCATCGATACGGGCATAGAGGTCGTCGCGGGGCAGGTCGAGTGCGACGCAGGGAATGGCAGCCGGCGAATCCCAGGTTTGCTGAAACTCCGAAATCGGCCGACCGGTAAGGGCGTGGACTTCGAGCGCCCGCACCACCCGGCGAACGTCGTTCGGGTGCAGCCGCGCGGCGGCCTTCGGATCCACTCCGGCGAGCTTGTCATGGAAAGCGCCGTTTCCGATCCGTGCCGCTTCGGCTTCAAGCGACGTTCTTAGGTCGGGATCGACGGGCGGCGCCGGGAAGAGGCCGCAGAGGAGGGCTTTCAGATAGAACGGGGTGCCGCCGACGAAGAGGGGACGGCGGCCGCGGGATCGAATTTCGGCACATGCGATCTCGGCCTTTTCCAGCCACCAGGCGACGTTCGCGGATTCCCAGGGGTCGAGTACATCAATCAGGTGGTGCGGTACCGTTTCCCGCTCGCTTTTCGACGGTTTCGCCGTGCCGACGTCCATACCGCGGTAAACCGTCATCGAATCCAGCGCCACAATCTCGGCATTCAGCCGCGGGGCGAGTTCGCAGGCGACCGCGGTTTTTCCGCTGCCGGTGGGGCCGGTGAGAACGAGGGCGTCGGCGAACGGGGACATGCTGACTATTTACGCAAATCGTAGATGAAGAACTGCCCGGTGCGGTCCACCGGGGTGAGGATTCGCAGCCAGGAGAGGGCGAGTCGTGTTTGGGGGTCGAGCTCAACGTACCCATAAAGCAGGCTGCACCCGACGGCGAAATATCCGTGGCCGAATGATTTGTGGAACGCTTCGAGGCTGGGGACGGGGACGATATGTAACGGGGCGTTGCGGAACGGGGGCTTCAATACGGCCGGGTCGGTACCGTAGTACCAGACGGCGAGAGGTGGCTCGCCGTGCGTTCGTTGCCAGTTTTTCAGTTCGGGCAAGCCCTGGCCCCAGTCGTGGTTGGAATCGTGCAGATATTTGTGTCCATCCGGCGTTCCTCCCCAGAGTTGATTGAAATAGCAAATACCATCCGGCCAGGCCCACGTGGAGGCGGCGATCAATGTGCCCAGGATTCCAATTGCCACCCCGCGGGGGATCGTCCGCATTCCATCGCCGGTCCAACCGCGGGAAATAGCGGCAGCGAGTGCAACGTACGTCACGGCCATCAGAGTGAACATGAATCGGATGCCGAGTTGAACCCGACAGTTGAGACTGAAGAGAAGGAGGACCAGTGCGAACCAGCCGAGCGGAGAATTCAGGCTTCGCGGCCGAAGCGCAATCACGGCCGAGAGCAGGAGCAACATGGGTACGGGAACTTTCATCGTCAGGGCGACCGGGAAATATTTCCACGTCGCCCGTTCGTACCAGTCGCCGAGGAAGTAGGTGCCGTGTCCGCGGAGGTTGTGCTTTACCTGTTGCAACAGTCCTTCGCCGGCGTTCGTGAAGATGCATAGATTACGGCTGACGGGTTCCATCACGTCTTTGACCGGCCCTTCCGGCAACGTGTCCGCCCATTCGACGAACGTCCGTTCGGTCTGGAAGTCGCTTCCGGTGTAGAGGAACACGAGGGCAAAGCCTATTGCGGCGATCCCAAAGAGGTCTTTGCGGAGCGGGTAACAGGCGTGCCAGAAGAAAACGAATTTCTGAACGTGCGAAGTTCCTTTCGGTGGCTTCAACCGGTCGGTTCGGATGAGATGGTCGAACCCCAGGACGAGCAGTGCCTGCATGCCGAAGACCATGCCGGACGCCTTGGCGAGAATCGCCAGACCAAACCAGAGTCCGGGAATGAATACGCGGCGGCTCCAATTGCGGCCGATACCGTAGAACGCGTGATACACGAGGCCGAGCATGCAGCCGGCGACCGCGATGTCGGACGTGGCGAGGCAGGCGTGGCCGAGAAAGTTCGGATCGAATCCGACGAACGCTACGGCGAACCGTCCGCCCCACGTCCCGCCGAACGTTCGTCCCAGCCGCATGGCATAGACGAGAAGCAGCCACCAGAAGAAGAGCGTCATGCCGCGGGCGACGGGAAGGATTGTCTCGATGTCCGCTGTGGAATCGAATGGAGTACCCCGAATGCGTTCCCAAAGGTAGAGCGGAAGCGTTTGCAGATCGACCGGAAGCGTCATTGTCCCGGCGGACATCAGCAGCTTGTTGCTGCCCGTCCGCCAATGCGTCAACCCGGCATTCAGATAGAAGGGTTCGTCGAACGTCGCGCCGAGTTTCGGAGCGGCGGTCAGGCACCACGCCGACGACAGCCCGCCGACGGCGAGAAGCCAAAGGACGTCGATCCACCGACCCGATCCGGGCGATCGGACCATACTGTTCCTCTTGCGCGGACTGTCCGATTCAACCGGCTGGCGTGATAACGGAGATGAGCGGAGCGGACAACCCGAAACGGACCCTCCGGTCGTTTGCACTCCCCGATCGCCAAGAACAAAGATGATTCGTGCTGCCCTGTTCGATTTCGACGGCACGTTGTCGCTGATCCGCGAAGGGTGGGCCGGGATCATGGCCGACCTGGGGCTCGACCTGTTCCGGGAAAGGGCGATTGAAGTTCGCCCGGATGACCGCACTTTTCTGGAAGACCAGATGCTTCGACTGAGTGGAAAACCGTCGATATACCAGATGCGGCGCCTGGCGGATGAAATTTCGCACCGCGGCGGGACGCCGAGCGACCCGGATTCGTACCTGACGGAGTTCCATCGCCGGTTGTTCGAAAAAGTCGATTGCCGGATTGCCGACTTGGAAGCGGGCCGTGTGCTTCCGGCCGCATGGACCGTGTCCGGGTCACATGCCTTACTCGAGGTATTGCAATCCCGCGGCGTGCCTCTCTACCTCGCCAGCGGCACCGACCAAGCACACGTCCACCGAGAACTCGCCCTGCTCGACTTGGCGAAATATTTCGGCCCCCGCGTTTACGCCCCGGCGAACAATACGCCGCAGTTCAGCAAGCGGGATGTGGTGGAAATGATCGTTCGAACTCACGGCGGCCCGCCGGTCGGGTTCGGTGACGGATACGCGGAGACGGTTGAGGTAAAGCAGGCCGGCGGGTTCGTCGTTGGTGTCGCCAGCAGGGAAGCGGGGGAGCCAGGGTTGAATGAGTTAAAGAAGAGAATGCTCCTGGAACTGGGGGCCGATGTCGTCGTGGCGGATTATGCTCGGTTTGGACCGCTGGTGGCGAAATTGTGGGACGAAGGATAATCATTCCAACTGGAAGTAGATTCGGAATGCTCACCACTACTTTCATTGAACAGATCCTGGCCACGATACCACACAAGTCTGTCGGGCTGCTCGGCGATTTGTTTCTCGACCGGTATCTGGACATCGACCCGGCCCGGGACGAGACGAGCATTGAAACGGGAAAGACGGCCTTTCAGGTGACCGGCGTGCGGAATTACCCGGGGGCACTCGGCACGGTACTGAACAACCTGTCGGCCCTCGGCGTCGGGACGATCCGGCCGGTCACACTGATCGGCGACGACGGCGAGGGGTACGAATTGCAACGGGCGTTGCGGGCAAACCCCGCGGTGAAAATGGACGGCATATTATCGGCCCCCGATCGGCGGACTCCGACCTATACGAAGCCGATGTACGGCACCGAAGAGCTAAATCGACTGGACATCAAGAACCGGACGCCGACGCCGGCGGAAGAGGAGACAAGGATTATCACAAAGCTCAAGGAACACTGGAATCAAGTCGATGCGTGGATCGTCCTGGATCAGGTGAGCGAAGTGGATTGCGGAGTCGTCACGGGGTCGGTGCGGGACCAATTGACGGAACTCAGCCAACGTGATCCGGCGAAGTTCGTCCTGGCCGACAGCAGAGAACGGATCGGCCTGTTCCGGAACGTCGCGGTGAAACCAAACCTTCGAGAATGTCTAACTTCGATCCACAGAACTTTTCCAATGACCCCATCGCTTTCCCCATTCATGCATCCGGCTCGCGTACTCGCCGAACGGATCGACGGGATCGTTTTTTGCACGGAAGGGGGTGACGGAATTCAACTCTGCTCAGGTCGAGCACCGGAACAGCGAATAACCGTGAGTGCCAATCCCGTCTCCGGCCCGATCGACGTTTGCGGGGCCGGCGACAGTTGTTCGGCAGGGATCACTTGCGCGATGATGGCGGGCGCGACGCCGGAGCAGGCGGCCGCGTTTGGCAATCTCGTCGCGTCCATCACGATTCAACAGATCGGCGTCACCGGAACTGCGACGCCCGAACAAGTTCGGGCGCGGTGGAAGGAAATCCGTTAACCAAGCCCTTATGCAGCTTCGGTCGCAGCGAGAATGCGGTTCGGACCGACGGGGGCCGGGGTGGTGGCCGCGAGCATGGCCTCGTCCACGTATTCCCGGACGATCGGATCCTTATCCGCCGCGGCCAATAGAAGCGCGGCCTGGACCCGCGGGTCTTCCGGGGCAATCTGCCCGGCCAGGGACGCACATCGGGCACGGACCTCGGGGCTGGCCGATTTCAGGCCGTTCAGCACCGCGGGAATCGCCCCCGGTCCGATCCGTTTCAACGAAACGGCGACCACTGCCCGCGTGCGGGTTTCGGGGTCGGCGAGCATCGGCACGAGACCCGGTGCCGCGGTATGAGCCTGGGCACCGATTCGACCGATCGACCCGGCGCAATCCCGACGGACGCTGGCGTCGGTATCGCGAAGGCCGGCAGCGAGTGCCGTCAAAGCGGCAGCGGCCGCGGGGCCCTGGTCCCCAATCGCCCGGGCCGCCCGACGCCGAACTCGGGCTGTCGTGTCGCGTAATCCCAACGCTAAGGCAGACACCCGCTTGGTGGGAACCACGGGCAGTTCGGACAGGGCCACTATGGCCAGTTCACGAATCTGGGCGTTCGAATTGCCCGACGCTTCGGTCAGCACGGAGAGTGCGAGGTTCACCTGATTGTCCGGCAACCCGTGCATGAGCACGGCGAAAACCAGCTTGTTCATGACCTGAGGCGAAAGTTGTTCCATGACAAAAATCCCGGCAGAGGGCGTACGTGTTGGCCGGGTCGAGCAGGGCGGGGGGGCGAACTGACGACCACGCCGTTATCTACTTCACGGACGCCCGCGCGCCGATATTTTCTGCATGTTTTCTTGGGAACGATCGGCACGACCGGAAAAGTCGCCCCCGGCAAAAGGCAGTTCTCTCTCAGGGCAAAGGCGCGTTGCCGGGAGTTTACAAAGCGCTCCCGAGAATCCGGTTGCTCGCGCCCCGTCTGCGCCGCTATGTTCGTGGGGGGAGACACCACGAACCGGGAGATGCCGTGTCCGAGTTGGTTCCGTGTCCGACATGCCAGGCGATGCTCCGGGTGCCCCCGGAGGCGACGTTGATTCGTTGTCCGGCATGTAAAACGGTATTGGCGGTGAGTACGGAACCGGCGGACGCGACGCCGCCTTTACCGTTCGGCCCCGTTCCGGCGGCACCGCCGCCTATCGACCGCCCGGCGATGGCGCGGCCGAGCTCCCCGCCTCTCGCATCCGCCGCGGCACCGCCCCGCCACCCGTCCGCGCCGCGGAAAGCGGTAGCCGAGGATGTCGACCCATCGATTTACGATCCGAATGCGAAGCGTCGCCGTCGACTAACCGTCGCCACCGAACGGCCTTACGAGGAACTCGACGAAGACGAGAAAAAACTCTACCGGAAAATGGAGCGGCTCAAGGTCCAGTGCAGGCCCGGTCAATACGGGATGCGGATCCTTTCGTGGGCGTACCGGCTCGGGGCCGCAGGCCACCTGGCTCTGGCGGCGGCGGGACTGATGCTTTCGCTCGGGGCCGAAGTCGGGCAGATGGTGGTAGTCGTCGTCGGATTGAATGCCCTCTTTGGCCTGCTCATCGCGGTCGGGCTCGGGTTCTGCGCGAACGGTCCCCGTGGGATGCGGGGGGCCGCAGGGTTCGGGGCGGCTGTCGCCATCGCCACGGTCTTCTGCTCTCCCGTAGCCTTTGTCGAGGCGGCTAAGAAGTACCAGGTCAAGCCCACGGCTCCGCCGGAACTGTACGAAAACCGAGGGGACGCCGCCGTCGTCCATTACGCCACGATGGTGCCCACGCATTGCCTGTCGCTCATTCCCGGTCTCGCGTTTTGTGGAAAGGCGATTCCCTGGCTTGCCATTCTCGCGGGGGTACTCGAACTCGTCAGACATTTCGTCGTGTGCGCCCTCGCTCGCTTCTATGCCGAGGAAGGGAAGGACCCGGATCTCGGGTATCGCGCGAACCGATACCTGTTCCGGCTCGCGCTCATCATGACAACGGTCACGATCATCGCCAGTATCGGCTGGGCGCTCGGATTGAGCGGCACCTTTGTCGGCGGTCAGCGGTTCGACTACCTGATCATTGTCGTGGCGATCAACCTGGGTGTACTTACGATGGCGGTGTCGCTGTTGGCGCAGGGGCAGGCACTCGGCGACATCGCGGAGGTCGTGGACGCCACGCGGTTCGCGGACCACGCCCGGCGGTTGGTGACTTACTAAATGAAGTGGCGGGCGGTGCGGCCGCCGGTGATTTCGCGTCACCTTTGACCGAACCACCCGCCATTCGTTGAAACGCAGCTTACCGGTCGAACACGGCGGCCCCGTGGCCCGGGTTCAACTTCAGGTTCACGTAGCTGTAGCACTCGAGCAACTCGCCTTCGGGGGCGCCTGCCGAGGGAACGTCGTACGCCTCGAACCGCACCGGCAACTTCGTCTCTTTGTCCACATACACCACGGCCTTGTAGCAGTAGCGGTGGGCGTGCGGTTGGTTGCAGATCATTTCGTACCGCGTCACCGGACGGTTGACGAACGAGTATTCGGCGACCGAAAAAGCGACCGAGTTATTGAGTTGCCGCTCGATTTGTGCGTTTTTTTCGAGCAGGTCGATCAGGGCCCCGATGCCGACCTGGTCGATGGTGTGGCGGTTGGTTGCCATGACGCGGGAATCGTTGATAGCCATGGTTTGGAACCCGCCGATGCCGAGCACTCCGGCAGGCTTGACGCGGAATTTGGCGTTGCCTGCGAATTTCCCGCTGACGAAGCAGGCTTCCATTCCGACCAGGTCCCGCGGGCCGATGAATTTCATGTATACCGAGGCCGGCTTACTCCGGGCGTGCAACTCGGCCGTCTGCTCGGGTTGAAGCTTCCCGTTAATCCGCTCGACCTTTTTGAGATGGCAGGAGTAGTCGCGAACTTTGGCGTATGCGGCCTTCGCGTCGGCGAGGGCGGCGGCGTACCGGGCCCCGGCGTCGGTCGCGGGGGCTCCGAATGTCATGTGAATCTTTACATCGGGTTTCGTCGTGCCTGCGGCTGGTTGGACCGGAGCCGATGGCGGCACGGCCGGCGGCGTCGCCGGAACCACCGGAATTGTCGGCGTCGTCGGCTTCGTCTCTGGGGGCTGCGTCCCGAGCGCCGGCAGCACCTCCGGCACGGTCACCATCGGAGGCGTCGGCAGCGCCGACGTCGCACCGCCCACGGGAGTAACTGGCTTCGAAGGAGCTGGCGGAACGACCGGTTTCAACGGCGGCAAGGGCGGGTATGTCGGCCCCTGGGCCGACGCCACAGCGGCCGACAACCCGATCGATGCCAGTCCCATCCGGAAGAATCGCGTGCGCATGGCGTGCCCCTCTATGCCGAAACGCGAACGCCCCGGCGCGGAATCGTCCCCCTGCCAGCGGCGTATAACCACCCCTTGCTCGCGACGCCAGAGCAGTTTCCCCTAAGAAATCCGGGTTATCCGCGAAAGAGGTGTTGCGTGACCGCCGAGATCCGCTGTGTCGAGTCGGCCCCGTTCGCCCAGAATTCCTACGTCCTCTGGTTACCGGGTCGAAATGATGCTGTTGTCGTCGACCCGGGTTTTGAACCCGATTTGATTCTGGAATTGTTGGCGGGAGAAAAGCTGCACCTCGCCGCGATACTGAATACGCACGGCCACGTCGACCACATTGCCGGGAACGCGGCGATGAAGCACGCAGCCCCCACGGCTCCCCTTGTCATCGGGGTAGGCGACGCGGCCATGCTCACCGACGCGGACCTGAACCTGAGCGGACCGTTCGGAATGCCGGTCACCAGCCCCCCGGCCGACCATACGGTCGGGGAAGGAGAATCGATTTCGTTTGCGGGAATGGACTTCGACGTGCTCGACCTCCCGGGCCATTCCCCGGGGCACGTCGTCTTCCTCGTTCGCGGAACGAAACCGCTTTTGGTGCTTGGCGGGGACGTGCTGTTTCGCGAAGGGATAGGGCGATACGATTTTCCCGGAGGCAGCTTCGAACAGTTGGCAACCAGCATTCGAACCAAGCTTTTTCCGCTCCCCGCCGATTCCGTCGTCTACCCCGGTCACGGCCCGGTGACGACGGTCGGACACGAGAAGGCGAATAACCCGTTCGTGGGGGAGAACGCGTGAGATTCGCCGTTCTGCTGATGATATTGGGTGGATT
The DNA here is from genome assembly GCA_036493815.1 of Fimbriiglobus sp. GTDB lineage: Bacteria > Planctomycetota > Planctomycetia > Gemmatales > Gemmataceae > DASXPC01. Next base: position 2,354 of record DASXPC010000199.1, on the reverse strand, counting down.
CCGGCCCGACCCGACGGTTTCGGAACGAATTGAAGGACGCGTTGGAGGCGTTGAAGTAACGGGAATGATGAAATCGAACGATCGGCTCATCCCTGAAAACCCGCTGATTTCATTGACCCCTCCTTCGTCCGTGCGTTAAAGTATTGGCACCGACCGCACGTTACCCCCATCTCAATTCGAGGAATGTTATGAGTCCGTTCAATCGTCGTGAGTTTTTGGAACGTGGGGCGATCTTATCCGCTGCTCTAGCTGCGGGGGCCGGGGGCGTTACCCGGGCCGACGACGATGTGTCGAAGGTTGCCAAAAAGGGCATGGCGATCGACAAGCTGCGGGTGGCAGTGGTCGGCGTCCACGGTCGGGGGAAGGACCACGTCCGCGGGTATGCCCCCAAGAATCGGGACGGCTCTCCGCGGGACACGAATACCGTTATTACCCACATCTGCGATTGTGACGAAGCTGTGATCGGCCCGGCGATGCGACAGGTAGAAAAGGACCACGGCAAAGCCCCGACGTACGTCAAGGACATCCGGAAACTACTGGACGACAAGGAAATTGACGTCATTTCCGTTGCCATGCCGAACCATTGGCACGCGCTAGCTGCGGTATGGGCAATGCAAGCCGGGAAGGACGTTTATTGCGAAAAGCCGGCGACGCACAACGTCCACGAAGGCCGTTTGATGGTCGACGCCGCCCGGAAGTACAACAAGATCATTCAGATTGGCACGCAAAGCCGGTCAAACCCGGGAATGCGGCAGTCGATCGAGGCAATCCATTCCGGCCGGATCGGCAAGGTCGACCTCGCCTACGGCACCTGCTACAAACGCCGCCAATCCATCGGCAAGGTCGATAAGGACCAGGCCCCGCCGAAGACCATGGATTACGACCTCTGGTGTGGGCCCGCTGCCGTCCTTCCGCCCCACCGCAAAACGTCCAACGGCACCGTCCACTACGACTGGCACTGGATCTGGGAATACGGCTGTGGCGATCTGGGCAACCAGGGCGTCCACGAAATGGATAAAGCCCGCTGGGGGTTGAACAAGAAGGAAATGCCCAAGTCCGTCGTCTCGGTCGGCGGCCGCTTCGGCTACGTCGACGACGGCCAAACCCCCAACACCCAACTCGCCCTGTTCGATTACGGCGATTGCCACATGATCTTCGAAGTTCGCGGGCTCGTCACCGGCAAATATATGGGGGCCATGGTCGGCAACATCTGGTTCGGCGATAAAGGCTACGTCGTCTGCCCCAATTACGGGTCTGGCACGATCTTCGACCCCAACGGGAAAGTGGTGGACAAGTTCAACAAGGGGGACGATTTCTTCCACTTCGCCAACTTCGTCAAAGCCGTCCGCAGTCGGAAAACGGAAGATCTAAATTGCCCGGTGGAAGAAGGGCACCAGTCCGCGGCGTTGTGCCACCTGGCCAATATCAGCTACCGGCTCGGCACCGAGGCGACGATGGACAAGCCGACCGAAGCGTTCACGGATTGCAAGGAAGCGGTCGAAGCCCTGGCCCGAATGAAGGACCACTTGAAGGCCAATAAGGTGGACCTGGCAAAGGCCGTGGGGCGAATCGGCCTGAAGTTGGCGATCGATCCCAAGATCGAGAAATTTACGAACGGCCCCGCAAAGACGAACGACATGCTGTTCATGGAATACCGCAAGGGCTTCGATATTACCAAGGTTCGTGCTTAAGAGGATTCGATCCAGTGTGCCTCATTCGGCGGGACGTGGCTCCGCGTCCGACGGAGCGGCAGGGTTTCCCTGCCGCTCTTCACTTTCAACTTTCTCGTCCGCCGACGGCAGTTTTATCCCTTCGGATACCACCACTGGCTGGGTCGTTCCGGTCCCCTTTCGGCGTTTCGTCGGGATTTTCGTGAACGGTGCGATACGCCAGACGCGGTTTTGGCAATGCATGCAACGGAAAGGGACAAGCCCGACCAGAATGGCAACGTGACGTAACCAGCCCTGTGTGGACCGTTTGAACCGGAAGTCCGTGCAAATCGGACAGGTATGGGGCGTACCAAAGAGGAATAACATCCAACTCTCGCGGTGATTTCGGGGTGTGATGGAATTCTAATCTTCTTGGTGTCACTCGGACACGGGGACTACCGTCATAACTTTGTCCTCGGGAGAACCTAGCACGATTTCACATGACGAGTCGGCGGCTGGCGGCTCGAGCGGCATTACAGTCGGCGCAGGTTCCCCGCACTACGAGCGTGTGGCTGTCGGCCCGAAACCGGTGGAGACCGGCGATTTCCCGAAGGGCCGAGTCGATGGCAGGGTGTTGAAATTCGATCATCGTGCCGCATAGCTCGCAGACGAGGTGTTCGTGCTGGGGGTAGCCGTAGTCGTGGT
>DASXPC010000198.1:0-14108 GCA_036493815.1 Fimbriiglobus sp. | reverse complement strand
TTTTCCGCTTCGATGAAGTGTTGAAGAACGGCACGACGGGCCGCCACGGAGGGCGGCCCCTACCGGTAGGGGCCGCCCTCCGTGGCGGCCCGTCGTGCCGTTCTTCAACACTTCATCGAAGCGGAAAACACCTAAAGTATTCACGTGCCTCCCTCCGCCTCCCAGCTCCGCGACGACTTGCGGGCCGCGTTCCGCGGCCGGCTGATGACCGACGACACGAATTGCGGCCTGTACGCCACCGACGCGAGTCTCTTCCACGTCCGGCCCCTCGCGGTCGCCGTCCCCGAAAACGAATCCGACCTGCAAACGCTCGTCCAGTACGCCCACGCGCACGGCCTGCCCGTCGCCGCACGCGGGGCGGGCACCGGCCTCTCCGGCGAATCTCTCGGCCACGGCCTCGTCGTCGATCTGAGCGTCCGCTTCCGCCAAATCGTCGAAACCGGACCCGACTTCGTTCGCGTCCAGCCGGGCGTCACCTATTCGGAACTTTCCGCCCACCTGGCGACGACCGGCCGCCGGTTCGCTCCCGACCCGGCCCAAACTGCCTGCACGATCGGTGGCATGGTCGCCACCAACGCCAGCGGCAGCCTTGCCTATCGCCACGGCTACACCCGCGATTACGTCCGGGCGCTCCGCGTCGTCTGGGACGACGGCGAATCCCACCTCGTCCGCCGGCAGGCTTTCGTCGATAAGAACGAGCCCCGGGAAGAAGGACCGCGAACGAAACGCCTGATCGACCAGACCACCGCACTGCTCGCCGAAAATGCGGACGCGATCGCCCGCCACCGCCCGAAGACCCGGTTCGACCGCTGCGGCTACGACCTGAACGACGCCCTGACGCCGAACGGGGCCGACCTCGTCCGCCTGCTCGTCGGCAGCGAAGGCACGCTCGGACTCGTCACGGAAGCCACCCTAAACACGATCCCTCTGGCGGGGGGAACGGCCCTGGCGGCCCTCGGCTTCGCGTCGCTGGACGAGGCGATTCAGGCCGGGCTCGTCCTCCGCACGGCCGACGGCATTGCCGGGTGCGACCTGCTCGACCGCCGACTGGTGGCCCTCGCCCGGGCCGACGGCATGGGGCCGGTGCCGGCGACGGTCGAAGCGGCCCTGGTGCTGACCTTCGAGGCGGCGACGGAGCGCGAAGCCCTGCATTGCGGGTGGGACGCGGTTCGTGGCGTGCAGGCGACGGTCCAGACGGTGGTGCTGGCGGACCCGACGTGCGAGCCGACGGGCTCCGCCCGGATTCACGCTTTTCGGCGGGCCGCGGTCGGCGGCCTCTATGCCCTCGGCCGCGGGGCCCGCCCCCTCGCCTTTTGCGAAGACGTCGGCGTCCCCTCCGACGCGCTCCCCGCCGCCGTCGCCGGCATCCAGGCCGTCCTCCGCAAATTCGACTTCTCCGCCTCCACCTTGATTCACGTGCTCACCGGCATCGTCCACACCCGGCCGCTCGTCGATCCGGATTCGCTCGCGGACCGGGAAAAACTCTATCCCGTAGCCGACGCCGTGTACGCACTGGTCCTCGGCCTCGGCGGCACGGTTAGCGCCCAGCACGGCGTTGGGTTGGCCCGCACGCCGTGGGTGGAAAAGCAGGCCGGGCCGCTGATCCCCGTTTACCGCGAGTTGAAGCGCATCTTCGATCCGACGGGAATCCTGAATCCGGGAAAGATCGTGGGCCCCGACCCGAGCCGCCCGGCGTGGCCGATCCGGGACCCGGTCGGGAACGGGTCGGTGAAGAGTCCGAAGCGGCCGCTGACCGTCTGGTCTCCCGAGTCGTTGGCCGACGAACTGGCGAAGTGCAACGGGTGCGGGGAGTGCCGGCCGCGGACGGGGCCGGTGCGAATGTGCCCGGTGTTCCGGGCGCGGGGGGACGAGGCGTCGACGCCGCGGGCGAAGGTGAACGTGCTGCGCGACCTGCTCTTGGCGGGTGCGGCATTTGGGGCGGAGGATGCGACGGCCGTGGCCGACCTCTGCGTCGATTGCCGGATGTGCGCCGACGAGTGCCGGGCCGGGGTGGACGTGCCGGGCTTGGTGCTGGAAGCGAAGGCGGCCCACGTGGCGGAGCACGGGTTCACCCGCGGCCGGTGGTTCCTCGCCCGGGCGGAATCGCTCCTCGCCCTCGCGGGCAACTTCGCCTTCACCGCCAACCGCGTGCTCGGCACCAAGGCCGGGCGGTGGACGCTGGAAAAAATCTTCGGCCTCTCCCGCCACCGGACGATGCCGGCGTTCACCCACCGGTCGTTCGTCCGCCGGGCCCGCCGCCTCGGCCTGACCCGCAAGCCGCGACCGGGCAAGGGGCCAGCCCCCGCCGGCAAACTCGCCTTTTTCGTCGATCCGTTCACCAACTGGATCGACCCGACCGTGGGCCTGGCCGCGGTCTCGGTCCTGAAACTCCACGGCTACGCGGTCTTCGTCCCCGCCCGCGTCCGCCCCACCGGCGCGGCCGCCCTCGCCCAGGGAGACCTCGACACCGCCCGCGACTACGCCGCCAAAAACGTCCGCCGGCTCGTCGAACTCGTCCGCGACGATTACCGCATCGTCACCACCGACCCGACCGCCGCTTTGTTCCTCACCCGCGACTACCCCCGCCTTCTGGCCGACGACCCGGACCGCAAAACCGACGCCGATCTGGTCGCGGCCCACACGGTCGAGTTCACAACGCTACTGGCCCAATGGCAAACGAAGGGGGAACTGAAGCCGTTCCCGACGGCCCTCCCCATTACCCTCGGCCACCACGTACCGTGCCGAATGAAGGCGATCCGGCAGCTTCACGCGCCGGCCCTTCTCGGCCTCATTCCCGGAATAACGGTGCGGACCCTCGACGTGAGTTGTTCCGGCATGGCCGGGGCCTGGGGCCTCTCGCGCAAACACTACGCCGCTTCGCTCGCCGCGGGGAAACCGATGCTCGATAAGCTGAACGAGCCGGGAATTCTCTACGGGTCGACCGAGTGCGGCCCCTGTCGGATGCAGATGCAGGAAGGCACCGGTAAACGGACAATGCACCCGGCCCATTATCTGGCTTTCGGCTACGGCCTCATGCCGGAGTTGGAAGACCGGTTGCTCAAGCCCTTGGGAAAGCGGATCACCGAATGACCGTCACCGTCCATCTATTCGCCGCGGCACGAGATCTGGCCGGAACGTCCACCGTTTCGGTGGACCTTCCGACCGGGGCAACCGTTGCGGAATTGAGACGGGTTCTGGCCGATCAAGTTCCCTCTCTTACCACCCTACTCGCACGCAGTTCGGTGGCCGTAAATTTGGAATTTGCCGAGGATTCCCATCCCATTACCGTTGAGGATGAAATCGCCGTCATCCCGCCGGTCAGTGGAGGATAATGTGATATCCGTTTCCGCATAACAGGTTCGCGGGCCGCCACGGAGGGCGGCCCCTACCGACGAAATCGCCGTCATCCCGCCGGTCAGCGGGGGATAATGTGATATCCGTTTCCGCATAACGGGTTCGCGGGCCGCCACGGAGGGCGGCCCCTACCGGTAGGGGCCGCCCTCCGGGGCGGCCCGGCACTGGCAACCGCTCCATCGAAATTGGGAACCGCAAATCCGCGCGGTAGAATGCCGGGATGGTTTCTCTCACCCGCGACCCGATCGACTTCGCCGCCCTGACGGAATCGGTCCGCCTTCCGCACTGCGGCGGGGTCGTGCTCTTCCTCGGCACCGTCCGGGACATCACCGGCGACGAGCGGACCGACTTTCTCGACTACGAATCCTACCCCGGTATGGCGGAGAAGAAGCTGGCGGAGGTTGAATCCGAGGTACGGCAGAAATGGCCGGCGGTCGGCGGGGTCGCGCTCGTCCACCGCGTCGGCCGGCTCGGGGCCGGCGAGGTGAGCGTGGCGGTCGCCGTGAGCGCCCCGCACCGGGTCGAGGCGTTCGCCGCCGCCCGCTTCGCCATCGACACGATCAAATCGCGCGTTCCCATCTGGAAAAAGGACAACGCGCCGGACGGCAAAACCACCTGGGTCGAGGGGGCGACATGAGCGAAGTCCCGACCGTCGATCTGGCCCGGCACGGCGAAACCGAGTGGTCGAAATCCGGGCAGCATACCGGGCGGACCGACATCCCGTTGACGGCCAAAGGCGAGTCCGACGGTCGACGGTTGGCGGACCGGCTCGCGGGAACGGCCTATTCCCACGTACTTTCCAGCCCACTGCAACGGGCGGCCAAAACCGCCGCGCTGGCCGGATTCCAGCCCGAAATCGATGCGGACCTGCTGGAATGGAATTACGGCAGATACGAGGGGCTGATGACGGCGGATATCCGCCGCGACCGGCCCGACTGGGATTTGTTCCGCGACGGCTGCCCCGACGGAGAATCCCCGGCCGAGATCGCCGACCGCGTGGACCGGCTGATCGGCCGACTCCGGCAACGGTCCGGCCGCCTCCTCCTCTTCGCCCACGGCCACATCCTGCGGGTGCTCGCCGCACGCTGGGTCGGCCAGCCGGTGACGTTCGCCGGCTCGCTCCTGCTCTCCACCGCCACCGTCAGCACGCTCGGCTTCGACCACGCCGACCCGGACGAACCGGCCATCAGTCTCTGGAACGACGGACATCACCTGAAATAGTGCGGAATACGGAGTGCGGAATGCGGAGTGAAAGTCAGCTCGATGGTGTAAACCCCCGCCTGCCGCAACTGGTGGATACGTTCGGCCGCGTCCACAACAACCTGCGCATTTCCGTCACCGACCGCTGCAACCTGCGCTGCACTTATTGCATGCCGGAAGACGTCACGTTCCTCGACCGGGCCGAGTTGCTCACGTTCGAAGAGATCGCGGAATTCGTCCGGATCGCCGCCCCGCTCGGCATCGACAAAATCCGCCTCACCGGCGGCGAACCGCTGATGCGGAAGGGTATGCCGACGCTGGTCGAATTGTTGGCCCGCATTCCGGGCATCCGCGACATCGGCTTGACCACGAACGGATTACTTCTGGCGGACCAGGCCCAGCAATTATTCGATGCGGGCCTGCGCCGGCTGAACGTTTCGCTCGACACGCTCGACCCCGGCCGGTTCCGCGAATTGTCCCGGCGGGACGGGCTGGAAAACGTTCTCGCCGGCCTAACGGCGGCGAAGTGGGCCGGATTTCGACCGATCAAATTGAACGCCGTCTGCATCCGCGGGGTGAACGATTGCGACGCGGTGCCGCTCGCCCGATACTGCCGGGAGCAGGGGTTCGAGCTGCGGTTCATCGAATACATGCCGATCGGGGCCGACGCGTGGGAACGGGATAAGGTGTTTCCGGCTCACGAAATTCTGGAGTTGCTGGATCGCGAAGTGGCCCCGCTCACCCCCGCCCCGGACTACGACCCGCGGGCCCCGGCGATGGACTTCGACTACGCCGACGGCGGCGGCCGGATCGGCCTCATCGCCTCGATCTCCCGCCCGTTCTGCGCGAGCTGCAACCGGCTCCGCCTGACCGCCGACGGCAAGCTGCGGCACTGCCTGTTCGCCCTGGAGGAAACGGACGTGAAGGGGCTGCTCCGGGCCGCCCGGCCGGACCCCGCGGCGGTGGCCGCCGCCATCCGGGCCACGGTCTGGGCCAAGTGGGCCGGGCACGAAATTAACCTCGCCTCGTTCGTCAAACCGCAGCGGACGATGCACGCGATCGGGGGGTGATTCCGTATCATGTCCCCGAGTTCCCCATCCTGGCTTTCCCCCAATCGGAGGTCTCTCCCATGTCCCGGGCCATCGTCTCGGCGGTCGTGTTCGTGGGGTTGAGTCTCGGCCTCGTGGCCGCGGCCGACCCGATCAAACTCGAACTCAAAGACTTCAAGTGGAAGTGCAAATTCGACACCGGCGACACCCTCGGCGGGTTCGACGAGGGCGAAGGCAAACTCTTCTTTTACACCTTCGGTACCCAGACCGCAAAGGTAAAGATTCCGGCCGACGGTGAGTACACGATCACCGTCGAGGCGTCCTGCACCGCGGCCGAAAAGGAAATGGCCAAGTTCAAACTCACCGTCGGCGACGTGGAAGTGGCCAAGGAATTCACGCTGAAGCAGGAAGACGCCAAGTCGTACGAAATCCCCGCCAAGCTGAAGAAAGGGGAGGCGAAGCTGGTCATCGAGTTCCTGAACGACAAGTTCAAGGACGGCGAATACGACCTGAACCTGTTCGTGCATAACATCAAGGTCGAGCCGAAGAAGGCGGACGCCAAGTCGCCGGACAAGAAGGAAGTTAAGAAGGGCGTGAGCAAGTAGACGTGGCGAAGCCGTACGACGCGACGGGGAAGGATTTGCTCGAGCTGTCGCCGACGGGATGGCTCGACCTTCTGGGCGTTTACCGGCCGCCGGAAAAGGTCGCGGTGATCGACGCCGACGACCCGCCTTGGATTCTGCACGTCGAATTCCAGACCGGCCGGGATGCCTTCCTCCCCGGCCGGATGATGTTGTACAATGCGGCGCTGCATTCCCGGCACCTGATGGCCGTGAGTTCGGTTGCGTTTCTGTTGCGGCCCGAAGCGGACGACGCGGAGTTAACCGGCCGCTATCGGGTCGCTCCCCCATTCGGGCCGGAATGGGCGTTCGGCAACACGATCGTGAGAGTGTGGGAATTGCCGGTCGAAGAATAGTTGACCGGGCCGCTCGCGCTAATACCACTCGCCCCGATTGCGGCCAACAGCCGGGATGAGGTCAAGCAGGTGGTGACTCGGATGAGCGACCGGATGTGGGCGGAAACAGACCCGGCAACGTTTCAGCGATTGGCGAACGCGGCGATGTTTCTTTTGACCATGAGGTACGATGCCATGATCACCAAAGGCGCTTTCACCGACCATCCCGCGTTGAAGGAAGTGTTCGACCTATTCCGGGATGACGGGCGAGCGGAGGAAGCGCGGACAATGATCCTTCGGATCGGTCGAAAGCGACTCGGAGCGCCGAAGCCGGAACACGAGGCAGCAATTACTCAAGAAACCGACTTTGCCAAGCTCGAAGCCCTCAGCGGCCGTCTTCTCGACGTCAACACTTGGGACGAGATGTTCGCACCGGCCAAATAGTTATGGGTCCAAATCCCACAGCACGATCCGGCCGTTCTCGCCGCCGGCCGCAGCCATAGTGCCGTCGGGCGAAACCGCAACCGTTGTCAACCGACCAATCTTCCAGTCGAACGTGGTCGTTAATCGGCCTGTTTCTACCTCCCACATTCGAGCCGTCATGTCGTGGCCGACAGAAATCAATTTCCGGCCGTCATTTGTGAATACGACTTTGTTTACATGTCCTTTATGACCCCTGAGTTCCCACACTATTGACAACGTAGTCGCGTCTAACATGTACACAACCCGGGCATTTCCGACCGCCAACTTTTTGCCGTCCGGGCTATACGAGAGGCATCTCGTCCGAATACCGAGTGGGTTGAAAGTTTGATTGAGCAGGCCATCTCGTTCGTCACACAAGTGTACAGTTGCAAACGAGGTGGCACCTCCGCTAAATGCGAATTGCCTGCCGTCCGGCCGAAAACTTACCACCCCTACGGGATGAGCCGTAACGTGTTCCGAGATCATCTTGGCTGGGTTGAGTTGCCAAATGGCGACCCAATCGAGAATCCGATCAATCATTTCTGTATCCCTGTCTGGCCAGGTAATCGGGGTCAAACCGGAGGCTCCTCTGCAGCCAATCGCAATTCGTTTACCTTCCGGCAAGAATTCGAGACAGGAGATCGCGAGCCAACCGGTCGATTGGCTTACCCTAAACGGCACTTCTTCCCAACGACCTTGGGACGCCACCCGAACAGTCATATCTTCCTGCACCGGTGATCCGTTTGAGATGGCAAATAACGAGCATTCCTGCGATGCGGTGATGTGCTCGGCGGCAAACGTGTATTCGAACGCGGATTCACCGGTCAACGAATCGAGGACAAAGGCATGTTCGGAACCTTTTGCTTCCCATCCGCCAGCCGCTAGAATGTACCGCCCATCCGAAGAGAATGACAGTACGTTGACACAATTACACTCCTTCATCTCGAATACGCGCATCGGCAGTCCTTTTTTCCGAACCTATAGTATCAAGTATAACCCATCAAACGAGGAGCCATGCCCCCCCGCATCCTGATGTGCCCGCCGGACCATTACGGCATCGAGTACGAAATCAACCCGTGGATGAACCGGTCCCTCGGGGCGGTGCGGGCGCTGGCGTTTCAGCAGTGGCAGACGCTCCGGTCCACGCTCGTCGGTCTGGGCGTCGCGGTCGAGAATCTCGCACCGGTCCCGGGGCTGCCCGACCTAGTGTTCACGGCTAACGCCGGGTTGATCTTCCACGAGACGTTCCTTAGCAGCCGTTTTCGGCACGACGTGCGGGCGAAGGAATCGCCGGTGTTCGATGCCTGGTTTGCGGCGAACGGGTTCAAAGTCGAGCATTTGCCCGAGCACGAATTCCACGAAGGGGCCGGCGACGCCCTCTTCTGCGGCGACGCCCTCTTCGCCGGATACCGCCAGCGGTCCGACGCGACCGCCCACCAGTGGGTCGGCCAGCATTTCGGCGTGCGGGTGCTGCCGCTCGAACTCGTCAACCCGCGGTTCTATCACCTCGACACCTGCTTCTGCCCGCTCGCCCGCGACGTGGCGATTTATTATCCCGACGCATTCGACACCTACGGCCGACGGGTGCTGCAAACCCACGTCCCCAAACTGATTCCCGTGGCCGAGGCCGAGGCGCACCGGTTCGGGTGCAACGCGGTGGTGGTGGGCAAGACGGTGGTCCACAACAGCCGGTGTCCGGGGTTGGCAGCCGACTTGTCCACGCACGGGTATAACCCTATCGAAGTGGAACTGGACGAATTCCTGAAGGCCGGGGGGAGTGCGAAGTGTCTGACCCTTCGGCTGGACGGGGAGGAGGCGGCCGGGTGGAAGGTGGGTTGACGGGCCGCCTGGTGCGCCTCGCGCCGCCGCCGTGGCTCGCAGTCGGGGCGGCCGTCACGTTCGGGGTTATCGGCTGCCGGCCGATCGGCGACGTCGACATCTACTGGCAGGTGAAACTCGGCGACGTGATGCTCGCCGCCGGGACGCCGTTCATTACCGAGCCGTTCCTCGCCCACCGTGCCGGCCTCGCCCACGAACCGATCTGCTGGCTGTCCCAGGTGATTCTGGCCCTCGTCCGCCGGGCCGGCGACTGGCAGGCCGTCCGCGTGTTCGACGCCCTCCTCCTCACCGGCGGGTTTCTCGCCATCTGCTGGCCTGCCGCGCTGCGGCTCCGGGATTGGCCCCGCGGCTGGGTCGCACTCCTCGCCGGCGGGGCAGGGCTCTTTTGCATCGCTCCGTACACCACCGTCCGCCCACAAACATTCACGGTCTTCGCCTGGGGCCTATTGCTCGCGGTTTACTTCGCGAACCTGCGGCCCGGCCCCAAAATCCTGTCCGCCGCCCTCGTCTGTCTGTTCTGGCAGAACTGCCACCCGTCGATCGGGGTGGCAGCCGTATTTCTAGGCACCGCCGCGGGTGCCGGATGGGTCCGCTACCTGCGCAAGCGGCGGGCCGGGCCGCCCTGGGTTGAAACGGCGATCGTATTCGTCGCCGCGGTGTCGCAACTCGCCACCCCGGCCGGATTCGCGATCTTCCCGATCGCCCAAATGAACCGGCACATGTGTACCGATATCTTCCCGATTTCCGAATGGCTCCCGATCACCGACCCGCGAAACCTTCCCCGCAGTTTTGCCGAACTGCGGAACCAACCGGGGAGTCTGCACGGACTCGGCATCGCGGCGGCGACGGCGGCCCTCGTGGCCTGGCGGCGGCGGCGGGTGCGGTGGGAAGAAGTCATGCCCGCGGCCGCCGCGTTCGCCGCCTGCTTCTACGCCAGCCGGTTCACCCTACTCCTGGCCCCTGCCGTCGTACCGATCTGGGTCCGCTGCCTCACCCCTCCCGGGGCGGAACGGTCGCCCGACAACGCCCCGATTTCCGCCACGCTCGGCCGCATCCGTTGGGCGATTTTTCTCGGCCTTATGGCCGTCGCCGCGGCCGTGCCCTTCGTCCTGCGGCCGAAACTCGATGCCGCCTATCCCTTCCCCTACGCCGGCATCGAGGCCCTGAAAAAACGCCACGTCTCCGGAACCATCTACGTCTACTACCTCTGGGGCGGCATCGTCAGCGACCTCGGCTATCCACAATGGAAAGTCTCCCACGACGGCCGCTACTACCTGCACACCGACCGGGACTGGTACGACTACTTCGACGACGACATGGACGCGTTCGAGGCGTTCCACCCCGTCGGCGTCATCCTCGACCAGAACTACGACAAGAAGATGATCCAAAAACTCCGGAAGAACCCGGAATACGAGCAGATTCACGAAGACAAGCTGGCGGCCACGTTCGTGCGGAGGTAGGCGGAAATCCCCCGCTTGTTCGTCCGGAAATAAATCCCATTTTCTTCGAAGTCCCGGCTCGCCGGCCGGAACAGAATAGGGGATGACCCACGCGACGGAGACGACCATGGCCGGCCCGGCCCGCGGGCTGTTGGCGGCGGTCCGGCGACTGACCGGCCCCGCCCCGGACCCGGATTCCGACGCCGCCCTCCTGGCGCGGTACGTCGCGGACCGGAACGGGGACGCGTTCGCCGCCCTCGTCCGCCGGCACGGGCCGATGGTCCGGGCCGTCTGCCGGCGAGAGCTCGGCCCGTCGGCGGACGCCGACGACGCGTTCCAGGCGACGTTCTTCGTCCTCGCCCGGGACGCCCGCAAGGTGCGCGGGGAGTCGCTCGCCGGCTGGCTTTACCGGGTCGCCCACCGGGTGTCGCGCAAGTTGATCGGCCGGCTGCACCGGCACCCCACCGCGGCATTAGGCCCGGACGACGCCATGACTCCGACTACTCCCTCCGATGCGGCCGAGACGCGCGAAGCCCGCACGGCGGTGGGGGACGAACTGGCCGCGCTGCCCGACAAGTTCCGGGCGGTGCTCGTGCTTTGCTCGTTGGAAGGGCGGACCAACGCCGAGGCCGCGGCGGTGTTGGGATGTCCGGTGGGCACCGTCGATTCCCGCCTCTCGGCCGCGAAGGCGAAATTGAAGGACCGGCTCGTGCGGCGGGGCCTGGCCCCGACCGTGGCCACCGCCGCCGTGACCGGCCTGGCCGACCCGCTCGCCCGGGCGGGGTCGGTGGGCCTCGAATTCCTGTATGAAACGACCGTCTCGGCCGCACTCGACTACGCCGCAGCCGGGAACTTAACCGATCCGATCTCCACCCTCGCCGACGGAGTGACCCACGTTATGAATGCGAAGTTGAAACTGCTCGTCGCGGCCGGCCTGGCCGCCGGAATCCTCGGCACGACCGGGGCCGGACTTTATTACGCCGGCGACGGCGGATCGCAGAAGAACCCGGACGCGAAGGTGCCCGCCGACCCACCGAAAAATCAGCCCCCCTCGAAAGCTGCCGTCGTGACCGTTTCGGTGAACGGCGAATCGCGTCAGAAAGCCCAAACCCCCGGCACGACCGCCGAGACGACGGCAATTTTGAGCCTGGACGCCGGGTTCAAAGACCCGATCGATATGACATTGGTCGACCTCTTCGACTACCTGTCCCAACGGTACGGCACCACTTTCCGAGCCGAGCAGGCATGGTTCAAGCAACAGGGTATCGAAATATACGAGCAAAAGGTCTCCATCCGCATCACCCGCGGGTTGAGCGTGCAGGACATCCTCAACGAAGTCGCGGTCGGCCTCTCGATCGAAGCGGGCAAAGTCGGTTTTCATGTCAAAGGGAACCAGATCATTCTCGGCCCGGCCTTCGTCCCCGCGTCCATTCCCGGCAGCTTCCGGACCGGCGAAACGGTGCAGACCATCTCGATTAGTGACATCCAGAAGATGCTCTACGGTCCAACGGTCTCCATTGCGGTGAAGGACAAATCGCTCACCGAGATCGTGGACCTGCTCTGCGAGCAGACCGGAGCGAACATCGTGCTCCATTGCCCGGAGGACCAGATCGCGGACCCAAGACTGACGCTGACGTTGAACGACGTCAAACTTTTCACCGTTCTCAAAGTGGTCGGGAACATGTGCGACCTCGCCCCGGCCGTGGTGGACAACGTCTTCTACCTGACCGACCCGGCGAAGGCGGAGAAGCTGCAGCGGGAAACCGAGAAGAATCTGTTCGGCGAGCCGCCGGCCTCAGTTCCGGCAGGTTATGTAACCGACGGCGTCAACCTCTACCTACGCCCGGCCAATCTCAAGCCCGTCGAAGGCATCGGCGGTGGAATGGGCAGGTTCGTCCCGGCCAAGCCGGAACCCAGCAAACCCGAACCGCCCAAGCCCACTCCGAAAGAGAAGAAGCAGTAATCTCCCATCCGCCCGAGTCGGAATCGCAAGGCCGCGCCCGTTCGGGCGCGGCCTTGCACGTTTGGGAATATCATGGCGGCATGCCCGCAACGCTATTCCTTCTGACCGCAACCGCGGCTTTGCCGCGGCGGTCCTCGCCGAACTCGAACGCCGGGCCGCGACGGAGGGCTAAACCTCTGTCCGCCTCGAAACCGGCACTCACCAACCCGACGCCGTCCGCGTTTACGAACGAGCCGGGTACCAGCCGATCCCCAAATTCGGACCGTACGTCGACGACGAGCGGAGCGTGTGCTTCGAGAAGGAGTTGTAATTTCGCCGTGGCCACTCGCGACCCCAAACTCCATTCTCTATCAGAAATTCATTTTCGAATAATTCCGGATATGCGCTGCATTCGTTGAATAATCAGAAAATTCCACAACAATTCACAATTAGGCAATGGTTCGGGCAGAAATGTTCTTGTCCGCTGAATTTTCTCGCTTAAGCTAAGTCCTGCTCTCCATGTTTGGCACCCGATTCCAGCGTGGTACGTATTCGTTCGACTCTGGACACCTTAGAATCGTCACATTTTCATGGGGTTTCGATGTTTGCAACAACAAAGGCGCGTACTCGAATTCTTCCGATTCTCTCTTGCTTACTACTCGTCACCTCGCAAGTGAATGCACAAACTGTTTTGTATGGTGCGACGGGCGGGGCCGGACCTGCGCTCGACGGCGCAGGCAGTCTGGTGACGATCAACCCGGCGAACGGGGCCGTACTGACTTCCCTCCCGTTACACGATAGCAACCCGGCAAATCTGTACGGACTGACCGGCTTGGCCTATCAGGCCAGCACCGATACGCTGTTCGGATCGACTAGCAAACAGTCCCCTAACGGGGTCTCTTCACTGGTGTCGGTGAACCGCACGACCGGCGTCGTGACCGTCATCGGGTCGTTCAATGCCGGCGGCAACACCATGGCGGACATTACGTTCCAACCGGGTACGGGAACCCTTTTCGGTTGGAGTTCGGGGAGTACTCCGGCCTTGTTTACGATCAATACGACGACCGGGGCCGCGACCATGGTCGGGTCGCCACTCCCGACGAGCAATACGTACGGGGGAGGAGGATTGGCATTCAATTCCACCGGGACACTCTATTCCGCCCCGGACGGCGGAGGTGCCACCGATTTGCGAACGGTCGATCCGACCACCGGCGTTCATACCTCCATCGGACCGATTACGGGTGGCATCACGACGTATGTCAATGCCATGAAATTCGACGGTTCGAATACCCTTTATGGTAGTTTCTCACCCGGCGGCGGACCTTCCGGACTCGGATCGATTAATACGATGACGGGCGCCGTCACGCCACTTGGCGCGTCCGCCGATTGGTTGGATGCCATCGAATTCGTACCGGTTCCGGAACCTGCGAGCTTGCTGCTTTCCAGTGCGGCAGTCGTTGGGTTAGTCGGGTACTGGCGGCGTCGGCGGACGGCCGTGCAATAGCACTGGCTTCCCGCCTAATTCCTGTAGTACTCGACGAACCCGATCATCATTTCTTCGTACGTCTGGTTGCCCCACCGCACCCGCTTGGCCGGGCCTGTCGTCGCCGAACTCGAACACCGAGCCGCGACGACGGGCTACGCCGCCTTCCGTGGCTTCGAACGGGCCGGGTACCGGAGCTCGTGCTTCAAGAAGGCGCTGGGATTTTGCAGGCTTCTGTTAATCCACTGTACTTTCCGCAACAACCTTGAACTCTGAGCCGTGGTGCCGACGGTTGGCCTCGACGAATTGCCGGTCCGTCCGGGACGATGGGTGGTGTTACGACATCCGCCATCCCGGAAGGAGCCGGCCGTGGCAGTATCGCACC
>DASXPC010000197.1:0-18159 GCA_036493815.1 Fimbriiglobus sp. | reverse complement strand
CACGACCTCCGCCGCCCGGTCCGCCGCGGCCACCACCCCGACCGCCGCGGCCTCCTCCACCGCCCCGGCCACCGCGACCACCGCCGCCGCCTCCGGCCTGTCCCTCGCGAAGATCCCAACTAACGCGGTGGATCCCCGCGGTCGTCGACCCGTCTATTTCACGGACCGCCTTGCCATCGGCATCGGAAATTTTCACGACCACTTTCCCCTTCAACGCCTGGCGGATGTGATACGTGACGAGTGCCCCGTTCTCCGGATTCTCCGCGGTATACTCCCCGCTCCCGACCGAAAGAAACGACACGGGCACGAACGCCCAGGTCTTCCGAATCGGCAGTAAGACACCGTCTTGAGACCGGGCGTCTGCCGTCAGGCCCCGCAGTGCGGCGTAGTCGTCGAAGATAAAAATGCCCCGGCCGAACGTCCCGCAGACGAGGTCCCCGTCCCGCGGTTGGATTTCCATGTGGCGGAATTGAATGACCGGAGCGCCGGACATTTTTGCCCAGACTTTCCCCCCGTCGATTGTCATGTAAAGGCCGAATTCGGTGGCCGCAAATAGGAGGTCCTTGTTCACCGGATCGTCGATGACGTTCCAGATGCCGTTGCGCGGGGGCAGGTTCCCGACGATGCTCGTCCACGTTTTCCCGCGATCGGTACTCTTGAGCAGATAGGGGTTGAAATCGCCCCGCTGCCAATTGTGGAAGGAAACATAAACGGCGTCCGTTTCCGAGGCGGACGCGCGCACGTCTGTGACCCAGGTGGTCCCGTCCGGAATGCCGGGGAATTTTTCGATCTTCCGCCAAGTCGTCCCTCCGTCCTCGCTGACTTGAACTAGACCGTCGTCGGTGCCGACGTAAAGTAGGCCTTCCTTTTTCGCCGACTCCGACAACGCGGTGACGATGCTCAGGGGCGTGGTGAAAAGGTTGTGGTTGACGGCTTCGTCGTCCGCCCAGACTTTCCCCATGACCACGGCTTTCTTCGGATCGAGGTTTTTCGTCAGGTCTTTGCTGACCGCTTTCCAGGTATCCCCCCGGTCGTCGCTGCGGAAAAGCGTACTACCGCCGTAGTAGAGCCGTTTCGGGTCGTGCGGGGAGATGATGAGTGGCGTGTCCCAATTCCACCGGACGCCCTGGCCTCGGGGGCGGATCGACTTGTTCTGACCGGTCTTCCGGTCTAACCGGACGAGTGCTCCACCCTGCGACGACGTGTAGATGATGTCGGGGTCGGTGGGGTCGATACGGACTTGCATGCCGTCTGCCCCGCCGACGCGGAAGGTGTCGGCGGTGCGGACGCCGAACCGGTTCGAGCTCCGCGACGGCGTGCCGGAGGTGCCGTTGTCCTGAGCGCCGCCGTAAACGTTGTAGAAAGGCAGAGCGTTGTCCACGCCGACGCGGTAGTACTGAATGGTGGGCATGTTGTCGAAGTGCCGCCACGTTTTACCGTTGTCGTAGGATTCATATAAACCGCCGTCGTTTCCCTCGATCAGGTGTAGCGGGTTGGTCGGGTCGAACACCAGAGCGTGGTTGTCGGGGTGGATACCGGGCCAACTCACCCGGCTGAACGTTTTCCCGCCGTCGGTCGTGACCTGCACGCCGCTATCCATGATGTAAATCTTGTCGAATGTGTTCGGGTCGGGGAAGAGCTCACCGTAGTATTCGCCGGTCTGGACTCCCGTGGCCCCCTTCCGGGTCCAGCTTTCGCCGCCGTTTTCGGACCGGAAGAAGGCACCGCGGTCCTCCCGGGCGGCGGCGGACTGCACGTGAGCATAGATCACGTCGGGCTTCTGCGGAGACACGGCCAGGGCGATCCGGCCCATGTTGTGAGTGGGCAAACCGGCAGTCAGCTTTTTCCACGATTTCCCCGCATCGGTCGATTTGAAGATGGCCGACTCGGGCCCGCCGCCGACCAGAACGCCGACATGCCGCCGGCGTTGATAACTCGCGGCGTACAGAACGTCCGCGTTTCGCGGGTCGAACCAGATATCGGTAACACCCGTGTTTTTGCTGATCTCGAGCACGCGGTTCCAGGATTTTCCGCCGTCGGATGATTTGTAAAGCCCGCGGTCCCCACCAGGTGCCCAGAGTGGCCCCTGCGAGGCCGCATAGACGACGTTCGAGTTCCGCGGGTCGATCAAGATCTTCGCGATATGTTCGCTCGCCTTGAGACCGACGTTTTTCCAGGTCGAACCACTGTCGGTGCTCTTGTAGACGCCGTCCCCATACCCGACGCTCCGCTGGGATTCGTTTTCCCCGGTGCCGAGCCAGACGATGTCTGGATTCATCGGGTCGAGCGTGACACAGCCGATCGAGTAGGAGCCGTAGTGGTCGAAGATCGGCCGCCAGTCCCGGCCGCGGTTGGTCGTCTTCCACACGCCACCTGAAGCGACGGCGACGTACCAGACGCTGCGATTCCGCGGATCGACGGCGACGTCCCCGATTCGTCCGGGCGTGGTACTCGGCCCGATCCCGCGCAACGGAAGCGACTTGATCAGGTCCGCTGATAAGAGCGGGGCGGCGTGCGACCGCGGCGACGGAGCCGGCTCGGTCTTGTCTTGCGCCCCGGCCGCAAACGGAATCAGGGAAGTCAGGATTGTTGCCAAAGTGTTCGGGCGAATCATCGTCGGGGTCCCGTTGGAGAAGAATCCACAGGCCAATTGTTATCGCAGGCATGGCCGAATCTGTCACGTTCATTCTTTCGACATTTTCCACCATCTCCTTGTGAAGCGAAGTTACGAAGAGGTAAGGCACTGACGTTTTCACATTTGTCTTGTGGACTCATTCAGACCGGAGTACCATTCCGCTCAACTCGCAGACAATTCGGCAAACGTTAGACCTCGCGACCCTCTCTCGGTCGCCCCGTTGTCACAACCGGCTCGGCCGGTTCTTCATCTACATCCGGAGATTCCCGCACGTGACGCGATTCCATTTTTTCCCGACCGGTGGAAGGACAACTCCCCATGTCCGACGCCCAAACATTCGTGCGCTCCCTCTATACAGCGCCGGGCCGAGTTGTCGCGGGCCGTGACGGCCTGCTCGACCGGGCGGCCGCGGCCCACGCCACCCTCTTTGCCCTGGCCCGGACGCGAGCGGGGCCGAGTCTCCTTCAAGCCCTCGCCCCCATCGACGCGTACCTCAGTGGTCCCTCCCCGCCGGCCGAGAAACGCCGGTTGTTATGCCACCCACTTTTCATCGAAGGCCTGCACGCCCTAGCCCCCTTCTCCGCCGAATTGCAACGCTGGCACGACCGCGTCACTTCCTGCCCTCACCGGCCTCCGCCCGATCCCGCGGCCGTCGCTTCGCTCGGCAACGTCGCATTGGAAATCCGATTGCGGGCCGATAGGACCTGGTCCGGCCGATGTGACCTCTACACCGACGTCCTCGGCCGGATCGGTTTCCCCTTCTGCGATTGGTCGGTCTATCTGCCCGCCGATCGGGATCAGTTACCCGCCGGCCGGGCCGTCTCGTTGATGCTGGATCCCAGCCGGGCATTCTGGCGACTCGGCGGCCGGACGGACGACCCGTTCCTGATCATGCCCAGAAACGACTGCCTACGGATGTTGGTCGATAACGACGGAACACTCGACAACCGCAATTGGACGTTTCCCGATGCGGCGGTGCGCCCCAAACTGGTGCGTGCGTGTCGGCTGGGCCGATCCGCGATTCGATACGACCCCGTCGGCATCCCCACCGGCACGGCACACGCCGGCATCACAGGCGGCTTACTCGCCCGCATCGTCGAGGCCATCCGCCGCGACTCCCCAGCCATCTATCGCGAGTTCCGCCACTACATCCGGGCGATCCGCGGATTCGAATTCCCGCGGGCCAAAGCCGTCGCCTCGTTCTCCGACCCAACCCTCCCGGGCGTCATGGGCGTCTCGGTGGCATATTCGGACGCGGACGAACCCTGTCTCGACCCGTTCTGCTTCACCTGGTTCGGCCACGAAATGGGGCACACGAAAGACTACCTCTGCGACACGATCCTCTACGCTCGCGGCGAATCGCTCGTCACCAATTGCGGCGAATGGACCGCACCGATCCCGCGGTACGGCCGGCCTCTGTCGATTCGGACACTGATTCAGATTCCATACGTCCACCTCTACGAGTGGACCCTGCTCATGGACTTCTGGCAGGCGAATTTCCGCGGTCTGCCCTGGGCGGTAACGGGCGGGGCGGCGGAAGTGGGGAACGACTGTGCGGCCGAGATCGAGGAATCGTTCGACCTGATCGACGCGCATGCCGATCTGACTCCCGTCGGCGTCGCGGCCGTGCGGCACTTCCATGAACTCTACGCCGAGGCGAACGACCGCTGGCAGACGGTGCGGACGCTGGCTTAAATCGGGTCCGGAAATGCCGTGGGGAATATGGCCTTGAACGTGGCATCCACCCGTCGCGGCCGGCGGGTCTCGATGTCGATCAGCACCCACACCGTCCGGGCCGAAACGAGCAGGTCGCCGTCGGCCGCCCGACGGATCTCTGTGAACCGCTCCCACGTCGCCGCGGTCGGTTCGCCGACCCACGTCTTGATTTCCAACTCGTCCCCGGCGAACCCCGGCTTCTTATACTCGATTTCGTGCCGGCGGACGACCCACGCGACCGCAGTGACGATTTTGGCCGGGGCAACCGCAAACCAGTGCCGCACCGCAGCGTCCTGCACGTACTTCAGATAGGCCACGTTGTTGACGTGGTTCTGGGCGTCGATGTCGTCCGGCGAGACTCGGACGGTGAAGTTGTATGCGGCCGGCGGGGGCATCCCTGGCTCCTCCGTTAAAGAGCGATGGCGTTTTCCGAGGTGGGGGATCAGAATTCAAGTGCGCAAGGCCGCAACAGCGCAGTGGTCATCCGCTAACAAAGTATAACCGATTCAACCCTCCGTTTCGACTCGAGTTGTGTCCGGAAGCCAAGGGCGCAAGGCTTCGAGGGAGTCGGCATGGCTTCGCCACGGAAAAAGACGTCAGGCCGCTTTCGGCCGCACCTCGGCGTAGATCCGTGCCGGGGCCTTGTCGAAGTATTTGAAAAGTGCGGGGCACAACCAGCCTTCAACGCCGAAGGCGGCACTGGAGTACCAATTGCCGCCCATATCCCCCCGCCGCCAGAGGAACTCGTGCCGGGATCCGGGAAAGGGGTTGGCGGAGAACAGGACCGTTACGCCCGCAGCCGCGTTCGGGATGTGGGCTGTCATTTTGTCAAGGAGTACGTCAGCCCCGGCGACGAACGGCTCCCGCACGAGGCCGACGGCGGGGTCGTCGAAGACCCAAGAGCCGCCGTCTTTGTAGGGGTGGATGACGAGGATGGAGTTCATGGTACGCGTTCTCAACGGACCTTCGAACACTCCTAGAAATCCAAGATCATCGGCAAGCGATGTTCGCAAGCTTTCGCGGCCAAGTTCGTAGGGTGGGTCAAGCGAGTCTTCGAGCGCCGACCCACCGCCTCGCAAACGCCTCACGACAGCCCGGTGGGTCGGCGCGTCCAAAGCGACGCTTGACCCACCCTACAAATCACACCAAATTGAGTGGCCCATCCCCGCAGTGGTTCGGGTTGCCGAACGTCTTCACGCGGTGGCCGAAGCCGTGGGCTAAGGACATGAGCAGGCGGTTGTGGGCGACCTTTTTGTACTTCAGGCTGCGGCCCATTTTGAAGTCGAGACCGTTGCCGACGAGGACGAACGGAATGTTATCCATCGTGTGCGAGTTGCCCTTGCCGAGTTCGTTCGTCCACATGATGAGCGTGTTGTCCAACAAACTCCCCGGTCCGCCCGGCTCGGGTGTTTCGGAGAGACGCTTCGCGAGGTAGGCGACCTGCTCGCAGTACCAGGTGTTGATCTTGATCAGCTTGTCGACCGCCTTCTCGTTCGTGTCGGGCTCGTGCGAAAGTTCGTGGTGCCCTTCGGTAATGCCGAGCCAGCGCATCTTCGCCTGGCCGACCGAGTTCGTGATCTGGAATGTCGCCACCCGGGCGAAGTCGGCGGCGAAGCTGGTCACCAGCAGTTCGACCTGCTGCTTCGCGATCTGCGGCATCCGGTCGTTCTCCCGCTTGATGCCCGGCTCCAATTTCGGCACCGCGTGGCCGACCGTGTCTTTCGTCTCCTTCAGTTCCTTTTCCATTTCGCGGACGAACGTGGCGTGCTCGTCGAGGAGGCGGCGGTCGTCGGCACTCACGGCGTTGCCGACGGTTTTCAGGTCGTGCGTCACGTCGTCGAGCGCGCTCTTCAGGGTTTCGCGGTCCTTCACGCGGCCGTAGAGTTTGTTGAACAACTGGTACGGATCGTCCACCGGGGCGATCGGCTTATTCGGCCCGGCATAGACCATCCGCGTCCAGGTGTCGGCCCGGTCGGGCACCATGACGCCGAGTTCGAGTGAGCCGAACCGGGTGCGGGTGGCGGCGCCCTTTTGCAGGAAGTTCTTTATTTCCTGGTCGACGGAGATGCCTTTGCTCCACCCGGCCGGGGTGTCGGAGCCGCCCTGGATGTTGCCGGGGAAGAGTTCGATGCCGGTAAGGAGGCAGCCGATGCCGCGCATGTGGCCGTCGCCGTCGCCGCGGATTTTGTCGCAGACGCCGTGGAGGGTGAGGACTTTGTCCTGAAGCGGGGCGAGCGGCTGGAGGATTTCCTTGAGCTTGAAGATCGCCCCTTCCTCGTCCGGCCAGAAGGACGCGGGGAAGATGCCGTTGGGGCTGAAGACCACGATGAGCCGTTGCTTGCGAGTGGCCTGGTTCGCGAACCCAAGGCTCGGTAGGTTCAGGACGAACGGCACGGCGGCGGAGCCGATGCCGAGATTTCGCAGGAATTCGCGGCGGGAATTGGCAGGAAACATGGCGAATCTCCAAGGCAAAAACAGCAGGTCTATCTTACCACAATTACTTCGGCGGGGGTGATGCAGTTCCCTTTTGTATTCTCGGTGCCAATGCCGTCGTGGCCATGATCTCCACCGCCAGCTTGCGGATGTCGTAGTCGTTCTTCGCAAACGATTGCGTCAGCGTCTCCAGTGTCCGGGGGCCATAGGCCCGCACCGGCTGCTGCACCAGGTGGTGGACGAGCTGCTCCGTGAAGGACGAATGCACTTCGTCACTGTCCGCCAGGAACCGGGCCAGGTCCCGCACGCCCCGAAACGTCTTCGTTTCGCCGGTCCGCGTCTGGTAGCTGCCCGAGGCGTCCACCGGCTTATTGCGTTCCTCATCCCGGTATCGACCGACGGCGTCGAAGTTCTCCAGCGTGAACCCGAGTGGGTTGATGACACCGTGGCAGGTCATGCACGCGGACGACGTCGTCTGCAAGGATACGCGCTCGCGGGTGCTGAGTCCCGGGTGGAGGTCGGGGGGGAGCGGGGCGATGGCTTCGGGCGGGGGGCGGAGGGCGACGCCGAGGATGCCGCGGGCGAGGAAGACGCCGCGGTGAATGGGCGAGGTTTCGCTGGCGTGGGAGAAGGCCGCGAGGAGATACGGGTGGCTGAGCACGCCGGCGCGGTGGCCGGGGTCGAGTGGTTCCTTCTGGAAGTTCGCACCGTCCGGTTTCGCGGCCCCGTAGAACGCGGCGAGCCGGTCGTTGACGAACAAAGTGTCGTCGAGCAGAAGCCGTCGGAAGTCCGCCCCTTGACTCGTCAGCACGTCGTCGAGGGTTAGATCGAGGGAGGTCCGCAGGTCGCCGATCACCGCGGGGTCGAACCCGGGGAACTTTTTCGGGTCTTTCGCCAAGTCGAGCGGCCGGTCGATCTTCAGCCAGGTGAGCAGGAACTCGTGCAGCTTTGCTTGAGCCCGCGGGTCGGCCAGCATTCGCCTGGCCTGCGATTCGACCTGTTCGCGGGTCGAGAGTTTCCCTGCCCGCGCCGCGGCCAGGAGTTCGGCGTCCGGAATCGAATCCCACAGCCCGAACGACAACCGTGCGGCCACATCGTACCCGTCCGGCGACGCGTCCGCTTCGCGGTAAAGGAATCGCGGCGACAACAGGACGAACAGCACGACCCGCTTCACCGCGTCCGTCGGGTCTTTGGCCGAAGCGAACGAGCGGTCGACGACGAACTTCGTCAAATCGTCGTCGAGCGGCCGGCGAAAGGCCCTTTCGGCGAACGTCCGGGCGAACGCTTTCAGCTTGCCGATCCGCTCCGGGGTCGGAGCGACCACCCCGCCCTGGCTGTCGAGGTTGATGCTGGCCGGGTTGCCCGAGCCGGTGTCGCGCCGCCGCCGGTTCGATCCCTGCACCCCGGCCAGTTCGTCCGCGACGACGGCAACGTGCGCCGCCGCGTCGAGGGCCGCGTCGGTCGTCGCCTGATCCCACGCTTTCGAGATCGCCGTTCCACGAACCCACCCGTAGCTCCGGTCGTCCGGCGGGAA
Source organism: Fimbriiglobus sp. (assembly GCA_036493815.1). GTDB lineage: Bacteria > Planctomycetota > Planctomycetia > Gemmatales > Gemmataceae > DASXPC01. The sequence continues at coordinate 9,841 of DASXPC010000197.1, read as the reverse complement.
CGGGGTCGAGCAAATGTACACTTCGGGCGACGATTCCGGAGACAGGTTACGGGTCGGGATTATGCCCGCCGTACCGACCGGTGGTTTCCACTCTAAGGCCACCGACGCCCGAACCTGCGGCTTTCGTTTCAGTTTCTTCGAGTCGTCCACCCCCTGTTTGGCCTTCGAGAATTCGAGGCGGAGGGAATACGTCCGGCCGGCGAGGAGATAGATCGGCGCCCGGAATTCGGTGTCGCTGCCCGACTTAACCCATGCGTCGATGAGCGGCTTGACCGGGTCGTTCACCCAGAGTCGGATTGCGTGTTCGGTTTTCACCACAAACTCGTACGTACCGGTTTGCTCGGCGAGGACCGATCCGGACCAGCGGGCGGAGAACTGGTACGGGTCGAATTTGGCCGGGTCCGGGCCCGGGGCGGCGGTGCCGAAGTCGAATTTCACTTCGCGGTCGATGCGGTCGATCGATCGCTTGTTGGTTTGGATGCCGCGGGCGTTGAAGTATTCGCCGCGCAGGCCGTGGCGGCCGTCCGGCTTCCGCGCGGGCCGGAAACTTGCGACGAGGTCGGCGACGGCGTTGCGGTACTGGCCGACCGTCATTCGGGCGAATTCGATCCGCGGCGGAGCATTCCGGTCCCGGGCGGCCTTGGAATAAAACGACTCGAATACGTACTCGGCCACCCGGTCGGCGTCCGCGCCGGTGCAGGTGCCCGGGTCGTCGTCCGGCATCGTTCGGGCGATCAGTTTCGCGAGCTGGGCGACCGACTTGTCCCCGGCCAGCGCCCGCGGGTATTTGTCCTTGACCCCTTCGCCTATCGTTCCGTGACAGGACGCGCACCGCTTGCTGAATATCTGCGCGCCGGTTGGGACGTCGGCAGCCACGCTCGGTCCCACGGTCATAAGCAGGAACAAGCCTGCCATGGACAGGCGTCGCGACCAGTTTCGCGAAGTCAGAAGCATTTCGGTTTCGACCGTGCGGATAACAAACCGGGCTTAGGCGGGATCGTCTGCTGCCCAGCGGAACGGCCCCGTCTGTTTTCCGGTGCCAACCTTAATTTTCGGCCGGCTAGTGCGGATTGTCAAGGGAAAGCGGGCCGTCTTACTCTTTGTGGAAGAAAACCAGTCATTCCTATCGCATGAAAAGACGGGGCAAACGTTATTGACCAGTATTTCGCACCCTTCCATCGAAACAAAGACGAACCCGCCGGGTTAAAGCCTTAGCCGCCCGACAGGAAGATACTACCTATGCACCCGTTCTTATCGTTTGCGTTACTTTTAGTAGTCCCGGCTCAGGAACCTACGTCACGTTCCTGGGTTGTGGACGGCGCGAAACGCGATGCCCTCGTCTTCGCACCGACGAAGAACACCGACGGCAAAGTGCCTCTCGTGTTCGACTTCCACGGCCACGGCGGCACGGCCAGGAACGCAGCCCGAATGCATCACATTCACGAGACGTGGCCCGAAGCTCTCGTCGTTTACATGCAGGGGCTGCATACACCGGGAAAATTGTCCGATCCAGAGGGCAAGCGGTCCGGCTGGCAAGCCGGCCCCGGTGATCAGAAAGACCGCGACTTGCATTTCTTCGATACCGTGCTGGCATCGATGAAAAAGGAGTATCACGTTGACGAAAATCGAATCTACGCAACCGGTCACTCGAACGGCGGGGCCTTCACCTACCTTCTATGGTCAAAACGCTGCGACACCTTCGCGGCCTTCGCCCCGGTCGCTGCGGCCGCAGGAATCTATTTCATTGATGCCAAACCCAAACCCCTGTTCCACGCCGCCAGTGAGAAAGACCCGATCGTCAAATACTCCATGCAAAAGCGCACGCTGGACCGCGTCAAGAAACTCAACGGTTGTGACGCCCGGGGAGTGGACTGGGCTAAGGGCTGCCTGTACTACTCGTCGAAGATCGGCACTCCGGTCGTGGTTTACCTACATGATGAAGGGCACAAGTACCCGAAAGAGACCCCGTCTCTGATCGTCAAGTTCTTTCAAGAACAGGTGAAAAAGTAACAGCCTGTTCAACAGGCCGCTAACCCGGCTTGATAGTTCGGGTAGGCTAACGCAAAGCCAAGACGGTTTCTGGCCTTCCCGTTCGACACTCGGCGGTGCGATTCCCCCCGGGCATTCTGCCCCGGTTCGAATCGGGCCGGTGGGGCGCTCAAAACGCGGGCGAGTTCGGAATAGAAATCCCGCCGCGAAACGGGTTCACCGTCCGCGACGTTATAAATCTCGCCGGGCACGGCCCGGGTTTCCGCGGCGAGAACAGCCCGGACGCCGTCATCCACGTGGATCAGGTTCAGCCATTTCTCCGCGTCGCCGACGAGCGGTTCCCCGGCCCGAATTGCTTTTTCCCGCAACAGACGACCGGGGCCGTAAATGCCGGCGAATCGGAGGATGACCGCCGTCGGCATTCGAGCCGTCAATAGTCGTTCCGCTTCAAGAACGACTTTCCCCGACTCCTCGGTCGGTTCGGTGGGCGATTCTTCCGTTACCCACTCCCCGGCCGATTGCCCGTAGACGCTCGAACTACTCACATGAAGGAATCGGGCCGGCGTCGGGAGTGAGTCGAGTACATTCGCCAGGCCATCGATATAGACCGCTCGCATGGGCTTCCCGACCGATCGGTCCAGACCGACCGCATAGATTACCGTTTCGACGGAAGGAAGCCCCGTCAAACTGGACGGATCGGTCACGTCGCCGAGAATCGGAACGATGCCCGCTTTTGAGAATAGCCCTTCCCGCCCGCGAGTCAGGGCGTGAACCCTCCGCCCGCCGGTCTGCCACGCGGCTGCGACCCGCATGCCCAGATATCCGCACCCGATTACAATCGTCGAGCCGGTCACATTGTTCCCTTGAGAATCGCAGGCTCGATCAACGTCCCCGGTCATCTTAGCTCCCACTTCTATAATCCCTAAGCCGGTCGCAAGCGGTTCTCTCCCCCGCCACCCGGAGTATTTCGGAATGTCCACTGTCGTTGCGTCGAAAAGTCCTCAGGTTTCCCTCTTCAGTACCAGCCCCGTTTACCAGATGGCCTGCGAGCAACTCCGCGGCGTCGCCGCGTTGTGCAACCTCGACCCGGGCATTCTGGAACGGCTGACTGTGCCGAAGCGGAGCATGGTGGTCGCCATCCCGGTGCGGATGGACGACGGGCATACCCACGTATTCATCGGCTACCGGGTGCAGCACTCCCTCACCAGCGGGGCGAGCAAAGGCGGCCTCCGCTACGCCCCGAGCGTCGACCTCGGCGAAGTCGCGGCCCTGTCCATGTGGATGAACTGGAAGTGCGGCATCATGAACCTCCCGTTCGGTGGGGCCAAGGGGGGCGTCGCTTGCGACCCCGCCCTGCTCAGCATCGGGGAAAAAGAACGGATCACCCGCCGGTTCACCGAAGAAGTCCTGGCGATCATCGGCCCGCGAATCGACGTCATGGCCCCGGATATGGGGACCGACGAACAGACGATGGCCTGGATCTACGACACGTACAGCATGAAAGTCGGCTACGCCTGCCCGGAAATCGTCACCGGCAAGCCGGTGGAACTGGGCGGCTGCGTCGGCAGGCGGGAAGCGACGGGCCGCGGGGTCGTGTATTGTATACTCGAAGCGCTCCGCGAACTCGACATCCGCCCTGACGAAGCGACCGCCGTGGTGCAGGGGTTCGGCAACGTCGGCTCGGTCACGTGCGACGAATTGGTCAAACTGGGCGCCAAAATCATTGCCGTCGGCGATCGGAACGGGGCAATTAGGAATACGAAGGGGATCGACGTCGCGGCCCTCGGCCGGCACGTCGCCGCTCACCCGCAAAAAACCGTCGCTGGATTCCCCGGGGCCGAAGCCATCGACCCGAACGACTTGCTCTCGACCCCGTGTACCGTGCTCGTGCCCGCCGCCATGGAGCAGGTGATAACGGGCGAAAACGCGGCGAAGATCAAGTGCCGGGTGTTGGCCGAAGGTGCCAACGGCCCCACCACGCCCGACGCCGACGCGATCCTAGCGAATTCCGAAATCTTTATCGTCCCGGACATCCTCTGCAACGCCGGCGGCGTCACCGTCTCCTACTTCGAATGGGTCCAGGATCTGCAGCAGTTCATGTGGAGTGAAAAGCAGGTCAACGAGAAACTTCAGGAACTCATGCTCGGAGCGTTCAAAAAAGTGCGGAAACGATCCCGCGAGCGGAAAATCACCATGCGGCAATCGGCTCTTAGCATTGGTGTGGAGAAGGTGGCACTGGAAAAGGCCAAACGGGGGCTGTTCCCTTAATAGACGTATCGGAAGCTCGACCGTAAGGGAGGGCTCGGAATTTACCTCCCTTACGGTCGGGCCTCCAATCGGATGAATGATGAAACTCGCCTTCAGTACCAACGCCTATCTGAATCACTCGTTCGCGGACGCGGCTGCCCGGATCGCGAAGATCGGCTACGCCGGGCTGGAACTCATGGCCGACGTGCCGCACGCCTGGCCCGCGTACCTGCTTCCGGAATCCAAGCAGGCGATCCGCGACGCGATGGCCGCCAGCCGACTCGCCTTCTCGAACGTCAACGCGTTCATGATGCACGCGGTGAACGACCCCCGGCAAAAATACTGGTACCCGTCTTGGATCGAACCCGACCCGCACTACCGCCAGATCCGCATCGACCACACGAAGCGGGCACTCACGCTGGCCCGGGAGTTGGGAGCCCCGAGCGTGACGACCGAGCCGGGCGGTCCGGTTGCGGGTCGGCCGTGGGGCGAGTGCCTGAAACTGTTCGTCGAAATGCTGAAACCGGTGGTCGAACACGCCGAGAAGGAAGGGGTCCTTCTGCTCGTCGAGCCGGAACCCGATCTGCTCATCGAAACGGCCGAGCAGTACCTCGAGTTCGCATCGAAAATCTCATCCCCGATGCTCGGCCTCAACTTCGACGTCGGCCACTTCTTCTGCGTGAAGGACGAGCCGGCCTCGACCGTACACAAACTAAAAGACCACATCCGGCACGTCCATCTGGAAGACATCGCCGCCACGCGGGTCCACCATCACCTGATCCCGGGGGAGGGAGTCATCGATTTCGCCGCCACACTGAAGGCGTTGATGGACGTGCGTTACGCCGGGTGGGTGACGATAGAACTCTACACTTGTCACGAGAATCCGGACCAAGCCGCGCAAGTCGCCCGGGAGCGGATCGTTCAACTGGGAGGCCGGGTCGGCGTTACGTTCTGATCCGGCGTTCGTTTGCGTCATGTCAAGGATCGACACGTCCCCTCGTTGGACTCCTCAGGATGGGGGGTATGTTAAAATAGAGGTAAGGGAGGTCCTGCCATGTTCCGCACATTTCTCCCCATGCTGCTTTTTTCGGCCGGTGCGGTTGTCGCGTCAGGTTTGCCCCTGAATGCCCAGGATGCCCAACCGTTACCGTCCCCGAAACCAGTCGAACCAGAGCCGGGCGTTCAAGTGGCCGAGCAGGGACCGATCCACGAGGCGTTTGCCCAACCCGGTGCGGCGGTCCGCGGGAAGGACATGGTGGCTCCGAAGGCTCCGCCACCACCCGTGCCGGAGTTGCCGCCCGATACGAAGCCGACGGGAAACGACGTGAAGTGGGTGCCGGGGTACTGGATGTGGGAAGACGGCAAAAAGGATTTCACGTGGGTGAGCGGGTTCTGGCGGGACGTGCCTCCGGGCCGCGAATGGTCGGCCGGGGAATGGAAGAAGCAGGGCAACGAGTACCGTTACGTCCCCGGGTTCTGGAAGCCGACGACGATGAACCAGTGGCGGGTGGACCTGCCCGAACCGCCGAAGCAATTGAACGCAGACCCCAACACACCTGCGCCTCACCAGGGGATGACATGGATACCAGGTAGTTGGGTTTACAACGAGGGCACCGGGCAGTACGCCTGGCGGTCCGGGTACTGGGCCGACCCTCCGGGGAACATGGTGTACCAGCCGGACCAGTATCAGGAAACCACATACGGGTTTGCTTACAACCCGGGGTATTGGGACTATTGCCTCGAAGACCGCGGTCTGCTCTACGCGCCGGTCTGTTTCACCCGACCGCTCTGGAACACCCCCGGCTGGTACTACCGCCCGCGGTTTGCCCTCAACGTCGGATACGGCACCGGTTGGGGCAGCGGGGCTTTCTTCGCCTCGCTCTCCATCGGGCCCGGCTTCGGCAACTATTACTACGGCCCGTACGGCAGCGGATGGTCGGTTGGCCTGGGGCTCTTCCCCAGCTACCTCTACGGTGGCTTCGGCTACCTCCCCACTTGGGCCGGGTACGCCTACCGATCCAACTACCCGTGGTGGTATTCCGGCCACGGGTACTACAACTCGATGTACCACCACTACTCGGGGTTGAACGGGCACAACCCGGCCTATGCCAACCACCTCCACCAATCCGCGACCGCCGCCGCGTTCGGGTACAACGGCGTACGCTCGGTGCCCCCGCTCTCACGGAATACCACAACCAACATTCCCGGGGTCGGCGGTTTCCCGGCCACGAGACAAGGCCAGAGCTCCCGGACGTCGTCGCAATCGGCACGGCTCGTGCAGCCCGCGAATCAGATTTTGGCCCAGCAGCATGCCGCGGCACGGCCGACGGTGCCGTCCGGTTTCTCGCAAGCGAAGCCGACGTTCCACACCTCGTCCAGTAATGCCATCGGGCAGGGTTTTAACGGGTCGAGACAGAATTTCGGAAACAACGCCGGGTCGTTCAGCCCCGGGTCGGGATTCCAGCGCGGCACAACGATCCATCCCGTCGCGCCCTCGACGATTCCGAATCGCGGAACCCCGTTCAATCCGGGTGCGTCCGGGACGATTCCGAATCGCGGAACCCCGTTCAATCCGGGTGCGTCCGGGACGATTCCGAATCGCGGAACCCCGTTCAATCCGGGTGCGTCCGGAACGATTCCGAATCGCGGAACCCCGTTCAATCCGGGTGCGTCCGGGACGATTCCGAATCGCGGCACGTTTCAGGGGGGCAGCACCTTCCATCCGCAAGCCGGAACAGTACAAGGCCCCCGTCCCGCCCCAAGCCCTCCGATCGGGGGTGGCCGATCCTTCGGCGGAAATGCCGGTGGCGGGTATCGCGGGGGAAGTTTTGGCGGCGGTGGGGGTGGTCACACCGGAAGTTTCGGCGGAGGTAGCGGGGGCGGAAGTCGCGGCAGCTTCGGCGGAGGTGGTGGCGGCCGCGGGGGTAGCTTTGGCGGAGGTGGAGGCGGTGGTGGTAGTCGTGGGGGTGGAGGTGGTGGTGGTGGTAGCCGAGGAGGTGGCGGTGGGGGCCACGGCGGCGGTCACGGCCGGGGCTAAGGCAATTCGGCTAACAATTCCTTCGCACTGGAGTCGCGCTGGCCTTCCAGCCACGCGACGTCTCCCGATTCCGCAAACCGTTTCACCCCGACTCGTTTGATCGCCGAGTCCGCCACCACCGAAAGCGGCGTGTACCGCGGGTGGTGGCTCTCCTTATACGGATCGTTCCGCGCCGCGTTGTAACAGCAGATCATCGCCCATCTCGGCATATCACTTCGGTTCTGATCCGACCGGTGCAGCAAGTTAGCATGGAAGAACAGGGCGTCACCCGGTTCCATTTCGACGTGAACAAGCGGAAACCGCTTCAGGATTTCATCCACCCGTTCCCGATCCGCCCCAGCCTGTTCGCCCGTGAGCACGTGGTTGATCCGTCCGCAGTGGTGCGAACCTTTAATCACTTGCAGGCAACCGTTTTCGACCGTACACGGATCGACGGCAATGAATACGCTGGTGAGGAGCGGCTGCAACACGCCGTTCTGGTACCAGTAGCCGTAGTCCTGGTGCCAGGTCCAGGCCCCGCCGACTTTGGCGTCCTTCAGAATCATTTTCGAGTGGTAGTGGTAGATTTCGCCGCCCAAAGTCTTTTCGCAGCTCCGCACCATCCGCTCGCACCGAGCGAAGGTGCCGTAGATGCCGTCGCCCGGGTGGTTCCAGAGGGACAGGCGTACGACGCCCCCTTCCCCGTCGGCCCGACCGAAGCTGCGCTTGTCCAGTTCGTTGTCTTCCTTTGCGGCCCGGGACAAGAGGCCGATCTCTTCGGCGTCGAAGAGGTGTTTGACGAGCACGTAACCGTCATTGTGATAACCGGCGACTTGCGAATCGTTGAGCATGGCACGACTCCGCGTTTCCGCTTAAGATAGTCCATCGCATTGCCTCCCCCAACCGCGAACCCCCGATTCTGCCATGTCCTGGAAGTTCCTTCTCCCCCTCGTGCTCGTCTTCGCCTCGCGGCTTTCCGCCGCCGACCGGCCGATCGCCCCAAAAGACGCTCCGGGAAAAATGATCGTTCCGCCGGGGTTCAAGGTAACGCTGTTCGCCGGGGAGCCGGACATCGTCCAGCCGATCGCGTTCACGTTCGACGACCGCGGCCGGATGTGGGTGGTCGAATGCCTCAGCTATCCGAACTGGACCGCCGACGGCAAAGGAAAAGACCGCGTCGTCATTCTCGAAGACACCGATGGCGACGGCACGTTCGACAAGAAAACCGTCGTAATCGACAACGGCTCGAACCTCTCCGGCATCGAATTCGGCTTCGGCGGCATCTGGCTCTGCTCGACGCCGAACCTGCTCTTCGTGCCGATCAAGGACGACAAGCCGAGCGGGCCACCGCAGGTCATACTTGACGGCTGGAACCTGAAGGAAGCCAAGCACAACGTCTTCAACAGCCTCGCCTGGGGCCCGGACGGTTGGCTCTACGGCTGTAACGGCATTCAGACAAAATCGTGGGTCGGCAAACCCGGCACGCCGAAAAAAGACCGCACTTTCATGGACTGCGGCGTCTGGCGCTACCACCCGACGCGGAAGGTATTTGAAGTCTTTGCCAACGGCACCACCAACCCCTGGGGCCTCGACTGGGACGAGAACGGCGAAATCTTCATCACCAATTGCGTGATCGACCACCTCTGGCACGTCGTCCCCGGCGGACGGTACCAGCGGATGTACGGTGAAGACCCGCACCCGTTCACGTACGGCCTCATGGGCAGTTGCGTGGACTACAAGCACTACGCCAGCGGGCACTGGACCGAGGCCCGGGCCGACCTCAAAACCGGCGCCGTCAGCCAGGCCAATTCCGACGCCGGCGGCGGCCACGCCCACGTCGGCTGCTGCATTTATCAAGGGGAGAACTTCCCTAAGGAATATCGCAATACGCTCTTCACCTGCAATCTGCACGGCAACCGACTGAACAACGACGGATTGCCCCGGGCCGATTCCCTGGTGTTCGGGCAACGCCGGCCCGACTTCCTCTTTGCCAATGATCCCTGGTTCCGCGGCATCTGCTTGAAACAGGGCCCCGACGGGGCGATGTACGTCAGCGACTGGTGCGATACGGGCGAGTGTCACAACGCCGTCACCGTGGACCGAACCAACGGCCGAATTTTCCGGGTGAGTTATGGCGACCCGAAACCGTTCCAAGCGGACGTATCCCAGTTCTCGTACGACGGACTCGTCCAGGCTCAATTCTCGCGAAACGAATGGCTTGCCCGGCACGCCCGACGGGTGTTGCAGGAAAAGGCGCTCGATGGTCAAGTGCCGGCCGGCCCCATTGCCATGCTCGAAGATGGAATGAAACAAGGTAGCGATCCCGTCAAACTTCGATGCTTCGCGGCGCTAAGGGCAATGGGGGCGATTCAACCGGGTCGCAGTTATGCCGAAATTGTTGCCGGTACGGACGTTCTGCGAAGAAAAAAACTGCGCTACGCACTGGAATCGCCGTCAACCTCGGGCGACCTGACCGGCACCCTCATCCAACTGGCGAAGAACCTCCGATTGCCCGCGAGTAAGTTCGAACTCGCCTCCGCGCTGCAACGCCTGCCGGAGGCATCGCGGACGGCGCTCGGTATCGAACTG
>DASXPC010000196.1:0-71715 GCA_036493815.1 Fimbriiglobus sp. | reverse complement strand
CGTCAAACTCCGGCGGAATCAGCAAATCAACCTTCAAGGCTTGCGGGAACTTTCAAACCGCACCCGGCTTCGTTGGCTCGCTTCGGCGAAGGCAGCCGAAGCCAAGGGGAAACTCGAAACCTACCTCCGCACCTTCCCGCTCGAAACCGGTAAGGAACGCAGGCAACTCGTCGCGGTCGGCATGACCGACGACACGATTGCCGGACTGGTGAAAGCCCGGGACGAACTTCTTGCCCCGGATCGATTCGCCGGAACCGATCAGTGGGTTCACGAGTTTCGCGAGCGGTTCCAGTCGAAGTTGGACGCGGTGGCGGCCGAGCGGGTGGCGTACTGGGCGAAGCGGACGGGCGTGGTGACGGCCCTGGCTCCGAACGCGTTGGTCGACGGCGCATCGACGGTCTACTTCGGCTTTGCCATGCTCGCCGACCTGTGCCGAGTTTACAACTTGCGGGCGGGCCGGACCGGCACGGCCGTGCTTCTGGGACGAGTATTCTTCAACGCCTATTTGGCCGGGCAACTAACGGAATGGGAGAAGCTGACTGAAGACCAGTTGAACGCCCTGATGGCCCCGCACGGGCCCTTGTATGAATTAACTGCTGCCAAAATGCTCTCGAAAGTCGGAGCCAAGGCGACAACGGGGGTGTTGAATTACTTCCTACTATCGCGGCTCGGGAAATTCGGTTGCCGGTTGTTGCGGCCCGTTACGTGACGACGCAGCTAACCAGGTTCAATTCCAAAGTCACGGATAGTGAACAGGGGCCGGAAGTCGTACTTCGCCAGCGCCTCCTTCGCCCCTTGTAATCGGTCGCAGATGCAGACGACACGGACTACTTTGGCCCCGAGTTCTTCCACCGCCTCAATGGCCTGAACGACAGACCCGCCCGTGGTGAGCACGTCGTCAATGACCACGACTTTGTCGCCGGAGTTCACTTGGCCTTCAACCCGATCCAGGCTTCCGTGAGTTTTGGCTTGTTTGCGGACGAAGAATCCTTCGAGCGGCCGGCCGTGGCGGTGGAACGCGGTTAGCGTCGCCGCGGCCATCGGGATGGCTCCGACTTCCAGTCCGCCGATCGCTTGAAAATCGAGGTCGTTCGTCGCGTCGTAGAGTAGTTCGCCGAGGAGCGAAATCGCTTCGGCGTGGAAAAGCACCTTCTTCGAATTCACGTAGTAGGAACTCTTCTTCCCCGATGCGAGGGTGAAATCGCCGAACTGCAGGGCGCGGGCACGGAAGAGTTCTTGCAAGCGGTTGCGGGTATTCATGTCGGAAAGTGTATGATAACTTCGCCCGGGAGGGTCCGTCATGTCCGAGCCGAAAGCCCGCGTTTATTCCGAAGCCGAGATTTCCACCAAGCTAAAGGAAAAAGGCCTGGTGCACTGGTTTCTCAAGGACGGCTGGATTCAGCGGAAGTACAACACCGACGGCTGGCCGCAAACAATGATGGCCGTGAACGCCGTCGGCTATCTGTGCGAGGCGGTCAACCACCACGCCGACTTGAGCGTAACCTGGGGCAAATTCTGGGTGAAACTCGCGACCCACGACGCGGGCGGGGTCACTGACAAAGACTTTGAACTGGCGGTGAAGATCGAAGAAGTCGTTCTTTACCGCCCGGCCGCGGGAACCGCCCTCGCCCCGGGCAACCCCAAAAAATTCGTGTTCCACAAGGACTAATCGCCATGACCCGGCTCCTCTCACTCGCGACTTTCGCGGTCGTTGCCGCATCCGCCCCGGCCCAGGTCGGCCGCGTTGCACCCGCCGCGGCGCTCGACACCCCCGCCGGCTTCCGGTTCGTCACCGTCAAAGGAAAGTATGTCGACCTCCTTTACGGGGATCGGAAAATCCTCCGCTACGAAAACGCCCCCCACGATCCGAACGACCATTACCTGACCTTTAAGCCGTACCACCACGTGTTCGATCCGTTCAATGGCGAGACGCTCCTCACCAGTGGGGCGGTCCCGCTCGTAAAGGAAAACCTGTACCCGCACCACCGCGGTCTGTTTTACGGCTGGAACAAAATCAGCTACGACGGGAAGACGGCCGACGTCTGGCACGGGACCAACAACGTATACAGCCAGCACGACAAGATGCTCGTGCAGGAAGCCGGGCCGGACAAGGCAGTGCAGACGGCTGCGATTTCCTGGCACGGGAAGGACGGCAAAACGTTCGCCGAGGAAGAGCGGACCTACACCGTTTACAACGTGCCCGGCGGCACGGAGATCGACTTTGCGTCCACCCTAACCACCAAACTCGACAAGGTCCACCTCGACGGCGACCCGCAACACGCCGGGTTTCACTTCCGGGCCGCGATGGAGGTGTCGAAGCACGGTAAGAACGACACGTATTACCTTCGCCCGGACGGTAAGGGGAAGATGGGCGACACGCGCAACTGGGACCCGAAGAAAGTGGACGAGAGGACGATCAATTTGCCGTGGGATGCGATGAGTTTCGTTGTGGTCGGCAAGCGGTACACGGTGCTGCGGATCGATAGCCCGTCCAACCCCAAGCCGTCTCGGGGCAGCGAACGCGACTACGGCCGGTTCGGCGATTATTTCGTTTGGGACCTCACCCCGACAACGCCGCTGAAGGTGAAATACCGGATTTGGGTGCAGGCAGGGGAGATGACAGTAGACCAGTGTTCGGTCATGGCCAAAGCGTTTGTGAACGGGTCCAAAAAGGGCAGTAAGTAAATCACCACCGGCCCCACCGTCCGGGCTATTCGCCACAGAGCCGACTATGCAGGCTTGGATTATTCCGGCGTTCGGACTGGATAAACTCGCGTGCGAAGAACGCTCCGATCCGGTCCCCGGGCCTGACGAGGTTCTCGTTCGCGTCCGAGCGGTGTCGCTGAATTATCGAGATTTGTTAATCGCGAAGGGGCAATACAACCCGCGGATGAGTTTGCCGAGGGTGCCCTGTTCCGACGCGGCCGGGGAAGTGGTCGCGGTCGGTAATAAGGTCCATTCGTTGATGCCCGGCGATCTCGTGGCCGGGTGCTTTTTCCAGAACTGGGACGAAGGGCCGATTACCGATGCGGCCGGGAAATCAGCCCTCGGCGGCGACATCGACGGCGTTCTCGCGGAGTTGGTTGTATTTCGGGAGTGGGGGGTCGTGCCCGTTCCGTCCCACTTGTCGTACGAGGAAGCTGCCACATTACCCTGTGCTGCCGTCACCGCGTGGAACGCCCTCACTAATGGCTTTAATCCGGCCGGGAAAACCGTTCTCGTTCAGGGCACCGGCGGCGTCTCGATCTTCGCCCTGCAATTCGCCAAAGCCCTCGGCGCGACCGTTCTGGCAACCAGTAGCAGCGACGAAAAACTGGCCAAAGCCCTCGCCCTCGGGGCCGACGCCGGGGTTAACTACAAATCGACTCCGGATTGGGACAAATGGGCGAAGCAGCAATCCGACGGCGGCGTCGATCTCGTCGTCGAAGTCGGCGGGGCGGGGACGTTGGACAAATCGGTTAAGGCGATCAAGCCCGGCGGGCGCATTGCCCTTATTGGTGTCCTTGCCGGTGGGACCGCGTTCAACCCGCTCCCGCTCATGATGAAAAGCGGAACAGTTCAAGGCATCTTCGTCGGCAGTCGGACAATGTTCACAGCCATGAACCGTTTCCTTGCCGATAAACAACTCCACCCCACGATCGACCGGAAGTTCCCCTTCGCTGACGCCCCGGCCGCGTTCCGACACCTCGACGCCGCCGGGCATTTCGGAAAAGTTGTTATTCAATTCCCCGAAACGCCCGTCTGAAAACTGTCGTGAATTCCGGTCGCATTTTCCGCCCCACTTTCGAATACTTAAAAATCCATGAAGGACACGTTTGCGGGTTCGACGCGCCTGCAGAAATCCCAATCCAAACCCGATGAAAGGGTTACAACGATCGTGCCTGCCACGAAAGAAATGGGTTGTATAATAGCAGTCTGCCGACAGGCCCGTCGTTTCGCATCAATGGTACACAGCAAAAGGGATGAACTTCATGCGGTGTTTGACTGCCCATTTCCGAATGTCGTTCGCCTGCGTTCTGCTGCTCGGCACGTCCGCGGCGTACGGGCAACATCCGACCGCTATTCCCTCGACAGTGAATCCCGGAGACCGGAACGCGCAGAGCGAAGAGCGGGCCATGGTAAAGGCGATCGAAGCGGCGTTTAACGATCCGAAGGACGTGAATAAGGGAATTCGCGACGCGGTGCGGAAAGCCGCTCAGCGTCCGTCAGCCGACCAGGAATCGACCGTCCTGCTGGAGGTCCGGCGCCGATATCTGTCGACTCCGCAGCACGACGAAGTGGTACTTCAGGAACTCCGCAAGATGTACACGAACCCGACGCCCGCTCAGGAAGACGCAGTTCTGGCCGAGGCGAGTCGTCTGGGCCGGGTGCCTACGGGGACGGTGTCGGATTCCACGTTGGCAGACTTGGCCGTGCGGATGTTCCGGAAGTTCGACCGGGATCGCGACGGAGCGCTTGAGGCCGCGGAAATGCCGACACCTTTGACCCGGAATCTGACGAATTGGGACCGGGACTGGGACGGCAAAATCGAGACGAAGGAGTACTGGGAGTATTTTCAGAAGGGGTACAAAGACGTGTATTCGAAGGTGATGGCGGGGCAAATTCCGATCCGCGTACGGTCGCAACGCTCCGCCCGGTCCGCTCCCGTTCCCGCGACGCGCAATCCCAATCCGACTCCGCCGCCGATTAAACCCGTCACGGAGCCCGAAGTGAAGCCGCGGCCCGTGTATCGTGCGGGGCACCTGCCGGAAGGGTTGCCGAAGTGGTTTGCGAATTTAGACGCGGACAAAGACGGTCAGATCGGGCTGTACGAGTGGCGGGAAGATGGTCGGGCGATCAAGGATTTTCTGGAAATGGACCAAAACGCCGACGGATTGCTGACGCCTGAGGAGGAGTTGGCCTGGGACAAGGAGCATAGCGAAGAAGTGGCGAAAGCAACCAAGCAGTCGGCCTATCCGCCCCGCATCGGTGCGGAAAAAAGTGTGAAAGCAGCCAAGAGCACTTCAAAGAAGTAGTCCTTTACGGCTTTTTCCTTCCCACACCGAACTGATCCCCCGCCGCGACGGGTACTCCGCCCCGGAAATCGATCTCCACCATTTTCTCGCTGTGAACTTCCTTGCCATTTTCGTCCATCAGCCCGGCTACCCGCTTTTTGGTCTTCACGTCGAACACGTCGCCGGTGGACGGGTAGGCGTACCGGCCGTCCAGGCTGAACGTCACCCACCCAGGCTGCTCGCGGAGGGATAGACTCACTCCCTGCTTCGGCGGGTCGACCGTCACGTCGAAGACGTGGACTTTCTGATTGAACGCGTCGGCCACCCACACTTCAGTCTCGTCCGGCGTCAAACCGATGCCGTGGCTCGGGCAACCATGCCGTTTCACCGGCCCCGTCTTGAATCCATTGATCTCGACGCGGCGGAGCAGCTTGCCCGTGGTCAAGTTGCCGATTTCAAACCCGAGCAAGCCGTTGACGCAGACGTAGCACCGCGTGGCCGCGGCGTTCGTGGTGAACGGCCGGATTGCCCCGCCAAACGGGCCGATCTTTTCCACCACACGGTGCGATTTCGTATCGGCCACGAAGACGAATGGCGACTTCAAGCCGCCCAGGTACATCCGCGACCCGTCCCGGCTTACCACCGTGTTGTGCGCCCCGCTCTTCGTCTCGATCGACGTGATCAGCTTCCCGTCGACGGCGTTCACCACGTTCCACGAGTCCTTCTCGAACGAGGGCACGTACAGTATTTTCCCGTCCGGCGTGATTGACATCCGGTCGGTCCCGTTCGGCAGGGCGACGTCCCAGAGGCATTTTTCGGTCCGCAAGTCGAGGCAGTAGAGCCGTTTCGTCGTGGTGAAATAAATCCGGTCGGTTGCGGGGCACGCACAGACCCCTTTGATGTTCTCCGGCTTTTGCTCTCGGCTCGCCGGCGTGGCGATCCGCTTTACGAACTTGTGCCCCGCGTCGATGTCAAAAACGAGAATCCCCGCCCCGCCGAATTCCAGGTAGTTCCGGACTCCCGGACAGACGGCGTACAGATACCGCTTCACTTCAGGCGGCGCTGCGGTGACGAAGGAAGTCGAAACCGGCAGCATGCAAACCATTAGCGAGGTTAGGAGGGTCCGCATGGCCATTCCCGCAAGAGGGCATGAAGAGGATTGAATATCCTCGAAATGATTGCGTGGCACAAGTCTCTACTTTTCCCAGCCTGCACGTCGATTCGCAAATTCGAAATGCAGTCGAGAAGCAGGGGGATTTCGCGGCCTTGCAGTATTCGAAACCCTCTCTGCATGAAATCGTTCGGATGCCGAATCTCAAAAATGGGAAAGTAAAACCGGGTGCTTTCCGGGAACTGAGAATCTTTGGCGATAGGGGCAGAGACACGTGACATCGTCGAAACCGCTCGATACACTTCGCCTTCGACCGGAGGCCCGGACCCGGTGGTGAACGATCCGGGCGGAATTGCGGTTGGCTTCCAGTCGGTTCATCTTCGGCAGTTTGGCCGGGGGGATCGGCGATAGCAACGGGGAACCAGGCATGTCCGCCGAACCCGACCTCTCTCCGGTGGCCGTCAACGAGTACGACGCCCACGGCCATGCCACGACGCGTCGGGGGGTTGCGGCCGTATCCTTCAGCTTTGGCCTCTGGGGCATTCTGGTGTTCTGGTGGTATCCGTTCGGCCTATGCCTGGGCACGGCGGCAGTCGTCCTCGGGGCAATTACCTGGGGTCTCGGCATTCGGGCCGGGAAAGACGGCGAGCACCTGGCCATCGGATCGGTCTTGTTGGGTTCCATCGTCATTGGCCTGGCCCTGTCGGTGTACCGTGGCATGCAGTTTTTCTTCGACGGTACGTTTTCCATGATCCCCTAGCCGCACGCGGAGGCGGTCATGCCGCAGGTGTATCACAAGGGGTTCAACTCGCTCGCCCGGATACTGGTGATCGGGTTGCCGTTGTGCGCTGCCAGCACCGGGGTGTCGCTCGCCGCGTTTTACCGCAGCGACTACACGACCGGCGTGCGCGAGGTAGTCGAGCAGCCTGTGCCGTTCAGTCATATGCACCACGTCGGCCAGCTCGGCATTGCCTGCGTGTACTGCCACACCGGCGTGGAAACCTCGGCCGTGGCAGGCATCCCGCCAACGAAAACGTGCATGAACTGCCACCAGACGATGTGGACCGGATCGGACATGCTGCAGCCGATCCGGGACAGTTACCGGCACAACACGCCGATCGTGTGGAACAAGGTTCATAACGTCCCGCACTACACCTACTTCAACCACTCGATCCACGTCGGCAAGGGCGTCGGGTGTTACTCCTGCCACGGCGAAATCGACAAAATGCCCTTGGTTTTCCAGTCGAAAACCCTGCTCATGGAGTGGTGCGTCGCCTGCCACCGGGAACCGGAAAAGCACCTACGACCGAAATCCGAAGTGTTCAACATGCGGTTCAAGGCGACCGATGTCTACAACCCGAGCACGAAGTCGAATTACCCGGACCAGATCACGCTGGGCAAGGACTTGAAAAAAGGCCTTCGCCCCGATTTGGGCCTGGACGGAATGAAATTGAAAGACGATCGGTTCATTCGGGATCAACATACGTTGACAAATTGCTCGATCTGTCACCGGTAACGCGATCCGGGGACTACCGTCTCCCGGGGGATTGACGTCCCCCGGCACGCCGGAGACTTGAGGACGACCGCATGGCCCGCAAGCTCGACCCGACCGACCTTGCTCCCGCCTCAGGCGAAGTGCAGGTCCGCGGACTCGACGAGTTAATGGACTCGGCCGATTTCCGCGAGATGATGAAGAACGAGTTCCCGGAAGACGCAGCCGAATGGCTCGACCCGGTGACCCGTCGGCAGTTCGTCACGCTCATGGGTGCCTCGCTCGCCCTCGCCGGCGTCGTCGGCTGCAACCCGTCGTTCCGACCCGCCCCTGCCCGCAAAGTTGTCCCGTACGTCACCAAACCCGACGCCATTACCCCTGGCGTGCCGCTCTTCTTCGCCACCACTTGGACACTCAACGGATATTCCAGCGGCGTGCTGGTCAAGAGCCTCGAAGGCCGGCCGCTCAAAGTCGAAGGTAACCCGTCGCACCCCGGCAGTCTCGGCGGAACCGACCTGTATACGCAGGGCTCGATCCTCAACTTGTACGACCCGGACCGGTCGAAGACCGTCATGCACGACGGGACGCCGTCAACATGGGATGCGTTCAAGGCCGGCCTTTTCAAATTGATGAGCAAGTTGAAGGATACCGGCGGAACCGGGCTGCGAATTCTCAGTGAAACGGTCACGTCGCCGACGCTCGTCGGCCTGTTGGACGAAGTGAAGAAGATTTATCCGAAGGCGAACTGGGTGCAATACGACCCGGTCGGGCGGGACGGGGCGAGGGTCGGGGTCAAACTCGCCTTCAACAAGCCGATTCAACCGGTCTACAAATTTGATGAGGCGAAACGGGTGTTGGCCCTCGATTCGGATTTCGTCACGAGCGGACCGGGGGCGGTTCGGTACGCACGGGATTTGGCGTCGAAGCGAAAAGTGCGGGTGTACGAAGGGGCGGTGGACGGAGTCGGCCCCAAGGAAATGAGCCGTCTGTATTCGGTCGAATCGATGGTGACGGGCACCGGGGCAATGGCCGACCACCGGCTGCCGTTGAAGCCGAGCGAGATCGAGAGTTTCGCCCGAAAGCTGGCCGCGGAACTGGGGATTGGCAACGGGCCGAAGCCCGGTCCGCTGCCCAAGCTGGCCGAGGACTGGGTCGGGCCGCTGGCGAAAGATTTGAAAGACGCCGGGGGAGCGGCCGTGGTCGTGCCCGGAGACCACCTGTCGGCTTCGGTCCACGCTCTCTGCCATGCGATCAACGAGAAACTCGGGGCCTTCGGCAAGACGGTGACGTTTGTCGAATCGATCGAAGTCAATCCGGGCGACCGCCAAGCGGACTTGAAAGCTCTTGTCGGAGAAATGAAGGCGGGGAAGGTCGAGGCACTGATCGTCCTCGGCGGGAACCCGGCATACACCGCCCCGGCCGACCTCGCCTTCGGCGACGAATTGAAGAAGGTCAAAGCGACGATCCATCTCGGTGCGCAATATGACGAAACGGCGATCCTGTGCCAGTGGCACGTAAACGAGGCCCACTACCTCGAAGCCTGGGGCGACGGTCGGGCGTTCGACGGCACCGCCAGTCTGCAACAACCACTGATCGCCCCGGTGGACGACGGGAAGTGTGCCCTCGAAGTCCTCGCGGTGTTGCTCGAAAAGGCCCTGATTGGGCCGCTCGAACTCGTGAAGGCAAACTGGAAGAAGCACTTCGACACCGTGGTGAAGAAGGGCAGTTTCGACCTGTGGTGGGACGCCTGTCTGGAAAAGGGCGTGGTCGACGGTACCGCCGCAAAGCCAGCGACGCCGGGGACTGTCAGCCTCGACTGGGTGAAAGATGCTCCGGTACTTTCGGCGGGAAAAGGACTGGAGGTGGTTTTCCGGCTCGACCCGACAGTTCATGACGGCCGGTTCGCGAACAACGGCTGGCTGCAGGAACTGCCGAAGCCACTCACGGCGTTGACATGGGACAACGCGGTGATCCTGAGCCCGAAAACGGCTGCGTCGGACGGTGTGAAAGTTGGCTGGCCAGACTTCAAATGGACCGGAGGCGAACACGGCCGGGCTGAAGTGGACGTGGTCGAACTCATTCTCGGCGACCGGAAAGTCTTGGCACCGGTTTGGATCCTTCCCGGCCACGCGGACGACGTGATCACCGTACACCTCGGGTTCGGTCGGGAGAAAATCGGTCAGGTCGGGGCCGGCGTCGGGTTCAACGCCGGCGCGATCCGGACGAGCGACGCCCCCTTCGTTGCGACCGGGGCCACGGTGAAGAAGACGCGGGACAAACACTTCCTCGCCTGCGTGCAGGGGCAGTACGCGATGGAGGGCCGCCGGCCGAGCCGGCACGGGACGGTCGAAGATGTGGAAAAAGGCCTGCCCGCATACAAGGAAGATTGGAAGGCCTTCGATTTCGCCGACGACCCGATCGTCTCCATGGCCGAGAAGGGCTTGCTACGACGATTGCTTCCCGGCAGCCCCCAGGAACTCAATCGGCTCGGACTGATGACGCCCGAGGAAAGCGAACTACGGCACGAAAAGCACGGCGAGCACAAACACGACGATCGGCTGATTGAGTTAACGCTACTAAGCGACGGCCCGCACCCGCAGTTCAAGACCTATCGCCGCTGGGGCATGGCAATCGACCTCGGGGCCTGCATCGGCTGCACCGCGTGCGTGGCCGCGTGCGTGGCGGAAAACAACATCCCGGTGGTAGGCAAGTACGAAGTCACCCGAGGTCGGGCGATGCACTGGATCCGGGTGGACCGGTACTTCGTCATGCCGGCAGAAGATGGCGGCACCAAAAAGATTGACCGGTCGCCCCGGCAGAAGGCCGCGCTCGATTCGGCGTCGGTTACCACGTTCTTCCAGCCGCTGCCTTGCCAGCAGTGCGAAAAGGCCCCGTGTGAAATCGTCTGCCCGGTCGGAGCAACGGTTCACTCGACCGACGGCCTCAACGACATGGTTTACAACCGTTGCGTCGGCACCCGGTACTGCTCGAACAACTGTCCGTACAAGGTCCGGCGGTTCAACTTCCTGCAATACGCCGACTACGCAACCGAAAGCATGAAGCTGGTGAACAACCCCGAAGTGACGGTGCGGACCCGCGGGGTGATGGAGAAGTGTACGTACTGCGTGCAACGGATTCGTTCGGCGGAAGTCGAGGCGGAGCGGGAGTTCGACATTCGGGAAAAGGACGCCCGCGACGGCCGGCCGCGGATCAAGGACGGCGAAGTGATCACCGCCTGCCAGGCCGCCTGCCCGACCGGTGCGATCGTGTTCGGGGACATCAACGACCCGGCCTCGGTGGTGCGGAAGTGGAAACTGGAGCCGACGAATTACGGCCTGCTGGCGGAGTTGAACACGATGCCGCGAACGACGTATCTGGCGGCGGTGAAGAATCCGAACCCCGCGATGCCGAAGGGGGCCTAACGAAATGGCCATGCTCGTCGAAGACCCGCCGGAGAAGACGGGGATCTATACCGACGCCGAGAAGAATATCGGCGGCCGGCACGACCTCGTCAGCATCGGCGAAAAGATCGGGCACATCTGTCTCGGCGTGAACCCCACGCCGAAGGCGTGGTACTTCTGGGCCATGCTCGGGTTCACCGGCACGGCGGGCCTCGGCATCGCCGTCGGCTACCTGTTTTACCTGGGCGTCGGAATCTGGGGCATCAACCAGCCGGTCGCCTGGGGCTTTGCGATCGTCAACTTCGTCTGGTGGATCGGAATCGGCCACGCCGGCACGCTCATTTCCGCCATTCTTCTGCTCGTCCACCAGAAGTGGCGGACCTCGCTCAACCGGTTCGCCGAGGCGATGACCATCTTCGCGGTCATGTGTGCCGGCCTGTTCCCGCTCATTCACATGGGCCGGGTCTGGTTGTTTTACTGGCTGTTCCCGTTCCCCAACAACATGGGCGTCTGGCCGCAATTCCGCAGCCCGCTCGCCTGGGACGTGTTCGCCGTCAGCACGTACTTCACCGTCTCGCTCGTGTTCTGGTATCTCGGCCTCGTCCCCGACTTCGCCGCATTGCGGGATATGGCCAAGTCCCGGGTTCAGCAATGGGTCTACGGGTTCTTCGCCCTCGGATGGCGGGGGTCGGCGATTCACTGGAGGCGGTACGAAAAACTCTATTTGCTTCTGGCTGGGCTTGGCACGCCGCTTGTCTTTTCCGTCCATACCATCGTTTCGTTCGACTTCGCCGTGGCCATCGTCCCACTTTGGCACGCGACCATTTTCCCGCCGTTCTTCGTCGCCGGGGCCGTGTTCGCAGGGTTTGCCATGGTGATTTGGCTCGCCATACCGTTGCGAATCTCATTCGGCCTGAAAGACCTCATCACCATCAAGCACTTGGAAAATTGTGCGAAAGTGATGCTCGGGACCGGCTTGCTCGTGAGCTTCGGGTACTTCCTCGAAGTCTGGATGGCGTGGTACGGCCGCTCCGAAATCGAATGGGGCACCACTCTCCAACGGATGTTCGGCCCGTATGCGTGGACTTACTGGACGTTGATTCTGACCAACACGATTATCCCGCAGCTGCTCTGGTTCAAGTATTTCCGCACGAACGTCACCTGGCTATTTCTGATTTCCCTGTCGGTCCACATCGGTATGTGGTTCGAACGCTACGTCATCATCGTAACCCTGAGCCGTGATCAGAACCCTTCGAGCTGGGGCCGATACACGCCGACGTTCTGGGATTTGCTGACATTCGCTGGGACGCTCGGGTTTTTCACGTTCTTGTTCGCCCTGTTCGCCCGGTTCATCCCGGTGATATCGATCACGGAAATGCGTGAACTCCTGCCGGTATCGGCCGGCGGGCGGGACGGACACTCCGTCATGGAGAACGCCAAGTGACACCCGACGAGACACCCGTGGCCTGGGGCCTGCTCGCCGAGTTCGAAACGGCGGACCGGCTTATTGAGGCGACGAAGGCGGCCAAGGCCGCCGGTTACAACCGCATGGACGGGTACTCCCCGTACCCGATCCCCGAGGTCGCCGACGCGCTCAACTTCCCCCGGTCCGAAATCGGGGCGATCATGTTCATCGGCGGCATGTGCGGGGCCATTTTCGGCCTGTACATGGAAACGTTCGCTACTGCGATTGACTACCCGATCGTAATCGGCGGCAAACCGTACTTCTCGCTCCCGATGTACGTGCCCATCATGTGGGAGCTTCTCGTACTGACCGCTTCCCTGACGGGCACGATCGGCCTGTTCGCCCTGTGCGGACTGCCTCAGCCGTACCACCCGCTGTTCAACGTCCCGCAGTTCGACCGGGCGTCGCGGGACCGCTTTTTCCTCGCGATCGAGGCGGTCGACCCGCAGTACGACGCCGTGAAGACCCGGGTGTTTCTGGAGACGCTGACACCGGCGAGCATCGCGGAGGTGCCGGAATGACCACGCTGAACCAAGGCAAAAGGAAGAAGGAAAAAGGAAAAAGGACGCACCGTCTTGCATTGTTCCTTTTTACTTTTGCCTTTTTCCTTCCCGCCCTCGGGTCGGGTTGCCAGCAGAAGATGGCCGAGCAACCGGCGGTGCGGACCTACGGGGAGCACCCGGCGTTCAAGTACAATCAGGTGGCGCGGCCCCTGGAAGTCGGCGTGATCTACCGCGGGCAACGGCCGGCGGACGACCCGCTCGTCACCGGCCTCACAGCCAAGGGGCGAACCCCTCGGAAAGCCTACACCTCAGAATTGCTTTCCAAAGCCCCGGCCGATGACGCCAAGATCCTCGCGGACATGCAAACCGTTACGGGGGCTCCCGACGCACTCGACAACTTCGTGGACAAGTACCCGTTCGAGTTGACTTTGGACGACCTGAAAACGGGCCAGACGAAATTCGACGCGTTTTGCGCCCTTTGTCACGGGGCGGCCGGGAACGGCCTCGGCAAAATCGCGGAACGGGGATTCCTATTCCCGCCCTCCTACCACATCGACCCGGAAGGTAAAAAGGCGGACGTGTACGGGTCGAAGAAGCCCGAAGTGGGTCTGCCTCAAGGTTATTCCCGCGGCTTTGGGCGGTACGGGATCAAAGTGCCTCTCGCCGAGGTGCCGGTCGGATACATTTTCGAGGTCATCACCCGGGGCTACGGGGCGATGCCGGCGCACGCTTCACAACTGAAGCCCGCCGACCGTTGGCGGATCGTGGCGTACGTGCGGGCACTCCAACTCAGCCAGGGGGCGGCGTACGATAAGCTGCCCAAGAAGACGCAAGACGAAATGATCGAAGGACTGAAAAAACAGGCGGAAAAAATCGAAGACCACGCGGCGGGGGAGAAGTAATCACGTGACCCACGACAACTCACACCCCGCCGTACCGCTCCCGACCGAGACTGACGTCTCGTACGTGCGGAAGCTCTCGCTCGTCGGCCTTTCCGTCGGCGGCATCGTTTTCCTGGTCTGTGCCGGAATTCAGGCGAACCTGTCTCGGGCGACCTGGCTGCAAGATTCGTTTATGGCCTACCTGGCCGGCTTCGTGTTCTGGGCCGCGGTCCCGATCGGCGCCCTCTGCCTGACGATGCTCGCGAACATCACCGGAGCGAGTTGGGGCCTCGTCCTCCGCCGCATTTTCCACGCCTACCTCCGGACATGGCCGGTGATCGCCCTGCTTTTCATTCCCATCGCCATTAGTCTTTTTGTGGGGGGAGGAAAATATTCCCCCTACTGGTGGACGACGCCGGACCTCACGACCCTAGCACCAGGAAATCAGCACGCCCTCGAAGAAATCAAACTCCGGCACGACGACTTCCTGAACCCCGGATTCTTCCTGATTCGGTCGATCGTGTACTTCACGGTTTTCTACCTTTACATGAGCTGGGTGACTCGCACGGCCAGACGTGCGGAGGAACTGGGCGACGAAGCGGCAAAAATCCGGATCCGGTACATCAGCGGACCGGGAATTCCGTTCTGGGCGTTCGTCATGACGTTCATGGCGACCGACTGGGTGATGTCGGTCGAATCGTCCTGGAACTCGACGATGTTCCCGGTCGTGTTCGGGCTGAACGCGTGGATCGTGGCGATCGCTTCGGCGGCGTTTCTGTTTTACTCAATCGCCGGGCACAACAAGGAATTGATGGAC
The DNA here is from genome assembly GCA_036493815.1 of Fimbriiglobus sp. Taxonomy (GTDB): domain Bacteria; phylum Planctomycetota; class Planctomycetia; order Gemmatales; family Gemmataceae; genus DASXPC01. The sequence goes on along the minus strand of DASXPC010000196.1, from coordinate 57,051 downwards.
GGATTCATTAAGGACAAGTTCCGTATCGACATCGGCAGCATCACATACGGTTTCACCATGATCTGGTCGTACGCCTCGTTCTGCCAGTTCATGCTGATTTGGGCCGGGAACCTGCCGGAAGAAATCACCTACTATCTCCGGCGGAAGTCCGAAGGGTGGCAAATCCTGACTTGGTCCCTGGTTGTCATCCACTGGTTCGTTCCTTTCGTCCTGTTCCTATTCCGGGGCATCAAGACCGACCCACGGAAGATGCGGATCATGACGACGCTCCTGTTGTGCATTTGCGCGGTGGACGTGGTGTGGTGGGTGGTGCCGGCCTTGCCGGTGCACCCCGAGGGTTCGGTGGCGTGGCTGATGGCGTTTGCGGCCGTGGCGGCCGTGGGCGGCGCGTTCGGCCTCGGCGTGGCAAACCAGTTGAAGACCCGCGGGTTGTTGCCCGAAGGCGACGCTCAGTTCCTGAAAAACTGGGGTCACCACTAATCCGGAGGGCGTGGGATGAGCGATCGACCGAAAGAGCCGTCGGCCTTGGGCGAAGTGACTACCGCCATGACCGGAGCGTCGTTGGATGGCGGGCACGGAGCGGCCATTGGTCTCCCGGGCGAGGCTGTTGTCAAAGCGGGACACGAAGCGGATTCGTTCAAGGTTAAGAGCATACTCCTGGTGCCAGTCGCCATCGCCATGATGGCCGGCCTTGCCTACATCGTCGTCACGGCCGTGTTCGGGTGGGTAAACCGCAATTCGGGCGAAAATGCCCCCGTTGCCGGACCGGCCATGAAGGCAGCCGACGACCGCTTCGCCCACATCAGTTCGACGGACAACTCCGCCAAGGTCAGTCAGCCCCGTCTCGAAGCCATCCGCATGACCGACTCGACCCGCAACGGGAAAACCGACCCCGAGTATTTTCGCTCCGTGCGGTTCAGCGATTCGGGAAATTCGCCCGAGTACCATCCGGAAGACCTGCGGCCGGAGAACTATATCGACCCGGAGACGAAGCAGAAAGTTCTGCGGGATTACGCGTGGGTGATCGATCAAAAAGTGGCCCGCATTCCGGTGTCCGTGGCGATGGGCTTGCTCATCTCGGAAAAATTGTTGCCGGTGCAGGCGAAAGAATCGAAACCGGTTATCGGCACGGCCACGATTCCGAAACTATCCAACGGCGGCTGGGGATTGTCCCCGGAGAAGAAAACTGAACCGGCTAAACCCGCCACACCCCTGGACGACAAGAAAGGCGTCCACAAGTAACTCTCGCCTGGGTTCCCGACTCTAGAAGGAAGCGTGCTCTCATGATCCGCGCCATGCTCGCTCTGTTCGCCTCAGTCGCCCTTGCAGGGTCGGCATACGCCCAGGCGTACGGCATGGCGCCCATTCCCGGCGATCCGGGACCCGAAATCCGGGGCAGCGTGGATTTCAAACCGAAGCCCGGAGCGGTCATCCCGGCCGGGTTGACGTTTTACGACCACGACAAAAAACCGGTGATGATTCAGGAGCTAATGGGAGGGAAGCCAACCGTTCTGGTGCTCGTCTACTATCGCTGTCCGAAGTTGTGCAATGAGGTCCTGATCGGCCTGTTGAACAGTTTGCGCTCCGACGTGATGACGCGGAACGGGTACTCGGCCGGGAATCAGTTTAACGTGATCGTGGTTGGAATCGACCCACGGGAATCGCCAGACATGGCTCGGCAGCGGCGGGAATTATTTCTGCGCGAGTACGACGGCCGGCCGTTCGATCAGCCCGGCGTCTGGTTCCTGACCCCGAGCCGGGGACAGGGGACCGTCATCACCGAAGCCGAAGCGAACGTCAAAGCCCTCGCCGACTCGGTCGGATTCCACTTCGTGTACGACAACAAGATTAAACAATACATCCACGGGAGCGGGATATTAGTCCTCTCGCCGGACGGTCAGGTGAGCCGTTTCCTCGCGGGCATCGACTTCCCGGCCCAGGACCTCCGGTTGGCCATCATCGAAGCAGGCCAGGGTAAAGTGGGGTCGTGGACCGACCGGGCGACCTTGCTCTGCTTCGCCTACGACCACACGTCCGGGCACTACAGATTTACGATGCGTTGGTTAGCGGCGGCGAGCGTGCCATTCGTGTTCCTCGTGCTCGGCGTGGCGGTCTACACCGGCCGCCGCGTTCGTCGGGAAAAGGCCGCCCTCGCGGCCGCTACCGATCAGTCTCGGACAGGGGGTTAGTGGGCATGACTCTGCCGATTCCATTCCCGACCATTCCGACGCAGGCGTCCCAGTTCGCCATCGAGTCGGACCATTTGTTCTGGTACATCACCCTCCTGTGCGTCGGCGGCACCGGTCTGGTGTACGTCATGGTTGCGTATTTCTGTTTCCGGTACGCCAAGAACCCAGGAGCCCGGGGGCACGTCGGCCTGCAACGAACGCCCCGCATCCTCGGTTCGGTCAAACTCGAATTCCTTTGGAGTGCCATACCCACCGTTTTGTTCCTGAGCTGCTTCGCCTGGGGCATCTGGTTGTGGGGGCAGAATACGAGAATCCCACCCGAGGCCGCCCAGAACGAGATCTACGTCGTCGGCAAACGTTGGATGTGGAAGATCCAGCACCCGGACGGGACGCGGGAAATCAACGAACTGCACCTGGCGGTCGACCAGCCGGTGAAGATCACTGTCATCTCCGAAGACGTCATCCACGATTTCGGCATCCCCGCATTCCGGCAAAAGATCGACGTCGTGCCCGGCCGGTATTTAAGTACCTGGTACAAACCCACACAGATCGGGTCGTACCACATTTTTTGCGACCAGTATTGCGGCCAGGGGCATTCGCAGATGGTCGGGACGGTCCACGTCCTCTCCAAGTCCGACTACGAACAGTGGCGCGAAGGTACCTACCGGACGAAGGACGGGAAAAACCCTGTGGACGGGTCGGCCGGGTGGCTCGGGGCGAAGCTGTTCAAGAAACTGAACTGTATTTCCTGCCACGGTGCCGACAACACGCAACGGGCCCCACGGCTCGAAGGCATCTTCGGCACACAGATCCCCATCGGTGGCGGGAAGACGGTGACCGTGAACGACGATTACATCCGGGAATCGATCCGGAACCCGATGGCGAAAGTCCACGAAGGGTGGAAGCCGATTATGCCGGCGTTCCCCGTGAGTCAGTTGACTGAGGAAGAATTGCTGCAAGTCATGGCATTCGTCAAAGGATTGAGGGCCGGGGAAACTCCGTCGCGGGTGGAACACACGCCGCCGCAAATCGGGGCGAACCCGCTGAATTCGGAAGGGGGCTCGAAGTGAACCTCGATTACGCACCGCAATGCGTCCCGGCACCGGAACCGGACCCGACTAAACCCCGGGTCCATTACCTGAACCACGCGTACGGCTGGCTCTCCTGGCTGTTTACGGTTGACCATAAGCGGATCGGCATTCTCTACCTGGTGACGGTGACGATCTTCTTCGCCGCCGGGGCGACCGCGGCCGCACTCGTCCGGCTGAACCTTTTGACGCCCACCAGCGAACTCCTACCGCTCGACGCGTACAACAAAGCATTCACCGCCCACGGGACGGTCATGTTGTTCCTGTTCCTCATCCCGGTCGTGCCCGGGGTGCTCGGGAACTTCTTCGTGCCGATGATGATCGGCGCCAAGGACATGGCCTTTCCCAAAATCAACCTGCTGAGCTGGTACATCTTCATGTTGGGAGCGGCGTTCTTCCTCTGGACGCTCCTTTCCGGCGGGATCGATACCGGCTGGACGCTCTACCCGCCGTACAGTTCGCAGTATTCGCACACGAATGTTCTTTATGCCGGGTTGGGCATCTTCGTGGCCGGGTTTTCGTCGATCCTGACCGGGCTGAACATCATAGTGACGGTCCACAAGATGCGGGCGCCCGGGATGACATGGAACCGTTTGCCCCTGTTTATCTGGGCGATGTACGCGACGAGTCTCATCCAGATGCTGGCCACGCCCGTCCTGGCCGTCACCGTGCTGCTGCTCGCGGTCGAACGGGTTTTCGGCATCGGCATCTTCGACCCGACGCTGGAAGGCGACCCGATTCTGTTCCAGCACATGTTCTGGTTCTACTCTCACCCGGCCGTGTACGTCATGATCATCCCCGGGATGGGCGTGGTGAGCGAAATCATCACCTGCTTCTCCCGCAAGAACATCTTCGGGTACGCCGCGATCGCCTGGTCGAGTGTCGGCATTGCCGTGGTCGGGTTTCTGGTCTGGGGACACCACATGTTCCTGTCCGGCCAGGGCTACTACATGGGGATGCTGTTCTCGTTCATTACCATGCTCGTCGCGGTGCCGAGCGCGATCAAAGTCTTTAACTGGACGGCCACACTCTATAAGGGGTCAATCACGTTCGAGGCCCCGATGCTCTTTTCCCTCGGGTTCATTGCCCTGTTTACCATCGGAGGGGTGACCGGCCTATACCTCGGCGTCATGGGTACCGACATCCACTTGCACGACACGTACTTCGTGGTGGCCCACTTCCACTTCACCATGGTCGGTGGGATGATGCTCGGCTGGCAGGCGGGACTGCACTTCTGGTGGCCCAAGATGACCGGCAAAATGTACTCCGACTTCTGGAGCAGGCTGTCGGCCCTGACTATCTGCTTCGGTTTCTTCGTGACGTTCATCCCGCAGTTCATCGCCGGGTATAACGGCATGCCTCGGCGGTCCCCGAGTTACGCGCCGGAATACCAGATCCTGAACGTGATCAGCACGGCCGGGGCGTTCATTCAGGGCATCGGCTACCTGATGCCGGTGTTCTACCTGACCGGGTCGCTCATCTACGGCCGGCCAGCGGGGAACAACCCGTGGCGGGCCACCGGACTGGAATGGCAGACGACCAGCCCGCCGCCGCAGTTCAACTTCGACGAAACGCCGATCGTCACCTGTGGACCGTATGAATACTCACTGACGTCGGACGACGTTTACAAGCACATCCCCGTGCCGAGTACGAACGGGGTCCACACCGGGAAAGAAGGGGTGCACGCGTGAGTGCTGCCGCACACCACGGGTCGGATTACCACTACGCCCACCACTTCGACAGCCTCGGCCAGCAGCAGAGCACCGTCCGGTTCGGGATGTGGCTCTTCCTTGTGACCGAAGTCCTGTTCTTCGGCGGGATCATGAGCGCGTACACCGTGTACCGGACGATGTACCCGGACGACTTCGAGGCCGGCAGCGCCGCACTCAACCCGCTCGCCGCGATTCTGAACTCGTTCCTGCTGTTGACGAGTTCGCTGACGATCACTCTCGGCGTCCGGGCCGCGTTTGACGGCGATATCGCCGGGCTCCGCAAATGGCTGATGGCAACCATCCTTCTCGGCACAGCCTTCCTCGGTCTGAAGGCCAACGAGTATTACACCGACGTCAAGGAAGGCCTGGTCCCGACCAAGGCCGAGGACGTGATCGAGGTGGCGAAATCGGTCACTGTGAACGGGCACGATACGATCGTCTACGACAAAGTGCGGTCCTCGGTGTTCGCCCGGAAACTGGAACACGTTCTGAAAGAGAACGAGCACGAGCAGTTGTTTGAAAAGTGCAACCCGTACCGGGTCCAGTTGTTCTTCCTCTTCTACTACTGCATGACCGGGCTGCACGTGTTGCACATGGTCATCGGCCTCGGCCTGTTGGTCTGGCAGTACATCCTGGCCGGGAACGGGTTCTTCAACTTCAAGGAACGCTACGTCTACGTTGAGGCGATGAGCCTGTACTGGCACTTCGTCGATATGGTGTGGATGTTCCTGCTGCCACTGTTGTATTTGGCAGGTCCGCATTCGTTCGATCACCTGAGTCTTTAGGAGGCCGGCCGTGAGTTATGCCGACCCGCACGACCCGGCCGCCGCGGCCGAGAACTACGCCAACGAACTCCAACACCCGCCTCCGCAAATCGGGTATCTGGCGACCGTCTACGCGGTCCTCGTGGGATTCTTGGGCCTCGCCCTGATCGTCGGATTCACCGATTTCGGCGAATACCAGGGGTTGAAAGTGTTATGCGCCCTCGGGGTTGCCGGAACCCAGGCTGCCGTGCTCGCCCTCTACATGATGGAACTCCGCAAGGCCGACCGGGTTACCGCCCTCGCCGCCGGGGCTGCTCTGTTCTGGACCTCCATCCTTTTCGGCATCACCCTGACCGACTACTTCACCCGGCATTTGGGGGCAATTTAACACAGTCGATTCCCCGCAGAGGTTTCGAATAAACACGGACGAGCGGTATCAATCGGAATGGGCTGGATACGGTCTTCCTATGGACGTGCGGTATTTGCGAGAGTTGCCATTTTCCCGGTTCCCTATTTCCGACCTCGCGTTCACCGCGTCCTTCGCGGTGAATGGATTTTTCTGATTTTCTGCGCCGGGTGCGGCGGTACGTCCGCCGACGGGTACGACCCGAGCCTCCGCTATCCCCTTCGCTCCGACCCCCTGGTGATCGCCAATCCGCCCGAAGCTCCCATGCGTGGTCCGGAAACGGGCAAACTGACGGAATGGTTCGCCGCCTTACCCTCGCGTGGCGGAAAGACGCTGGACCCGACGGCCCTGGACCTGGCCGCGAAAGAGAAACTGTCCGCCGTACTCGAAGAGCTATTCGGCACGCCGGCCGCCCCGCGCGTGCCCGAACCCGCTGCGACCACACTCGGTCTGTCGGACTCCGTACTGGCCGAGGGGAGCCGGCAGTATCGCCGGCAATGCGCCCACTGTCACGGACTGACGGGCGAAGGCCGCGGACCGACCGGCGACTGGATCCTCCCCCGCCCGCGCGACCTCCGCAGGGGCGTAGTGAAATTCGGATCCGCCCCCGGCGGCATTCCGACCCGGGCCGACCTGACGAAGGTAATTCGCCGCGGCGTACCCGGAACGGCCATGCAGCCTTTCGGGTTGCTGTCGGACGGCGAACTCGATGCCCTCGCCGCCGCCGCCATGCACTTGGGCATTCGCGGCGAAGTCGAATTCCGACTGACCCGCACGCTATTGGAAGACCCGCCCGACGACTTGGCCGCCGAGGCGAAAGCCGTGACGGCGAACGTGCTGGCCCGGTGGACCGCCGTGCCGGTCATCGGGCCGACGGACCCGATGGCGGGACGCGACGAAGACGAATTCGCCCCGCCGTACTTCGAATCGATCCGACGAGGGTATGCATTATTCGGCAGCACGAAATCCGGGTGCGGCAGTTGCCACCAGGACTTCGGCCGGACGGAGAAATGGCTGTACGACGTGTGGGGCACCGCCGCCCGGGTGACCGACCTGACTTCGGGCGTGTTTCGCGGCGGGTCGTCGCCAGAGGAACTGTTCCGCCGGGTCCGCTTCGGGATTCCGGCCGCTGAGATGCCGGCCTGTCCGGGCCTTTCTGATGCCGAGGTGTGGGATCTCGTACATTTCGTGCGGGCGGCGTCGAAGCCGGCACGATTACCGGCCGACGTGAAGGCGATGATCTATTCGGGGGGCCATTAACCCCATGAACCCCACCCGTCCCGTCCCCCGCTTCGTCCGCGTCTGGGCAATACTCACCGCCGTCGTTGGGTTCGGCCTCCTTTTCGTCCTCGGGGGGTTCGTGACGTCGTTCCGTGTCGGCATGGCCGACCCGGTCTGGCCGACGGCGCCGTGGTACCTGGCCGGTCAGGACTGGCACAAACTCGAATTCGGCTTCCTCGTCGAACACACGCATCGGGCCGCTGGGTGGATCTTTGGCGCTTTATGCATCGTGCTCACCGTGGGCGCCTGGTGGAGCGAACCGAAACGGCCGTTGAAATTCGGCGGCTTCGGGGCGATCATCGCCCTTGTCGGTGGCTACGGGTCGTTCCACGGGGCGATGATGGCGGCCGGGGCCAAGCTGAATGATGGCACGCCGCTCCGGGACATTGATTGGTCGGTCGCCCGCATGGCGGGCATATTCGTGCTGGCGATGGCCGGACTCGTTCTGCTTTGTGCGATGGCAGCCGCTTCCAGCAGCCGACCCGGCCGATGGCCGCGAGCCCTATCTCTTGTCTTACTGGTCGCGGTGATGATCCAGGGCCTCCTGGGCGGGTTCCGCGTCCTACTGAATGCACTCTTCGGACCGCTCCTTGCCGCGTACCACGGCGTCTTCGCCCAGTTCGTTTTCTGCCTCGTCGTTGCCATCGCCGTACTCTCCGCTTCCCCCAATCCGCGGAGAATCCTGCCCGAGCCTTTTCGCGGTCGGATGACGCGGCTCGGTTGGACCCTGACGGGCGTGGTTTTCCTGCAACTGGTTTTCGGGGCCATGGTTCGGCACACGGGGACGCCGCTCGCCCAGCGGCTGCACATTCTCACCGCGTTTGCCGTAGCCGGGACGGTCGTCTGGATCGCGGCCGTGATTTGTTCCACCCCGGCCGCCCGTGCGTACCGAGGCCTGGCTTTTCATCTGCTGGGGTTGTTGGTGCTACAAATAATGCTCGGCGTCGAGGCGTACCTGGTGAAGTTCGCCGCGGTCGGTCCACAGGCGACAACGCTGCCCGAATTGCGAACGATCACCAAAATGTCGGCCGGACTGCGGACCGTTCACCTGCTCGTCGGTCTGGGGCTCTTGGCGTCTGCGCTCGTTCTGGCCCTGCGGGCGAATCGGGCGGTTTCCGCCGCCGAAGCCTCCAGCCCCGATACCATAACCCGTGCGACCCGGCCCGAACCGGCCGCCGCAGACTAACCCGGAACCCGCGTCATGATTGCCACCGCCGAACCGCCCGTCCGCACGCGACCCGCTCCGGCCCCCGTGGCCGCAAGGCCGGCTGCGGTTCCGACCCGGTTCGCCGATTACCTCGAACTGACCAAGCCGCGGATCGCGACGATGGCGCTCGTGACGGTGGCGGTGGGCTACCTGCTGGGGGCCGGTGCGGCGAACTTCCGGCTCGACGTGATGCTGCACACGCTGGTCGGGGCGGGGTTGGTCGCCGCAGGTGGCAGCGCACTGAACCACTGGTGGGAGCGGCGGGCCGACGCGCGAATGAAGCGGACGGTGAACCGGCCGCTGCCGGCCGGACGATTGTCCGGGGGTGAAGTCTTTGTCTACGGCGTCTCGCTCGCGGTCGCGGGGTTGGTCTATCTGGCGGTGACGGGTCCGAATCTGGCGGCCGCGGTCGCCGCCGGGCTGACGTTCGTCCTCTACGTGTTCGTCTATACGCCGCTGAAACAGCTCACGGCCTGGAACACGGTGGTCGGGGCGGTGCCCGGGGCGTTGCCGCCGATCATCGGTTGGTGTGCCGCCCGCGGCGACCTGACCGCCGACGCGGCCGGGCTGTTTTTGATCCTTTTCGTCTGGCAGCTCCCGCACTTCTACAGCATCGCTTGGCTCTACCGGGCGGACTACGCCCGCGGCGGGATGAAGATGCTGCCGGTGGTCGAGCGGCCCGACGGCCTCTGGACCGGCCGAGCCGCCGCCTTCACCGCCGGACTGCTGACGCTCGTCTGCACGCTCCCCTACTTCGCCGGCACCGCCGGGTGGGTCTACCTCGCCGGGGCCGTGCCCGTGAGCCTCTGGTTCCTGGCACGTTGCCTCCGGTTCGCGGCGAACCGCAACGACCGCACCGCCAAACGCGTCCTCCGCGGCTCGCTACTCCACCTCACCGCGGTGATGGCACTGTTCGTTCTCGACGGGGTCGTGCCCCGCTATCTGGGGTGAAAATCATGCGGAGGTTCATTCTCCCGGCCGTTGCCGTTTTCGCCCTCGGCTGCGGCGCCGGCTCAAACAGCAACGAGACCGGCTCCCCGGATAACGGTGGCACCGCCGTCTTCGCCCCCATCCCCCTGCCGGACTTCACCCTGACCGAACGCAGCGGCAAGTCGGTGTCGCTCGCGGATCTGAAAGGGAAGGTGTGGGTCGCGTCGTTCGTGTTTACGCATTGCACGAGTACCTGCCCGAAAATCTCCGCGACGGTGGCACGGCTGCAAAGCGAACTCGCCCCGACCCGGCCCGACCTCCGGTTCGTCACGTTCAGCGTGGACCCCGCGCGGGACACCCCGGCCGTGCTCGCGAAATACGCCGACCAGTTCGGGGCGAAGCCGGGCACCTGGCTCTTCCTCACCGGCAAGGAAGGGGAGGTTCACAAGCTGCTGAACGAGGGGTTCCTGGTCAACACCGAACGGAATAAGGACGGGAAGCCCGGCGACGAGTTCATGCACAGTCCCAAGCTCGTCGTGGTGGATAAGGCCGGGCGCATTTGCGGCCTCTTCGACGGCGTCCAATCGGAATACGACGAATCGGGCGAGCAGTACGAAGCCGGATTGAAACGGCTCGCGGCGAAGGTGGACGAATTGCTGAAGCAATAGCCGGGGACCAAGGCGCTAAGGCGCTAGTACACACCCCCCCTGGTGGAAAGTGAGCACGCAAGCTCCTGCTGGATAAACGCTTCCGCTGTCGGGTCAAGGCGCTAGAGGGGCAAGGCGCTAGTCGAAGACCTGTTGGTGCCGAACGTCAAGTGGGCGTGTTTGGCGTCGAAGACTCGGCCCGACCTACAAACTTCAAACTCACGTCAAGATGAAGCCGAAAGCAATTTCATGGCGGCATAAAGCAACTTCGGCCCCGTGTCGTCCGGAGGCGGTTCGGCGTGCGTTTCGGCGAAGTCGAGTGCCAGCACCAGCGGCATCCAACCGCTTGCGGACCCGGACGCCAGCCGGTCGAGGGCCCGAGCGACGGCGGACACGTCGTTAGCGGTGGGGACGCGATTCACCGTCTCGGCGGAGGGTGTCGAACAGTTGACCGCAGGGCTGGTTACCAGATATTCCCGACAGGCGAGCGGGCGGTCGGGGTGGATCGAGCAGGATTCCTCTACCAGAAACGGGCAGGGCACGCCGAGCGCGAAGTATTCGAGCCCGAGTTGTTTGCGGTCGCCCGGCTTCTCCACCGCGTCGCGGAGCCGGTCGAGTAGGCCGGTTTCGCGGAAACGAGCGAGGGCGGCGGCGAACCGGGCGAGGATTTCCGTCCGCCGCGGTTCGGGCATCGCCGCGACCAACAGACGGAGGGCGAACGCTTCGGATTCGCTGACGGGCACGACCTGCCGGCAGCAGGCCCCGCACCCCGCCCGGCAGGAGATCGATTTCCCTTCTGCTTCCACGTGGGCCACGGCCGCGTCGATCAGGACGTGAGCCACGCCCTGCAATACGGGCAGCAACTCGCGGAGCCGAACCGGCCCTTCGGGGACGGTGATTTCGAACGGAACTTTTTGTCCGGAGACGGTGAGCGAGAGCGTGCCGGTGGTCGAGGGTGCGGCCGGGTCGTCCGGGGCGGCGAACAGGCGAATCACGGGCAACGGCAGCCGGTTCGACGCGGACATGGCGACCCTCGGAATCGAGCCGAATCCCATCGTACCCGTAGCGACTATCCGACGCACCCGTTTCGGTCGGGGATTTTCTCCCTGTCTCTCGTTATTCAAGTCGGGGAATCCGGATCGAGAACGTGCTGCCTTTGCCGACGACGCTGGTGACGGACACAGTCGCCCCGACGGCGTCGGCGATACGTTTGGCGACGGCGAGGCCGAGGCCGAGGCCCGAGACGCCCCGGCGCCGGGCGTCGGTGGACCGGAAGAACGGCTCGAACAGGTGAACCAGGTCTTCGCGGGGGATTCCCGGGCCGCGATCTTCGACGTCGAGGACGGCGTGCGTTTCCGTTGCACTCACCCGCACGGCCACGGGCGAGCCGGGGGGGCTGTATTTGAAGGCGTTGTCGAGGAAGTTGTCGAAAACCTGGCCGAGGAGTTCGGGCTGACCGAACGCAAGGATCGGTTCGGCCGGGGGTGAGAATTGCACGTGGGTTGCCTGTTGCCCCTGCGCGATGCGTTCCGCGACCCAGGCCGCGACGTCGAACGGCAAGTTCCCCGGCAAGGCCGCGTCGGCGTCCGCCCGGGCGAGGAAAAGCAGGGCGTCCACCACGCGGACCAGGTTATTGCCCTGGCGGCGGATTCGCTCCAACGCATCCCGGTACTCGGCTTCGGGCCGGTCGCGGCGGAGGGCGACGTCGGCCTGGCCGAGGATTGCGGTCAGCGGCGTGCGGAGCTGGTGCGACGCTTCGGAGGTAAAGCGTTCCTGCCGGGAAAACGCCTCTTCGACCCTTCCGAGCAGGCCGTTGAACGCGGCGGCGAGGTCGTCCAGTTCGTCCTTCGTCCCCGCGGCGGGCAGTCGGCGGGCCAAGTCGGTGGCCGGCATCGCCCGGGCCGCGCTCGCCATGCGGGTCAACGGGGCGAGGGCCCACCGGCCCAACCCCCGGCCGCCGACCGCGGCGAATACCCACAATACGAGCGACAGGGACGACGACCCGACGAGAAGTGTCCGGAGCGTCTCTTCGGTCGGCCGGGTGGACAAGCCTACGGACAGGTTCAGTTGGAGAAACTTGGTGACTGCGTCCGCAGCTTCCGGTGCAAGCGTGGAAGCGGGCGGTAGACCGGTCGGTTGAAGCCGAACGACTTTCACCCGCCAACGGTCCTCGTCGGGCCCGCGGAACTTATGAAAGGTCGGGCGGTTCGCACCCGCGGGTTCGGCGGCGGACAGCCCGGCCTCGACGTCCGACCCGGACGCGGACAGGTTGCCCGACCGGGCTACGATTTTCCCGTCGGCGTCGCGAATGACCCACCGCGGCTCGTCGTCGGCGGGGTCGAGGCCGAGGATGAGGTTGCGTTCCGCGGGTTCCCACTCCACGACCGTCGGCCGGATTTCCACCGCCGCGGTCAGGGTAGCCAGGGCGGCGTCGAGCCGCTCGTCCTGCTGGCGGTGGAGGTGACTGCGGGCGAGGAAGTAAAAGGCGGCCGTGAAGCCCGCGAGCGCGACGGCCAGCGCGGCAAGGAAGAACAGGGAGAATCGCGCGGTGAGCGTCACACCGGCCCTCGGGTTAATCGGCCGATTCGCCGAAGACGTAGCCCCGGCCGCGGAGCGTGTGAATCAATCGCGGGCCCTTGGCTTCGAGCTTTCGGCGAAGCTCCATCATGTGGACTTCGAGCGTATTCGATAACCCGTCGTACCGTTCGTCCCAGACGCCTTCGTAGATGCTGGTGCGGGTGAGCACGACGCCGGGATGCCGGAGGAAATAGACGAGCAGGGCGAATTCCTTGGCGGTGAGGGTGAGGGATTGACCCGCCCGCTCGACCCGGTGGGTGAGCAAATCGATTTTGAGGTCGCCGGCGACCAGGGCGGAGTCCTGCGTCCGGTCTTTCGGCCGGGATAACACGCGGATGCGGGCGAGCAGTTCCGCGAAGGCGAACGGCTTGCACAGGTAGTCGTTCGCCCCCGCGTCGAGTCCGCGGACGCGGTCGGAGATGGCGTCGCGGGCGGTGAGGAAGAGCACGGGGGTGGATTTTCCCGATTGGCGGAAGCGGCGCAGGAGTGCGAGTCCGTCCGGTCCCGGCAACCACCAGTCGAGCAGCACCACGTCCCACGCGGCCGCGTGGAGGTGGTGCCAGGCGGTGTCGCCGTCGGTCGCCCACTCGACCGTGTACCCCTCTTCCCGCAACCCCCGGACGACGAAGTCGCCGATTTCCGGTTCGTCTTCGATGACCAGAACCCGAACGCCCATCGAAATAACCGCCCGGAAACGATTGGGATCAGAGACCGATACGATGGATCAAAAAGTATTCATCCCGAATCGTCCGAAGCCCGGCGATTCGGGCAGCCGCTGCGCGTTAACGATTAGTCGTCTTTCTTTTTCTTGCTCTTGTTCTTATCCTTCTTCTCATTCTCGTCTTTGCCTTTGACGTCTTTATCGTCGTCGTCATCCTTTTTCCCTTTTTTCGTTTTGGCCTTGTCGTGTTCCTCGCCGTCTTCCCCTTTCTTGGCCTTCTTGGCCCCATCTTCCTTACCTTTGACATCTTTATCGTCGTCGTCATCCTTTTTCCCTTTTTTCGTTTTGGCCTTGTCGTGTTCCTCGCCGTCTTCCCCTTTCTTGGCCTTCTTGGCCCCGTCTTTCATTTCGACTTTGACCACTTTGCCTTTCTTGGTGAAGCTCGCAACCAACGTTCCCGCCTTGTAACTGAGCGTAATTTCGTAAACGACCGCACCATCTTCGTCTTCCTTTTCAACACCAATTACTTTGGCCTTGGGAAAAATTGAATGTACCGACGAAGCAACAGATTTGGGTAATTTCGCATCTTTCTGGTCGCCGTCATCCGCCAGAACCGGACTGGCTACGAATAGAAACAGGGAAGCCGCCGCAGCGGTCCACACACCTTTTTTGAGGATCCTATTCATCGCAATCGACTCCGCTGGGGAAGACCAAACCTCCGGAAACGGGAGGTGTGGCGGGTAAGTGAATGAAGGACGACTTGCATCGGAATTACGTTATTCCAACAGACGTTAACCGAAATCCATCGTTCGGGTTTATTGTCTGATCTTACCGTCCTTCCCGATTTCCAATTCCACCGATTTCTTGTCCGGCGTCTCGACGACCACTTCGTAGTAATTCAACGCCTCTTTGCCGCCTTTCACGGAGATGACTTCCTCGCAGGTTTTGAAAGTGCCCTTCGGGTATTTCTGCTTCCAAGCACGGGCGATAGCCTTCGGCATGTCGGCTTCGGCCAGTTGCTTTTCGATCCCCGTTATCACGCCGCTCGCGTCCACGTCCACGTCGGCTTTCAGCGATCCCTCTTTCACCGTCACCTCGTACGTGGTCTTGTCCTTGTCCACACTTTTCGAAGCGGTTTTCAACTCCCCCTTGGGAAACCGTTTTTTGAGTGACGCGACGACAGATTTCGGAAGTTTGTCCACGGCAATGGCCGATTCGTCGTCGACCGCCGAAGCGGACCCGACTCCGAGTAAGGCGGCGGTCGCGAGTGCGAGGATTCGTTGCATGAATTTCTCCTGCCTGTGAAATTGCCGGGACGGGTCGAACGGCCGTCCCTCCCGATGGATACGGTACGAAACCCCGATAAATCGATCGTGAGGGGCGGATAAGATCGGCTTTATCTGACGAGGAAGTGAGGCATGCGCCACCGCCCGGGGGCAATGCCGGACGGCGGCGGGACCGGGCGATTACTTCGGTTCGGTGAACGTTTTCGGATCGACTTTGTCCAGCCACTTGAAGTCACCAACGGTCAGGGTCATGAATTTTTGGCCGTCCCGGAAGGACGTGATCTTCGTGGCCTTCTTGATTCCGCCATATTCCTTGTAATCGGAGTAGACCGTTTCCTGCTTGACGTCTTCGCCGGTGAACCCGCCGACAGTCGCCGTTAATTTCGCCGGCAGGCCGGAGACTTTGTCGAAGCTGAGGGTAAAGTCCTTTCCTTCCGGTCCGGTAATCTTGAGAACGACGGCGGGTTTGCCGTCGACCTTCTCTTCCCCGACGGTGGTGGCTTTGAAGCCCTTCCCCTTAAGCGGCAGCACCGTGATCGGCGCGGCTCCGAGGTAGACGACCCGTTTCTGGTTGGCGAGGTCGTCGCCTTCCAGTGCCCCGCCCATGTCTCCGAATTTCCGCCAGCCTTTGTCCCCCGCCTGGACGGTGAACCCCTTCACGGTCATCCCGCCGAAATCCAATTCGATTTCCTGGCGCATGTGGTCGATGCCCTGAAACGTCGCCTTGATGGACACGTCGCTGTCGTTGCCCATGACGGAAATCTTCCCTTTCGCGTCGAAGGTGAACGCGGTCGCCTTGGCGAGTTTGTCCGCCCCGCCCAGTGCTTTGACGGCTTTGTCCAATACGGCGGTGGCGTCATCGGCCCGGGCGGACCCGCCGGCGGCCGCGACGGCAGCGACGAGTGTGGCGGTGAAAAGACGGCGCATAGTGAATCCTCAAGTTGAGATTGGGATGGCGGCGACCGGAAAGGGATTCGACCGCCCGGACAGTTTATTCGGGCGGCCCCGAAGAGTCCGTTTTCCGATCAGTCGTCCGCGAGGACTTCTCCCCCGGCGATGGTGGACAGGGCGCGGTAGGTGTCGGCGGGAATGGTTTCGCGGAGGAAGCGGACGCTGCCGTCGCAGAAGAGGAAGTTGCCGCCGCCGGGGTGGACGCTGCGGAAGCCGGGGATGGTGTCCATGGCTCCGGGCATGGTGCCGGTGTTGGTACAGCCGTTGTTGAAGTCGAGTGCGGCCAGGCCGAAGGGGTGGTTCATGCGTTCGTCGAACGGGAGGGATTGTCCGCCGCGTTCGGCGGTGACGCCGAGGGACGCTCCGCCGAGCAGGCCGATGGAATGGAGCGCGTTCGTGGCCATGGGCCCGGACGACCAACTCTGGTCGATGTAGGGGGACTGGCCCGGGAACAGGTTTTGGTCGGGGCCCGTGTCCGAATAGTAGCGGCGAATGCCGAACCGGGGATTGTTGCCGGCTCCTTCGCCGGCCGCGAACGAGTTCGACGTGCCGTCGGAGACGTCGGCAAACCGCGTGTGGGTGTTGACGTCAAACGCACCCCGGCCGGCCGGGGGGATTTGCGAGACCTCGCACATCGCGGCGTTGGCCCCTTTGCAGAGCAGATAGTCGGTCGCGGCGACGTTCGGCAGCGGCCGACCGGCGAACGGGACCAAAAACTGCGTGTCGATCAACCCGCCCGACCGGTTGCTCGGGCAGTAAAAGACCTTCACTTCGACCGACACGATCGCGTCGTTCGGCGGATCGTACCACTTTTGGTCCGGATCCCACCGGGCGGTCCAGTTGGCCTGTTCCAGAAACGGCAACAGCGGGACGAACCCGCCGAACCCGCCGAGTTCGAGATTGTCGGTGCCGCGGACGGTGAACCCCGCGGGGAACGAATTGTGGGCGTCGTGGTAGTTGTGCAGGGCCAGGCCGATTTGCTTTAAGTTGTTGTTGCAGGCCGCGCGGAGGGCCGCCTCCCGAACCCGCTGCACCGCGGGCAATAATAGGCCGATCAGAATGGCGATGATGGCGATCACCACGAGCAGCTCGATCAACGTGAACGCGGTACGTTTCATGGGACGATTTCCCCGGCGGGCGTCCGTCCATCGTAGCGGACGTTTCGTCCTACAATGTTAAGAATTCGGGTCGGCCCATTCTCCTTCGCCGGGAGTCCTTCATGCGTTTCCGATTCCTGCCCGCGGTCGTTCTCCTGGTGATTCAGGCCGGACTGGGCTGCAACCATCAGAAACAGCGGGAGGTGAAGTGGAATAATCCCGACGGCCCTAACGCTCCGGGTTTGGAACATAAGAGTTACATGAGCCCGTCCATGGAGACGGAGGTCGGCTACTGCGTTTACACGCCGCCCGGGTACAAGGAAAGCCGGTTTCGTTACCCGGTGATCTATTTCCTACACGGTGCGGGCGGGAGCGAAAGTTCGGACGCGGGGGGATTCTCCGAACTGGTGGCGAAGGCGATTGCGGACAAGGACATACCGCCCGTGATCTGCGTCTTCCCGAACGGCGGGATGAGCGGCTATGCGGACAAGCCGGAGACGAAGGTGATGGGCGAAACCATTGTCATTAAGGAATTGATTCCGAAGATCGATGCCGACTATCGCACCCAATCCACGCGGGAGAGTCGGGTGATCTGCGGGTTCTCAATGGGCGGCGGCGGGGCGGTGCGGTTGGCTCTGAAATACCCCGATCTGTTCAGCGCCGCAGCGTCCTGGGCGGGTGCGTTCGGCCGGGTGGATGCCACGGACTGGCCCGGCGACCATATGGCGTGGGCCGAAAAAAACCGCGACCGGTTGAAGGATAAGGTTCGCTTCCTGTTCGTCGTGGGGGATGAGGATATGACGCTCGCCGGAAATAAATCGGTCGTGGACAAATTGAAAGAGCTCGGCATCGCCATGGAGTATAAGGAACTGAAGGGCGTGAATCACAACCTCGGCACGTATTACAGTCAAACGGGCCGCGATTTCGTGAAGTTTTTGGGCAGGGAATTCCAAGCGACCGAGAAGTAACATCCTGTCTGAATCGATTGGTTATCTGTCGTCGAGTGCCGCGGTCAGCCAGGCCCGGGCGTAGGCCCAGTTGCGAAAGGCGGTGGCCCGAGAGACGCCGAGGGCCTCGGCCGCCTCGTCCACCGACAGTCCGGCGAACAGCCGCATCCGGGCCACGTCCGCCGAGGCCGGGTCTTCCGCCGCCAGCTTTGCCAGGGCCTCGTCCACCGCGAGCAGCGTGTCCGGATCGGGGATGGTTACGTGGTCCCCTTCGGCAAGCTCAAACCGTTTCCCACCGCTCCCACGTTTCGTGGCCAACTTCGCCCGGGCGATCTCGACGAGGATCCGCCGCATGGCCTCGGCCGCGGCGGCGAGGAAATGACCGCAGCCTGCAAACCCTCGATCGCCGTTGGGTCCTGGTTCGCCCACCAGACGCAAATACGCCTCGTGAACCAGGGCCGTTGCGTCCAGCGTCTGACCCGGCTTCTCCCGCGACAGTTTGGCCCCGGCGAGCTTCCGCAACTCGTCGTAGACGAGCGGCAGCAAATCCGCCGCAGCCTGCCGGTCGCCCCGGTTCGCCGCGTCGAGCAGTCCGGTGACGGAGGTCATGGCGTTTTCACCCGCGGCGGCGGAGCTTTCTCCGCCGGATTCTTCGCCCGCTCGGTTTGTTCCTGGCTGGGCGGGATCACTTCTTCTCCGCAGCTTTATCCAACTTCGCAATCAGTTTCTTGAAATCCTCACGGTCGCGGAGTGGGTTGAGGTTGGGGTCCTCCTTCATGGACGAGGCATTTTTGAAGCCGGCTTTCACGGCTTGCTGCAACAGTTCCACAGCACGCTTGGCGTACTCGTCTTTCTTGTCCGCGATCTTGCCGCTGGCGAAGGCGTAGGCGCTTGCGAAGGTGTACCATTGAGCGGCATTCCAAGTTTGCGACTTCGTCAACTCGGCAACTTCGGCTACGGCCTCCACCACATGCGCTGCCCGGAGCCACGATTGGACTCGTGACACGAGAAGCTTTGGTTGTTCTTCCTTCGGGCTGAATTCGATGGCCTTTTTCCAGTCCGGGAGCGAAAGGGTGAACTGCCGAATTTGATCGTAAGCCACAGCCCGACCCCAGTGGCTAGTCTGCAGGTTTTTTTTGGCACTCTCGTCCCACGGCTCTCGTTCGTGTATGGGGGCAAGGAGGCCGATCGCCTTGGTGAACCATTCCAGGCTATCGGCCGGTTTGCCACCGCCGCGCACCAATAGGCCGAAATTGCAATAACTATGGCCAAGATCGACACGGTACGTGTCGACGGCGGGGAACTCGATCGCCAGCTTTTCCTGGATGGCCAATGCCTTGCGGTACTGCTCCGCCGCTTCCGGCCGCTTCCTCTGGCCCGCCAGTTCAAGCCCCAGGTTGCTGTGGTCGTTCGCCAAATTCTGACGGTAATCGGGGACGGCAGGGAACTCCTCCACCAGGCCTTCCTGGATTGCCAGTGCCTTGTGATACTGTTCCACCGCCTCCGGTCGTTTCCCCAGTTGCGCCAGTTGAGCTGCCAGGTTGTTGTGACTGTTCGCCAAAACCTGGCGGTACTTGGGGATTGCGGGGAACTCGGCCGCCAGATTCGCCCGAATGGCCAATGCCTTGCGGTACTGCTCCACCGCCTCCGGTCGTTTGCCCTGGTCCGCGAGTTGATTCCCCAGGTTGTAGTGGTTCATTGCCAAGTCGTGGCGGCAGGCGGGGATCGCGGGGAACTCGGCTACCAGCTTCTCCTGGATGGCGATTGCCAAACGGTAATGCTCCATTGCCTCCGATCGGTTCCCCAGGCCCGCAATCTGATTCCCCAGGTTGTTGTGGCTCCATGCCGACTCCTGGCGGTACTTGGTGACGGCGGGGAATTCAGCCGCCAGCTTTGCTCGGATGGCCAGAGCCTTGCGATGCTGCTCCACCGCCTCCGGTCGCTTACCCAGTTCCGGAAGCAAAACACCCAGGAGGTTGTGACTATTCGCCAAGTCATTTCGGTACTCCGGGACGGCGGGGAACTCGGCCACCAGCCTCATTTGGATAGCCAATCCCTTGCGGATTTGCTCCTCCGCCTCCCGTCGCTTCCCCAGGGTAGTCAACAGATCCCCCAGGTTGTCGTGGCTCCTCGCCAACTCCTGGCGGTAGGCGGGGACGGCGGGGAACTCGGCCGCCAACTTCGCCTGGATGGCCAACCCCTGTTGATACTGCTCCACCGCCTCCCGTCGCTTCCCCAGGTCGAACAGAGGGTGTGCCAAGTTGTTGTGACTCCTCGCCAACTCCTGGCGGTAGGCGGGGACGGCGGGGAACTCGGTCACCAACTTTTCCTGGATGGTCAACCCCAGTAGATGCTGCTGCACCGCCTCCGGTTGTTTCCCCAAGTCATTCAACACAATCCCCAAGTTAATTTGGCTCATCGCCAACTCCTGGCGGTAGGCGGGGACGGCGGGGAACTCGGCCGCCAGCTTCTCCTGGATGGCCAACGCCTGACGGTATTGCTGTGCCGCATCGGATTGCTGCCCGAAAGCAGAAAGGTTATTCCCCAAGTTGCCGTGGATCATCGCCAATTCCTGGCGGTATCGCGGGTTGGCGGGGAACTCGGCCGCCAATTTCTCCCGAATGGCCAACGCCTGTCGGTGCTGCTCCACCGCCTCCGATTGCTTCCCCAGGCCTGTCAGCAATGTACCCAGGTTGTTGTGGTTTCTCGCCAACTCCTGGCGGTAGGCGGGGACGTTGGGGAACTCGGCCGTCAACTTGACCAGGATACCTAACCCTTTGCGGTAATGTTCTTGTGCCTCGAATTGCTTCCCGAGTTTATCCAGCAGAAGGCCCAGGGTGTTGTGGCTCGTTGCCAAGCCGTGGCGGTAGGCGGGGACGGGGAACTCGGCCGCCAACGCCGCGAAGTCGTCGCCGCCCTTGTGGACCGCCGCCGCCGATTCTTCCAGGCGGCCCAGGCGGTATTCGATCACTCCGACGCGATACGCCGCCTGGGCCGTGCGCCACCGTGACTTCTCATCGTCCGCTTTCTCCCCCGCAAACTCCTGATAGTACGTCAGCACTTCGGTCAGGAATTTCTTCTGCTCGGCGGCGATCGCTTTCTGCGTGGCGAGCGAATCACCGGTGACCTCCGAAACCATCGTGTCGAGCACGTTAGCCGTGCGGGCGTAAGCCTTTTCGGCGCGTTCGCGTTGCTTTTTCGCATTGCGTTCCTCGAACTGCGCGTGGATTTTCTGATTCTCGGCATCCAGTTTCGCCTGGCGTTCCGACACCGCCAGGTTTTCAGCGGTCCGCCGTTGTTCCCTCTCGGCCAACCGCGAGTTCTCGGCGTTCTGGTAGCCCCACGTTGTTCCCGCGACGCCCGCCAACAGGGCGAACAGTACGAGACCCGCCGCGATCACCTGCCCTTTGTTCCGCCGAACGAACTTTTTCATCCGATAGACAGTGCTCGGCGGGTGCGCCTGCACCGCTTCGCCGCCGAGATACCTCATGACGTCCGCGGCGAACCCGTTCGCCGTCTCGTAGCGGCGGCTGCGGTCCTTCTCCAACGCCTTCATCACGATCCAGTCGAGTTCGTTCCGCAAAAGGCCCGTCAGCTTTTTCGGTTCGGTGCCGCGGTTGGCGGAGAGCGTCGGCAGGGCATCGGCGGTGCTCAGCTTCGTGCTCGGCCGCGGCGGCTCCTCCTCGCGGACGACGCGGAGCATCTCCAGCACCCCGCGATTCTCCAGTTCCTTCCTGGTGAACGGCGGCGAGCCGGTGAGCAGTTCGTAGAGCAGCACGCCCAGGGCGTACACGTCCGACCGCGTATCGATATCGAGGTTGTTAAACGTGGCCTGCTCGGGGGACATATACTGCGGCGTGCCGACAATTCCGCCGAAGCCAGTGTCGATGGTGTGTTCGGTCAGTGCCGCGCCGGTCGCCTTGGCCACGCCGAAATCGATCACCTTCACCACCGGCTTGTCGTCGTACAACGCGATCAGCACGTTCGACGGCTTGATGTCGCGGTGGATGATGCCCTTCTGGTGCGCGTGCTGAATCGCCTGGCAGACCGGCACGAACAGTTCGAGCCGCTGCTTCGGCGTGAGCTTGCGAGCGTCGCAGTACTCGGTGATCGGCACGCCCTTGACGAGTTCCATCACGAAGAAGGGGCGGCCGTGAAATGAGGAAGGATGAGGGATGAAGGATGAACTTGAATCGGCTCCTCTTTCCTCCTTCGTCCTTCCGCCTTCATCCTTCCCAATAATGCCGCCGTCGAGCACCTTGGCGATGTTCGGGTGGTCCATGAGCGCCAAGGCCTGGCGTTCGGCCTCGAACCGGGCCAGCACGGACTTCGAGTCCATGCCGGCCTTGATGAGCTTGACCGCGACGAACCGCTTGACCGGCTCGGTCTGCTTCGCCCGCCAGACGGACCCCATGCCCCCATGGCCGATCGACTCGACGAGGGTGTATTTGCCGGCGACGACGCTGCCGGCGAATACGTCGTGGCCGGGCAGTTCGGCGGTTGAGGCGTTAAGAGAAATGGATTTCGTACCGAGTTCTTCCGCCTCCGCCAGCGGTTTTTCGAGGGCCGAATCCGGGTGGTCGTGCGCGTGCAGGAGTACGGCCAGGCGCTGCCGCAATTCCGGATCGTCCGCACATTCCCGGTCCAGAAACGCCAGCCGCGCGGCGGGATCGGGCAGTTCGAGGGCGGCAACGAAGAGGTCTTTCACACGTCGCGGATCGGCGGGCATGGCGGTGGCCTCGGGACTTTCCTCGATTGGCGCAGAATACCGCCTAACCGTCTCACGGAATTGCCAATTTCTGAAGGGTCGGTGCCGACAGCGCCGGACGATTCATTGAAACGATCGCACACGGTCCTCGTTACGGGGTTTCATCCGAGCGACTCACACCCGGAATTTCCAGCGCGAAATCGGGGCCGAACGCCATAGCGGGGGTTTGGAAGCCGGTGGGGACGGAACCCGCGAGCACGCGGGCGACCGCCGCCAGGGAAGATTGGACCGTGAGGTCGTAGCCGTCGGGGGTTTGCATGCGAGCGGCCGCGGTCCGGCCGGCGTCGTCCGCGACTTCTCCCCAAAACGTACAGCGGTTCCTTCGGCGTTCGTCTTCCGTCGGTCCCGGTCGACCGGCCCGTATCCGTCGACGCAGGCGGGCTTGCATCCATTTCGTCCGCAACAGCCAACCGAACCCCCGGCTGATTTTCGCCCCCATGCGAATGCCGAACGGGGCGGCCAGATAGACTTCGATGTTCGGAATACCGGTGCTGTGGAATGCCGTGGCGACGTCCCCCCAGGGGATCGTCATGGCGCGGACCGGTCCGTCGCCGAAGTCGATGGTTCGAGTTTTCCAGGCGGCGGGAACTTGCTTCAGTTTGCCGTTTTCGCGGACGAGGCCCCCGTCGGCCATGCGTTCGAGAGCGGTCAGCACGGTCCCTTGTGACAATTTCCCGGCGGACTGAAACGCGAGAGTGAGGCGGTTGGCCGTCGGCAGCCGCCGCTTGAGGTGGACCGCCAGGCAGTCCGACGGGACCACGTCAAAGCCGACACCGGGTAGCAGAGTGATGACGGCTGCCCGGGCATCGGTGCTGAGGGCGGCCAACGATTCGAATACGGCGGCTTCTCCGGTGATGTCTAAGTAATACGATCCGGTTTGCAGACACGCTGACGCGACGGGCTGGGCCGTCTGACTGAACGGCCCGGCACAATTCAGGACCACCTTCGCATCCCGGATTCCCTGGGCCACGGCTTCTCCGGTTTCCAGAGAGAAGACGCGGTGTTCCAGTCCGAGATCGGAGGCGAGTCGCTGAACCGGCTCGGCGGTTCGGCCTGCCAGAACGGGACGGAGCGACCGACGAGCGGCTTCGCGGGCGATCAGAGCCCCCGTATAACCGGCCGCGCCGTAAATCAGGAAATCGGGCATGTGGGGCCGGTCCTTACCAAGGGAAACTATTTCGCGTACTTCGCGATACGGCCCTTCGGTCCGTCAGCCCAGCCGTCGCCGGTGGTCGTGAATTGCACAACGTTGTAGTTCTCAGCGTCTATCGGATTCCAGGTTTTACCGCCATCGAGGGACACGTCGGACCCAGAAGTGCCGACGGCGACCCATCGGTCCTTCGCATAGGCGACACCGGAGCGGAACGGGAGGGATTTATCGCCCAGCGTCCAGGTTTTGCCGCCGTCGGTGGTGAAGGCCGCGGTCGCGCCGGCTTCTTTGGGTTTGCGATAATCCCCACCGACGATGATGCCGCGATTCTTGTCGCGGAACGCGAGGGAGAAAATGCCGGCCGAGTCGATCCCGGCCCGAATCGGCGTTTCGGCAACGGTCCAGTTTTGCCCCCGATCGCCGGAGTGGAAGACCCGTGCCGCACGCGCACCGCCGGTGGCAAACCAGACTTCGTTCTTACTAAGGGTGACGAGACAGGTGCCGCTGGCGGCGAAGGCGCCCTCGTTCGGCAAGGCCGGCGGCAGTTTCTTCCCCGCCAGCGGCTTCCAATGCGTGCCGCCGTCCGTCGTCGCGAGCAGTTGAAACCGCCCGTTCACCGGATCGCCGAGGGCGATTCCGGTCGTCTCGTCCCAGAAGGCCATCGCGTCGTAGAAGGCCTCGGGGACGGTGTTTTGGAATTGAAGCTGCCAGGTTTTGCCGCCGTCGACGGTTTTATAAATGCGGGAGTCTTTGCCGGGGCCGGCGCTGAGTAGATAGGCCTTCGAATCGTCGAACGCTTCGACGTCGCGGAAATCCAGTTTTTCGGCACCGGGAACCGTCCCGGCCGTCCAAACCGTGCCGCCGTCGGTGGTCCGGCCGTAGGTTCCCTTCGAACCGCTAACCCAGGCCACTTTTGAACTGACGGCACTTAGGCCGCGGAAATCGGCGTCCGTGTGGATCGATTGCTTTTGCCATTGGGCGACAGCCGTGGGTTCGTAGAGCCAGATAAGACCAACGGCAAACAGTATGCACTTCATGTCGCACCATTTCCTTCTCTACCGCGACCGCTCCACGAAAATGTGAAGAATCGACATTGTATGGGGTTCATTTTTCACTGGGCGATCGGCATCTGTACCCTTGACCAAGTAACCCACTCAACCCATTTCGGACGGGAAAGACGGGTTTCTGTGTGTTAGAACAGCGTCCTGCAAGTAATCCCGGGGAAATAGTATGCGAACCATCGTGTCACTTTGCCTGACCGTCGCGGCCGGGATGTTTATTTCGGTATTGGGCCTCGCATTAGTCCGGGAGTTTATTTCCACGGCGTATCTGCAACGCAGCAACGACGTCTGCGGCGGTTACCTGCAAACGCTGGGGACAATTTACGCCGTCCTCCTGGCGTTCGTTGTGTTCGTGGTCTGGACCCAAGCCAACGACGCCCGGCGGTTGGTGGAGAGACAAGCGGACGAACTGGCCGATGTGCTCCGGGTCACCGGATCGCTCGGTTGTTCGGAAGTTGGGCAGGTGATCGAGGCGGCGCAGGGGTACGCGCGAGAGGTCGCGGAAAACGAGTGGCCGATGTTGGCGTCCGGTCGGTGCAGCCTGCGGGCGGCCGAGTTGTTCGAGCAGATCTGGAATGCTCTGGTTGCCCTGGAACTGAAAACGGCCCGGGACGAAACGCTATTCGGCGAAGCCGTGGCCCGGTTCAACGAAGTGGGGGACGCCCGCTCGGATCTGCTCCATTGCGGTCGGGTTCGGCTTCCCATTTTGCTCTGGCTCCTGCTCCTCACCGGGGCAATCGGCACGGTCGGGTCGATGTACCTTTTCGGCGTCGAATCCTTCTGGCCGCTGGCCGCCATGACCGCATCCCTGGCCGGGGCGGTCTCGTTCATGGTCTTTCTGATCCGGGACCTGGACAATCCTTTTCAGGGGGACTGGCAGGTCAGTCCGGACCCGATTCTCGTGGCCGTCGGGATGAAAAATGTCACGAACGGCGTGGTCCGAACCCCTTGACGGGGGACGAAGCACATCATGCTGTGGACCGGACTCGTGTTTTCCGCTCACGAATTCGACAGGACCTATTGTCCGAATAGTCAATTCGCGATTTCCTTCAATTTTCATTCTCAACGAAGGCTTCGACTCGGGTAAACTTCCACCTCGGAAAATGCGGTCCGATGCCGATTTTCCATCGCGAACGTAATCTCTGGGTGAAATCGGGTCAAAATTATTCCCGGCCGTCAGCGAACTCCGGGTGTCCGCGGGCACTCGATCGGGAGGCGTGATGCTTTTTCGGCTCAGCCGCGTCACAAAGACGTACGGCCCGATCACCGCCCTGAGCGACCTTTCGGTCGAGGTCGCCCCGGGGGCCGTGGGGTTGCTCGGCCCGAACGGGGCCGGGAAGACGACCCTCATCCGCACGCTACTCGGTCTCATTCGCATCGATTCCGGTTTTGGCGAAGTCCTCGGGCTGGACATCCACGCCAAGAGCCTCGACATCCGCCAGCGGGTCGGGTTCATGCCCGAGGACGAGTGCCTGTTCCCGGCGGTGCCCGGTGTCGGGTTCGTGGCGTATGCCGGGGAGTTGTGTGGCATGGCCCGGCCCGACGCCATGCAGCGGGCTCACGAAGTGCTCAACTACGTCGGCCTGGACGAGGCCCGTTATCGGTCGGTCGAGTCGTATTCCACCGGAATGAAGCAACGGCTCAAGCTGGCCGCGGCCGTCGTACACGATCCCAAACTGCTGATCCTGGACGAGCCGACGAACGGGATGGACCCGGCCGGCCGGCAGGAAATGATCGAATTGGCCCGCGACCTGTCGCACAACAAAGGGATGAGCCTGCTCTTTTCCAGCCACCTCCTGCCGGACGTCGAGGCGGTGTGCAACCAGGTGCTGGTGCTGGGCCGGGGCCAGCTTCTGGCTCAGGGCGACATTCAGGAGATGAAACGGGCTCACCCGCGGTCGTACGACGTGCGGGTCAAGGGGGACGCGGCCCCGTTCGCGGCCCGCATTCGGGCCAGCGGGGCCGGTGCCGAAGTGCATGATGACGGCCTGCGAGTGTTCCTCAAAGATAATCAGACGACGGACTTTCTGTGGCAGACGGCGGCCGAAATGGGCGAACAGGTGCGGTTCCTTCGACCGCATCGCAGTTCGCTCGAAGACGTGTTCCTCGAAGCGGTCGGGAAATAGTCATGCCGATATTCGACCAGGGTTACCAACACTGGCAGGGGAGCCTCTCCGGTCACCGCTGGCGGTGGCTGGCCGTCACCCGGCACGGCGTTCGCTCCCTGATGAAAAACTGGATCGTCCGGCTGATCCTGCTCATCGCCTGGCTGCCCACCTTGGGTCTCGTGACGGCCCTGACGATCTGGGGCCTTTTCGAGCAGCAAAACGCATCGATCGTTGCATTCCTGCAACGGATGCTCAATCCCGACGTCGTCGCTCATCCCCAGGAATACCGTATCGCCGTCTGGACCATCGCTTATTCCATCTTCTTCAAGGCCGAACTCATCTGCTCCCTTTTCCTCGTCCTGTTCGTCGGCCCAAACCTGGTCAGCCGCGACCTCCGGTTCAACGCGTTCCCCCTGTACTTCTCCCGGCCGATCCGGCGAATCGATTACTTTCTTGGCAAGCTCGGCGTGATCGGCTATGTCCTGGCCGCGACAATTGTCGTCCCTGCCGTCGGCGCTTACCTGCTCGGGCTGGCGTTCAGCCTCGACCTCGGCGTCGTTCGCGATACCTATCGGATTCTGTTCGCCGGCATCCTCTACGGCCTCATCATCACCGTCTCCGCCGGCACGCTCATGCTCGCCCTGTCGTCCCTCTCCCGACGGTCCATTTATGTCGGCCTCACCTGGGCCGGGTTCGTTTTCCTGAGTTTCATGCTCAGCACGGTCCTGCTCTTAAATCAGCAAGATACCTACCGACAAGAAATTTCAAGCGATGGAATCGCCCGCTGGGTGCACGACCACCCTCCGCCCCCCGGGATTGAATTGAGGGGCCCGTACGTCAGTTTCCGAGGAGACATGCGGTGGATGTACGGTGCCAAGCCCGGCGATCCGCCATTATCGAAAGAGGATAGGGAAAAGCAGCGGTGGTACGGCGAATACAGCCGGGTCCAAGCGGAGCTGTATTCCGCGGCGGAGGAAGTCCGGATTGCCCAGGGGAAAACCGACTGGCGACCTCTGTTATCCTACGCGGCCAACCTCGACCGGATGAGCGACTGGCTCCTCGATACCGATTCCGCCTGGGTCACGTTCGGTCGGCCCATCGAGCGGACGCGGGCAATGATCGGTCCCGTGGCGAAGGGTCAGGGAATTCCCATTCCGTCCGGCCCGCCGAACGAAAGGCTGTTAGCCGACCGCAACGTTTGGCAGTACCCCTGGTACTGGTCGGCCGCGACGCTCACCGGGATCTGGCTGATCTCCGTGTTCATCCTCTCCCGCCGCGTGAAGTCCCTGGACCGGCTCAAATGAACCCGATCATCACGTTCGACGGCGTTTCCAAATGGTACGCCAACGTCATCGGCTTGAACAAGCTGACGCTGCACATTCCCGCGGGCGTCACCGGTCTGCTCGGCCCCAACGGCGCCGGCAAGTCCACACTGTTACAACTGGCAACAGGCCAACTCCAGCCTAGCCAGGGGGCCGTCCGCGTCCTCGGACAATCCGTCTGGGACAACCCCGTCCTCAACCGCGCCGTCGGGCTCTGTCCCGAACAGGATTCGTTCTACGAGTGGATGACCGGCCACGATTTCGTTCGCACGAATGCCCGGCTGAGCGGGCTGTCGCGGCGCGACGCCGTCGCTGCGGCCGACAAGGCCATGGCCCGCGTCGGCATGACCGAAAACATGAACCGGGCGATTCGCGGCTACTCGAAAGGCATGCGGCAGCGGACGAAACTGGCCCAGGCCTTCGTTCACGAGCCACAGGTTCTATTCCTGGACGAACCGCTGACCGGCACCGATCCGGTTGCCCGCCGCGACATGATCGAGGTGATCCGGGGCATGGCCGCCGACGGGTGCAGCGTGCTCGTTTCGAGCCACGTTCTGCACGAAATCCAGTCGCTTACACAACAAATTGTGCTCCTGCACCGTGGCCGACTGGTGGCCGAGGGGCACGTCCGCGACATCCGCAATCTCATCGACAAGCACCCGCACCGGATCGTTCTGGTTTGCGACCGGTACCGCGATCTGGCGGCCAAACTCTCCACCTGCGACGACGTGGACGGCATTCAGTTCCTGGCCTGCGATTCGGGCCTGATGGTCGAGACGCGGCAGCCGGACACGTTCTACGCCCGGTTGCCGGCCCTGGCCCGAACCGACGGTTTGGCCCTTCGCGAGGTTTATTCGGACGACGACAATCTGGAAGCCGTGTTCAAATATCTGGTGAGCAAATGACCGTCGCGGAACGTTCGATCCCTCAGCGATCCCGATCGGCCGAGCTGTCGGCCCTGTTTACCCTGTTCGTGCTGACGGTGCGGCAGCACACCCACGGCCGACGGCTGCTGGTGATCGGATTCCTGTACCTGCTTCCGTGTGTGTTGGCGGTCGTGCTCCGAACCCTCAACAAGTCGACCGCGGGGGAGTCGCTGGAATTCAGCCTGGTATTTTGGCTGTTACCCCACGGCCTCGCACCGCTGACCGCACTCCTTTATGCCGCGGGAATCGTAACGGACGAAGTCGAGGAGCAGACGCTGACGTATCTGCTCATGAGGTCGATCCCTCGGTGGGCGATTTACTTCACGAAACTGCTGGCGACGGTCTGCGTGACGACGGCACTGGTCGCCGCCGCGGTAATCGGCCTTTACCTGGCGATTTACGCCGGCACGCCGAACTTCGGCACGGATGTATTGCCACGGGCCGGGCGGGCCGTCGTGGTCATGGCCCTGGCACAGGTCGGATACTGTGCGCTCTTCGGCTTCCTCGGCCTGTTCACCAAACGGTCGCTGATCGCAGGCATCGCCTACATCGTGGCGATCGAAGGCATCCTGGCAAATATGGATTTCGTGGGCCGCTCGTTCACGGTGGTCTACTACGTCCGCACGCTCACGCTCCGCTGGCTCGAATTGCCGCACGAACTCCAACTCCGCTGTCAGGACGCCTGGGGCCTGCCCGACCTCAACCCACTCCCGAATTCCGGTCGGTGCGTTCTCATCCTCCTCGGTTTCGGCGTGGTCGTTTCCGTCCTGTCGTCCCTTCGGTTCGCCCGCAGCGAATTCCACGTGAAAACGCCGGGCGGGGAATAGAAGGTCCGGCAAGCGTCCCGTGACAGACCCAATTCGGGCTAAAAAACAATTGCCAACCGGCCGTCCCGGGACCACGATACGAAAACCGCCTGCCATGCGTTCCGCCCCGTGCGGCGTTCATTCGCAATCCCCCTTCTCGGGTATTCCGTAACGCCG
The DNA here is from genome assembly GCA_036493815.1 of Fimbriiglobus sp. Classification (GTDB taxonomy): domain Bacteria; phylum Planctomycetota; class Planctomycetia; order Gemmatales; family Gemmataceae; genus DASXPC01. The sequence goes on along the minus strand of DASXPC010000196.1, from coordinate 26,990 downwards.
TGGCGAATACAATCCGCGGAGCGGAGTAGGCATTCACTGGTCCCGTTGCCAACAGGAGCCGCCATTTCGTGGCCGAGCTGACTGCAGTCGAATTGACGCTGAGCGACGGCCCGCGGACCTGGGATCTGGTGACCCGGCAGATCGACGCGTTAATCCATTGGTGGGAATCGGGCGACACGCCCGCGCCGCTGGCCGATTTCGTCCCGGACGGGTCGCCGGCCCTTCGCCGCATTGCCCTCGTCGAACTCGTCAAGGTCGATCTCGACTTCCGCTGGTCGCGCGGGCTCCGGAAGCTGGTCGAAGGCTACGTCGCGGAGTTTCCAGAATTGAACGGTCCGGGCGGCGTTCCGTGCGATCTGATCTACGAGGAGTATCGCGTTCGGCGGAAGTACGGCTCGCCGGCGTCGGTGGAGGAATACGTCCGGCGATTCCCGGCGCAAGCCGACGCCCTCCGCGGCATGCACGACGTGCCCGTTTCGAATCCTCCCCCCCGTGGCAAGACCGGAAACCCGAGCGAGGTCGTCGCCGGGCAGAAGCTCGACGATTTCGACCTGCTTGCACTGGTCGGCGAAGGAGCGTTTGCCCGCGTATTTCTTGCGCGGCAACAATCGATGCAGCGGCTCGTGGCGTTGAAAGTCTCGGCCGACCAGGGGGAAGAGCCGCAAACGCTGGCTCAACTCGACCACCCCCACATCGTCCGCGTTTACGATCAGCGGGTGACGGCCGACCGGGGATTGCGGCTCCTGTACATGCCTTACCTCCCCGGCGGTACGCTGCGGGAGATCATTCCTCTGGTCAAATCCATCCCCGCCGCGGAACGCTCGGGCAAACTCCTCCTGTCGGCGGTCGATGCGGCGTTGGCCCGTCGCGGGGAAGTGCCGCCGGTGGATTCGGCCGAGCGGGCACGGATCGCGGCCATGTCCTGGCCCGAAGCCGTTTGCCGATTGGGAGCCCAGCTCGCGGACGCCCTCGAATACGCCCACCGCAAGGGCGTGTTGCACCGGGATTTGAAGCCGGCAAACGTTCTGCTCGGTGCCGACGCCACGCCGCGGCTGGCTGATTTTAACGTGAGCACATGCAGCAAAATCGACGGGGCAGGGCCGGAAGCGTTCTTCGGCGGAAGTATTGCCTACATGTCGCCGGAACAGATCGAAGCGTTCAACCCGGCTCACTCGCGGTCGGTGGACAGCCTCGACGGCCGGGCAGACATTTACGCACTGGCAATTACGCTTTGGGAATTGCTGACCGGTGCTCGGCCGTTCCCGGACGAACCGGTGACCGGCGATTGGCCGAAGACGTTTGCCGCCATGGTCGCGCGTCGATCGGCCGGGTTGGACCGGGCCACCGTCGCACTCCTTCCCGGCGACATGCTCCCGGGGTTTCTGGACGTATTGGCGAAATGTCTGCAACCGTTGGCCGACCATCGCTATGCCACCGCCGGCGAGCTTTCCCGGGCTCTCGACCTGTGCCGCAAGCCCCGGACGCGCGAACTTCTCACGTTCACGCCGGGCTGGCGGACGTGGGTGATTCGACACGCCGCATTCAGCGTCCTCGCGGCCTGCGTACTTTTGAACATGTTCGCGTCGTGGTTCAGCATCCAATACAACCGCACGGCCATCGTCGAGCCGTATCCGGCCGCCCGGAAAACGTTTCAACTCCTCCAGGTCATCGTCAACGGTACGTTCTTCCCCATGTGCGTGGCCCTGCTTGCCACCTACATCTGGCCCGCGACGAAAGTACTCAGACGCACGAAGAAAAATCGTCCTACGGGGGCGGAATTGGTCCGCCTGCGAAACCGTTGCCTCCGGTTCGGGCACGCGTCCGTACTCGTCAGCTTCTGGGCCTGGGCCTTATCGGGAGTCATTTTTCCGGTTACGCTTCACTTGACGGTGCAATCGCTGCCGCTCGCTTTTCACGCCCACTTCATGGCGTCGCAGATAATATGTGGGTTGATCGCGGTGTCGTATCCGCAGTTCGTGGTGACGTTTTTCGTGTACCGTTGTTTCTACCCCGCGTTGATGCCGGACGAGGGACTGACGGCCGACGACGTGGCCCGGTTGCGGTCGACGGACCGGGCGCAAAATTTCTACCTGATTCTGGTCGCTTCGGTGCCGATGCTTGCGGTCGGTTTGCTGGCGGGGATTGGCGGGGAAAACCGAACCGTTCTCGGCGTGTTGAGCGCCGTCGGCGTCGCCGGTTTCGTGGCGACTTCGCTTCTCACCGCGGCGATCCGTTCGGACCGGGCCGCCCTGGAAGAGTTGCAGGAGATTTGACGCCGGCCGGTCCGGCGCTGAAACTTCAAGCGGGCCGGGGGAATTGTAGCCCTCGGCGTCGGCCCTATAATTGGGCCTCACCGACCGCCGGGTCGGCTAACCCTCGTGAGGCGACTGCCGTGAGTGCCGACTGCTATTTGTTCACCAGCGAATCCGTCTCGATGGGCCACCCGGACAAAGTGGCCGACCAGATCAGCGACGCGGTGTTGGATTATTGTTTGGCGCACGATCCGATGAGCCGGGTGGCATGCGAGACGCTGGTGACGACCGATTTGGCTGTGATCGCGGGGGAGATTACGACCAAGGCCCCGCTCACTCGGTCCGCGGTGGACGCGTTGGTTCGGGAAGTCGTGCGCGAGATCGGGTACGACGACCCGTCGATCGGGTTTGCGGCGGACACCTGCCAAGTGACGAACGTCATTCATGCCCAGTCTCCTCACATCAGTCAGGGCGTGGACGGCGGCGGGGCGGGCGACCAGGGGATGATGTTCGGGTTTGCGTGCGACGAAACGCCGACGCTCATGCCGTTGCCGATCGACCTTTCGCACCGGCTGGTTGCGCACCACGCGGAATTGCGGAAGACCGGGAAAATGAAGTGGCTGCGCCCCGACGCGAAGAGCCAGGTGACGGTCGAGTATCGTGCGGACGGGACGCCAAATCGGATTCACACGGTGGTGCTCTCGACCCAGCACGACGTAACAGTGATGAGGCATAAAGGAGGGTCAGACGGGCAAGACTATTTCACCGACGCGGCCCGACAGGAAGTCATCGATCGGATCATTCTCCCGGTATTGAAGGCCGACCGTCCCGATTTGATCCGGGGCAAGCTGGTCATGATACCGCCGGGCGTATCGGCACCGAAACTGAGCGACGGCGATATCGGCTGCCACGTCAATCCGACCGGGTGCTTCCTGGAAGGGGGGCCGCACGGCGATTGCGGGCTGACCGGGCGGAAGATCATCGTGGATACGTACGGCGGCCGGGGACGACACGGCGGCGGGGCGTTCAGCGGCAAAGACCCGACCAAGGTGGACCGGAGTGCGGCCTACGTCTGCCGGTACATTGCCAAAAACATCGTTGCCGCCAAGCTCGCCCGCCAGTGTGAAGTGCAGGTGAGTTACGCGATCGGTTATCCCGACCCCCTCAACGTCTGGGTCAATACCGGGGGGACAATCGCCCCGGGATTGACCGAAGCGAAACTCGTTGGCTTTATCCGCGAACACTTCCAGTTGACGCCGAAGGGGATTATCTCGGCCCTCGACCTGCGTCGGCCGATTTACCGGGAAAGCGCGCGGCACGGCCACTTCGGCCGGGAACGGCCCGAATTCACATGGGAGAAGACGGATAAAGCCACCGCACTGCGGGCTGCGGCGGGCCTTTAATCCAGCCCAAATCCGATCGCCCAACTTCTGCCGCCACGCTCGCGGGGCGGCGTTTTTTGGAAGACCGTTATTTCGCTTTGCGTTTGGCAATTCCTTCGGCGGCAGATTTTTTCCTGCCCGCATACCGCTTTTCAGTCCGTCCTCCGCCGCGATTGTTTTGGCCCGCGGGAATTGAAGGAAAAGGGTACCCCGTTACCCCGATATTCATCGCCTGCCGAGTTGGCCCGACCGGTAAACAAATCTAAAGATTCATAACGAGTAATGCGTTCGGGCGAGGGACCATTCCGGTTGCACCCCCCCGGGAGCCAGGCATGACAAAAACCCGACAAACGGACGGGTTGATAGATACCACCGATTTCGACTTCAATATGACTCACGAAGTTCCGGTGAAGACGTCCTCGACCCAATTGCAGTGGCTTCTCGATACGTGGATCGTTTTGCCGGAAGAATGGGACGAGCTGTCGGTCGACGACCGTGTCCGCTTGAATGCCATAACGACTAACGAACGTCTGCTTTCGGCCCTGGTCGATCATCACCTGCTGACGCCGTTTCAGGTGGAAGCTGTGAATAAGGGAATGGGTTCGGACCTGATCCTCGGGCATTACCGGTTGTTAGACCCAGTCGGTCGCGGGGGAATGGGAACGGTTTATCGCGGCGAACATTTGCACCTCCGCCGGCAGGTGGCGGTCAAAGTGATGTCACAGTCGATTGACCCCGGGTCGCGGGTGTTGCACCGGTTTTATGCCGAGGCCCGGGCGGTGGCCCGGCTTCAACACCCGAACATCGTTTCGTGCCTGGATGCCGGCCGGCACACCTCGACCGAAACGAACCGGCAAGCCCGCGACTATTACGTCATGGAACTCGTTCCCGGGGACGACCTCCAGACGCTGGTTCGGAAGCGGGGGTCGCTGGTTCCGCACCAGGCGTGCGACCTTTTTCGCCAGGTCGCCGAGGCGCTGGCCGAGGCGCACCGGCACGGGCTCATCCACCGGGACATCAAGCCGTCGAACATCATCGTGACGCCCGATTGGCAGGCCAAACTGCTCGATTTCGGCCTCGCCCTGACGCCGAATCGGAATATGACCGAGCCGGGCACCCTGCTCGGAACGGTGGGGTACATGGCTCCGGAACAGGCCCGGGACCCGCACAACGTCGATGCCCGAGCCGATTTGTTTTCACTCGGTGCCTTGATGTACTGGACGTTGTCCGGGAAAGAGCCTTACCCGGAAACGGGAAATGCCTTTCAGGACTTGAATGCCCGGATGAACGGACCGCCGCCGAACCTCCGGCGGGTCCGGCCGGAGATCCCGATCGAACTCGCCGACCTCGTCTCCCGGTTGATGGCCACCGACCCCGACGAACGGTACTCGTCGGCCCGCTCCGTTGCCGCTGCGTTGATGGGATTCACGCATTTTCTCCCGTCAACGGATCAACGGAATACGAGTGCAGATGACGACATTGCCCTCAAGCAGCGCGTCCTCGTTGTGGACGACGACCCGGGGTGTCAGGCTCTCGTCGAATCGCTCCTCGACCAATGTACGTGCACGCTGGCGGAGGACGGAAAAACCGGTTGGGCTTTGGTCGAAAAGCAGATGTTCGACTTGATCGTATTGGATGTGAACCTTCCCGGCATGAGTGGACCGGAGTTGGTTGCCGCCCTCCGGCGGACGCTGCCCGAATCCGCTCAGCCCATGGTGTTGCTCGTTTCCGGGGCGGTGCCCGCGGAATCACTCGGCGGCCTGTTATTAACCGGCGCGGACGATTTCATCGAAAAGCCATTTACCCCGACCGAGTTCCGCTCCCGGGTTCGGGCGTTATTGGCGCGAAAGGAAACGACCGCCAAGAAGAATCGGGGAATGGATACGGTCCGGATCGGAACGGCCGGGTTAACCCGAACGCCGGCTCCGCCGACTGCCCCGCCGACAAGCCCGGATTTCCTCCTACCCGACCTTTCCCCGTCCGCGCCGGCACCTTCCCCGTCCTGCTTTAAGCCCGCCGCTCTGGCTCCCGCATCGGTCGATGCTCTCTCGTTCACCGTGTCGCGCATGTTGATGGAAGCCAACCTGACCACCGCCGGTCACTGGCAGCGGGTCACCCGTGTTGTGCGGGCGGTCGCCGGACAAATTACGGACGCGGGTGAGTATAGTCGGCTCAAGGACGACATGTTTTTGGGCATGTTATGCGCCGTTGCCCCGATGTACGATATCGGCCAACTCGTCATTCCCAACAACATATTGCATAAACCGGCCCGGCTCGACGCGGACGAAATCAGCATAGTGCATTCGCATACGACAGTCGGCTCCGAAGTCCTGGTGGATATCGCCGCCCGGTATAGTGATGCGTTGCCTTGTTTATCACTGGCCGCCGAGGTCGTGCGGTCTCACCACGAACGGTGGGACGGGACGGGCTACCCGGACCAACTCGTCGGCCCGAACATTCCGCTTTCGGCACGAGTCATGGCTTTGGTCGGAGTATACGAGGCGTTGCGGTCCCGCCGCCCTTACCGCCCTCCCCTGAATCACGCCCGGGCAGTCCGGTTAATCGTGTCGGAAAGTCCGGGGTATTACGACCCGGTGCTATCGGCCGCGTTCGCCGCCGCCGCGGGCCGCATCGAACAAATCTATCAGCCTGCCGGATCGTAAGCACTTTTGTTTCCGCGGCTGGAGTGGTATATGTTACCGGGGTCAGGTTTTCGGAGCCTCCCCCATGCTGCTCTTCGGTCGGAAGACGGAACGAACCTGCCAGACCGTTCACCGCCGGGCATTTCTTCAGGCCGGCGCGTCGAGTGTACTCGGTTTGTCGGCGGTTGACGCGTTTCGGATTTTCGCAGGGTCCAAGCAGGGCGGGGCCGCGAAGCGCGTGATCTTACTGTGGTTGTGGGGCGGCCCGAGCCATCTCGATACGTGGGACCCTAAGCCGGAAATTCCGATCGAATACCGGGGCCCGTTTTCGACGATTCCGACCCGGACAAGCGGCCTACGGTTCTGCGAACTCTTTCCGCAACTGGCCGCACGGACGGACAAAATTGCGGTGTTGCGGTCGCTGTCCACTCAATCGAACGATCATGGGGTGGCTGGGACGATCGGGTTGACGGGTTCTGCTGCCGGGGGGACTGGCTTGGACGGCCGCCCGCTGCCCGGCTCGGCCCGGCCCGCTCTCGGGGCCGTCGTCGCCAAGGGACGAAAGTCAACCGACACCGGCCTCCCTCCTTACCTCGTCGTAGGCGGCCGGCTTCATCAGGGAAAGAAAATGATCGTCGGGGAAGGGGGCGGGCCGCTCGGCGCCGCGTTCGACCCGTTCCGGTTGGAATACGATCCGAAAACGGGCACGAAAGTACCTGCCCTTCAGTTGCCGCCGGGACTGACTCCCGAACGATTGCAAGACCGACAGTCGGTTCGCGCCGCGCTCGATGCGGCCGCACGATCCTTCGGCGATTCCGCTGCGGCCGGCAAACTCGACGCTCATCGACTCCGGGCGTTCGCCTTGTTGACATCGATCGAGGCCCGCACCAGCTTCGACCTGTCCCTCGAATCGGACGCCACGGTGAAACGGTACGGGAAGACGCGGTTCGGGCAGTCGTGTCTTTTGGCCCGCCGGCTCGTCGAGGCCGGGGTGCCCGTGGTGCAGGTGAACTGGAGCGACCACGTCGAAGCCGAAGAGGATTCGGGTGACGGCGGTTGGGACCATCATTACCGCAACTTTGAGATCATGCAGGACCGTCACGCGGTCTGGTTGGATCAGGCGTTGAGCGCTTTGCTCGACGACCTGCAGAGCCGCGGCCTGTTGGATTCCACGCTGGTCGTCGCGATTGGGGAATTCGGGCGAACGCCGAAAATCAATGAAAAAGCCGGACGGGATCATTGGCCCGGATGCTACTCGGCTCTCCTCGCCGGCGGCGGCATCGCTGGCGGGCGAGTGGTGGGGGGCAGCGATGCGAAAGGGGAAAAGCCTCGCGACACTCCGGTGACCCCGGCCGACCTTTGCACCACCGTTTACCGCGCCACCGGGTTGACCAGCGAAAACATTACGGGCATGGGATTGACGCCGATAGGAAGGGTCATTGACGAGTTGTTCTAATGCTAAGGGAAGTTCGTTGATAAAGAGCCGCGCACGAACTTCGTGCGCGGCTCCTCTGAAACGCATTTTCGACTCACCACACTAGCTATCCGGATCGAGGAACTGACGCGATGACCCGATTCGTTCCGACGATTTTGCGGACCGTTTTGTTATTCCCAGGGCTGTTCGTTGCCGCGCAGCCGGGAATTTGTGCCGACCCCGTTCGCCTTACTACAGACGGCGACTTCAAACAGCACCTCCAATACTCGCCGGACGGCAAGCAGATCCTGTTTACCCGCATCCATGAAGGGAAAATGGCCGTGTGGGTGATGTCGGCAGCCGGGCGCGGGGCGAAGCGGCTGCTGCCTAAACACACGGACCCGCACTTCGACGCCTCCTGGTCCCTGGACGGGAAGCGGATCGCTTACGTTTTCGACCGACTCCAGGGGACCGACGGGAATCTCCAAATCAATTTTTGCGCCGCCGATGGAACGGACGACAAGGTATTCATTCCGCATAAAGCGTTCGAAGAATCCCCACGCTGGTCCCCGGACGGGAAACGTCTGCTTTGGGTCTCGACCCGCGACGGCAACCCGGAAATTTATTCCGTGAACGCCGAAGGGAAGGATCTGAAGAGACTCACGAACGAAATCGCTCTGGACTTGCACCCCGCATGGTCGCCGGACGGAAAGCGGATTGCATTTTCAAGTGGTCGGTCCGGGAGACAGAAGATCTACACGATGAAATCGGACGGGTCCGAAGTGAAGCGGCTGACGACCGGCGACCACCTCGACGCCTGGCCGGCGTGGTCTCCCGACGGAAAGCGGATCGCGTTCGTTTCCCATCGGTCCGGCAACGCCGATATCTGGCTGATCGATTCGGACGGGTCCCACCCGGTAAATCTCACGTCGCACGAAGCGCAAGATACGAGCCCCGCCTGGACGCCGGACGGGAAACAGATCGCGTTCGTTTCCACCCGCGACGGGGGTTCGGACGTATACGTCCTGGAGATCAAATAGCGCCGTTTTCCTATCTTTTTCGCCCGATTACCCATCTTATCGTCCCGTCGTCGCCCGATCCGCAGTCGAACTTGACAGGAAACCGGCGGGTGTGAGAAAGTCCGCCCGCATCGTGGCCGTTGTCATGACCGGCCCACCGCCCGTCGCTGGAATTACGGGTGGGTAACGAATGCACACGGAGGAGCTGGTATGTTTCGGTTTCGATTCCTCGCCTTGTTTGCGGTGGCGGCATTCGTGGCGAACGCCGATACCGCCCGGGCCGGGTTGCTGCCCGTTTCGGTAACGATCAACCCCGACGGCAGTAATTTCCGCTGGACCTATGCCATCGTTCTGCCGACCGATTCGCAAATTCAGACCGGCGACTATTTCACCATCTACGACTTCGACGGGTTGGTTCCCGGCAGTAATGCCCAACCCGACGGCTGGACGTCGACCGTGTCCAAAATCGGACCGACCCCGGACAAAGTTAATCCGGTCGACAACCCCGGCATCGACAACCTGACCTGGATGTACGAAGGTCCGACCATCTCGTCGGGCCAGGTCGGGCTCGGAAATTTCTGGGCCCTGTCGAGCTTCGGAACCCAGACCGATTCGTACTTCACGGCGACGACGCACCGGACCTCGGACGGGAAATTGGATTCGAACATCACCGAGACGGTGGTGCCGGTGCCCACGGCCAACCCGCCGACGACGGCTCCGGAACCCGCTACCCTCGCCCTGGCCGCTTTGGGCCTGCCGGTGATCGGCTTTGCTCGGCTTCGCCGGAAGGTGGCGTAAGCGGCGCACCTGAGGTTGACACGAATACTTAGTCCGCGTAAACGCTCGCGGCAGATCGGAACCCCCCAAACGTCGCCTGAGGAGAGTGCAATGATTCGTGGGACGTGGATCGCCCGAATGATGTTGGTCGGCTTGGCCGCCGCTTTGGCGGCCGGAACGGCGTCTGCCGGACTCCTGCCGGTGTCCGTCAGCATTACCCCCGATGCCAGCGATTACCGCTGGACGTACGCCATCGTATTGCCGACTGACATGAAACTGCAGTCCGGAAACTATTTCACCATTTACGACTTCGCCGGGTACGTTGCCGGGTCGCAGTCGGCACCGGACGGTTGGGAGTTCAGCGGCGCCAACATGGTCGGCCCGACCCCGGACCGTCTCAAGCCGACCGACGACCCGAACATCGTCAACCTGACGTGGAAGTATACCGGCCCGACGATCCCGACCGGTCAAATCGGCCTCGGAAACTTCTGGGCCATTTCGTCGTTCGGCGATCAGGCCGATACCAGTTTCACATCGATCACGAACCGGACGTCCGACGGGTTGTCCGACTCGAACATCACCGACTCGATCGTGCCGGCGTCCCCGGACGTCGTCACGCCGCCCTCCGGCGTCCCGGAACCGGCCACGCTTGCGCTGGCCGCTCTGGGCCTGCCCTTCTTCGGCCTCTCGCGTTTGCGGCGGAAGTTTGCGTAATCGATTCTTCAACTGAATCCGAACGGGGGGGCAAACGCCCCCCGTTTTTTCGTATCCGCCTGGTGTTATTCAAATCAAGACGATCATTTTTGCGGCCGTCACCAGGGATAATTAACTGGCGCCAAGACAATTCGGCATTATGATCCATATTTCTCACCATTGAAATCACTCCGAACGTTCGGGATATTATTGGCCGGTTCAGCCGCCTTCGTACCACTACAGGGTGAATACACGAGAGCAACGGATGGCCTCGCTTGCCCGCGATCTTCGACACGTTCTTGCCGTGGCGCTCGCCCGGCCGGAATCCGATGCGTTGCTGCTTCGGCGGTTCGTGACAACCCGGGACGAATCGGCGTTCGCCGAGATCGTCCGCCGGCACGGCCCGGCCGTCTTGCGGGTCTGCCGGAGCTTGTTGAATCGGACCGACGCCGACGACGCATTTCAAGCCACATTCTTCGTCCTCGCCCGGCGGGCCGATTCGATCCATAAGGTTTCCTTGCTCGCCGGCTGGCTGGTAGGCGTAGCCGGCCGGGTCGCCCGGCAACTCCGCAAAGCCGGCTGGCGGCGGGTAGAGGTGGAAAAGGGATACCGGCCGTACGTCGCAGCGGATGAAACCCACGAGCAGAATTGGAACGAACTGAACGAGGAGTTGACCCGGCTGCCGGTGCGGCTGCGGGACCCGGTCGTCCTGTGTTTCCTCGAATCGAAAACGCAGAATGAGGCCGCGGCCGAGTTGGGGCAGAGCGTGCGGACGATCCGGCGGCGAATCGAGAAGGCGAAGCACGTTCTGCGACTGCGGCTCGAACGCCGGGGCGTCACCCCGGCCGTGTTGGCCGTTTCGACTCCGTTGTGGATACCGTCAGACGTCGCGGCCCGGACGGCCGCAGCAGCGGTTCAATTCCTCACTGGCGGGGTGCGATCGCCCGCCGCCACCCTCGCGAAAGGATTCGGGATGACAACGCTTCTCAAGCTGAAAGTCGCGGCCGGACTGTGCGCCGTGGTTGCCGGATTCACACTGACAGGCGTGGCCCAAGACCCCCCGGAAATGAAATCGGCTGTGAATCCAACGAAATCGGAGGGGCGAGATGCTCCGAAGCGGCCCATGCCTTCCGACCCGCATATCGCGCCCAACCACGTCGTCCTGTCGGCCGGTAACAATCCGACCGTCTCCCGCGTCATTACGACCGAGGCTCTTTATCAACTGAGTCAATTGTCTAAAGCGTGGTTCGGACAACCGACCGACCCCCGGGGAATCCGGATTCAGATTACCGCAAACCTGACAGGGGACCCGAGCGGCAGCACGGCAAAGCAATTCGGCGGCGACAACAAGCTGATTGACGCTCGACTTACCGTCTGCGGCCCCCTCGAATCCATTCTTTGCGATCGGTTGCCGTGCGAAATTGCCCACGTCGTCTTGGCGGCCCACTTCGGTGCCAAGATGCCGAGGTGGGCGGAGGACGGGCTTGCCCTGACCGTTACGTCGACGCAACATCAGGCCGAGACTGACGCGATGATCCGGCAACTCCTCAAAGAGGGGAAAGGGATCAAACTGAAGGTCCTGTTCGGAATGAACCGGCCCGATGAGGTCGGAATATCCGTCAACGGAACCTCTGGCATTACAACGCTGCGCAAGAAAGTTGACTGGGCCGTGTTCGTCACCGAATCGACCTCGGTCGTGCGGTTCCTCTTATCGATCGCACCCAGGAAATCCGTACCGGGTCTCGAAAACGTGCCAACCGTCGGCCGGTTGTTCATAACCCAAAACGACGGGACCAAAGAACTGATCCGGTTCCTCGAACTCGGAATGAAGGAGAATTGGGACTACGCTACCTCGACCGTGTACGGGTTGAATAGTATCGGTGAGTTGGAAGGGAAGTGGCTGGAATGGCTAATGTCCGACGCCTCCCGTGCCGGCCTGCCGGCCGTCACGCCGTCCCAACCCCCGCCGGTCGAGGCCGACCCGGCCCGAATCCCGCCGGTGAACTTGGGGAAGTAATAGCCGCGACGCGGCTTCGCGAATGGTGCGGCCCCGAACCTGACGGTTCGGGGCCGCGTCCATTTCCCGACGGCGTAAATTCGGCTTGCTGGGAACGGGCGGGAATCCTAACTTGAACGGACAGACTCAGCGGGCGGCCGCCGACGTAGCTCAGCGGTAGAGCAACGGTTTTGTAAACCGTTGGTCGTGAGTTCAATCCTCACCGTCGGCTCTCGGACGATCCACGGGCAGGTGGCAGAGTGGTCAATTGCACCAGGCTGTAAACCTGGCCTCTTCGGAGTTCGGGGGTTCGAATCCCTCCCTGCCCACTTTCGGTCTCAAGTTTCAGAGTTTCAAGTTTCAGGTTTGTGAGAGGAATCGGTAAGTTGGGACCTGAAACTCTGAAACTTGAAACCGAAGACGATGCGGGCGTAGCTCAGCGGTAGAGCTCTTGCCTTCCAAGCAAGATGTCGTGGGTTCAAATCCCATCGCCCGCTCTGGCCGGACGGCGGCAAGACCGTAGGATTAAAGGGCCGATTCCGTCGGCCGGCGGGCTCGTACCCCCGCTGCTGTAGCTCAGTGGTAGAGCACCTCATTGGTAATGAGGAGGTCCTGGGTTCAAGTCCCAGCAGCAGCTCTCGGACCTGACCTGCGACCGACCGGCCCCGGACCGAACACGAACATTCCCCTACCTTCCTGAAAAGACCAAAGCGGAGAAAGCAATGGCGAAGGGCCAATTCGAGCGGACCAAACCGCACCTGAACGTGGGCACGATCGGCCACATCGACCACGGCAAATCGACCCTGACGGCGGCGATCGTCGCGCGGCAGGGCTACAAGAATAAGACCGCGTTCAAGGATTACGCCGAAATCACCAAGGGCGGCACCGTCCGCGACGCGAACAAGACCGTCACCATCGCGGTTTCGCACGTCGAGTACGAAACGCCGAACCGGCACTACGCCCACATCGACTGCCCGGGCCACGCCGACTTCATCAAGAACATGATCACCGGTGCCGCCCAGATGGACGGGGCGATTCTGGTGGTGGCCGCCAACGACGGGCCGATGCCCCAGACCCGCGAGCACGTGCTCCTCGCCCGCCAGGTCGGCGTGCCCCGGATCGTGGTGTACATGAACAAGTGCGACACCGTGGACGACCCGGAATTGCTCGAACTGGTCGAACTCGAAATTCGGGAATTGCTGAAGAAGTACGAGTTCCCCGGCGACGAGATTCCTATCATCCGCGGGCAGTCGAAGGACGCCCTGGAAAACCCGACGAACGACGCCGGCCCCGGGGCGAAGTCGATCGACGAGCTGATGAAGGCACTCGACGAATACATTCCGATGCCGCCGCGGGAAGAAGACAAGCCGTTCCTCATGTCGGTGGAAGATGTGTTCTCGATCGAAGGCCGGGGGACGGTCGCCACGGGCCGGGTCGAACGGGGGATGGCGAAGGTCGGCGACAAGGTCGAAATCCTGGGTTTGCGGAAGGATAAGATCGAAACGACCATCACCGGCCTGGAAATGTTCCAGAAAACCCTCGAAAAGGCGATAGCCGGCGACAACGTCGGGGCGCTTCTTCGGGGGATCGAGCGGAACGGGATCGAGCGGGGCCAGGTGATTGCGAAGCCCGGTTCGATCACACCGCACCTGAAGTTCGAAGCGAGCATCTACGTGCTGAGCAAGGACGAAGGGGGCCGGCACACGCCGTTCTTCTCGAAATACAAGCCCCAGTTCTACTTCCGCACCACGGACGTGACCGGGTCGATCACCCTGCCCGAGGGGGTGGAAATGTGCATGCCGGGCGACAACGTGAAGATCGCTGTGGAATTGATGGAAGGGATGCCGGTTGCGATGGACGAAGGGCTGCGGTTCGCCATCCGCGAAGGCGGCCGGACGGTCGGGTCCGGCGTCGTGACGAAGATTCTCGCGTAATTCATGTGTCGGTGTCAGTGTCGTGTCAAGTAAGCCGAGCGACGGGGCGAGAAGGAATTCCTGCCCCGTCCTTTTATTCCTGACACGGTCACAGTCACCGGCACTGCTCGCCACAGGTGCGTAGCTCAACTGGCAGAGCAGCGGTCTCCAAAACCGCAGGTTGGGGGTTCGATTCCCTCCGCACCTGCTCCCGCCCGTAGCGGGCCGGTGGTATCCGGGTTCGGAAGGAAGAGGTATGCCCACGGCCGTCGAAACCACGCCGCAGTCCAAAGCCGCCACGCCCGCGGTCGGGTTGTTCCCCGCGTCCCTGTTGGGGGCGGCGTTCCTGCTCTTTTCCTGCTTTATCGTCGGGTACGGGATTCCCAGACTGATCGGGAGCCTTCCGAAAATCGGCGGTTTCGGCAGCGAAGCGCTGCAATACGTGGTTCAAATCGCCGCCATCGTCGCGCTGATCGTACTCGTTTTCCGGGTGGTCGGGCCGAACGCTCCCAAAGGTTTTCGCGGCGGAGTATTTCTGACGCTCGTCTGCGCGACGGTCACTTTTTTCATCGCCCGGGCCGTCGGCATGGCGATGGAAGGGAATGGGTTTGTCGGGCAGTTGATTGCGGTCGCCGTGCTCGCCGGGCTGGTTTTCGGTTCGTACAAGCTTCTCACCGGAGGCCGGGGTACACGCTGGATGCTGGCCCTCGAACACCAGGGCTGGTTCCACACCTTTTCCTATAAGCGGTCGCAAGGTCAGAAAGTCCGCAAGTGGACCATGATCGGCGTCATGATCGTCGGATTTTCCGGCGTTTACGCCATCTGGCACCAGAGCCTGCTGCCCGCAGGCGATTGGACCCCCCGCATTCCGTTCACCGACGTCAAGATTCCGTTCTTGGTCGACGTGCAATACACGGTTCCGATCCTGCTCGTCGTTCTGACGCTTTGGATCGGCTGGCGAACGGTCAACGTTCCGCCGTTCGCGGACTTCCTGATCGCGACCGAAGCGGAGATGAACAAGGTCTCCTGGACGCCCATACGAAAGCTGATGCGCGATACCGTGGTCGTCCTCGTGTTTACCGCCCTGCTGACCGGATTTTTGCTGTCGGTAGACATATTCTGGGGCTGGACACTAAGCAACCATTACGTCGGGATTCTTCCGCCGAAACCGGACCCGACGAAGAATAACCCGAACGGCGAAAACATCGATTGGTAGCCGGTCCCGCGGAACCCAAAGCCATGAGCGACGACGAAACGATTGCCGACGCCGAGACCGCGGGGGCCGCACAAACCCCGCCGCCAGTCGAGCCGCCCGTGGAGGTGGCCGAGTCGGCGGATGACTCCGACGACGACGCGAGTTCCGAATCCCCCACGGTCGCAGCCCCGGCCGAAGCCGCCTCGCCCAAGAAATGGTACGTCATCAAAGTGCAGAGCGGCCGGGAGGAATCGATCAAGGCCGCCATCGAACGGAAGGTCAAGATCGAAGGCCTCGAAGAATTCTTCGGGCAAGTCGTCATCCCGGTCGAGCGGGTCACCGAGGTCAAAAAAACCAAGGAAACCAAGAACGGTGAGAAAGTCACGAAGGAAAAGCGGGTCGTCAAGGAGAAGAAGAAGTTCCCCGGCTACCTGATGGCCGAGGTCGAATTCAACGACCAGGTTCTCTACCTGTTCCGCGAGACCGGCGGTGTGGGCGATTTCGTCGGAGCGGCCCCGGGCAAGCCGCCCGTGCCGATGAGCGATCGCGACGTCGCCGTCATGCTCGGCAGCATGCTGCCCGAAAAAGATCGGGGGAAAATCGCCCCCACCAAGACCAAGATCAAACTCGATTTCGAGAAGGGCGACAAGGTCCGCATCCGCGAAGGGGCGTTTGCCAACATGGAAGGCGAGGTCAAGGAAATCTCCGAACCGAAGGAAGCCTCCGATACGCCCAAGGTGTCGGTGGAGGTGAGCATTTTCGGCCGGCCGGTCCCGGTCGAACTCGACTACTGGCAGGTGGACAAGGCCTGAATTCTCGTTCCCACGCGGAGCGTGGGAACCAGTAGATGGCGGTGGACAGGGCTCAACCCGTCCGTATCTTTATCCGAACCGATTGGTCCACCCGCACCGCGAAGCGGGGGGTATTCGTCTCTAGTCCCAGTACCGACCCCGGTCCGGCGCGCGCGGCGGGGCGGCACACGGTGAAGTCTCATGGCAAAGCATGTCACGGCCCAAGTCAAACTTCAGTGCCCCGGCGGGTCGGCCACCCCGGCCCCGCCCGTCGGCCCGGCCTTGGGGGCCCACGGCGTCAACATCGGGATGTTCGTCAAGCAATTCAACGACAAGACCGCCGGCCCGGATACCAAAGGCCTCATGCTTCCGGTGATCATCACCGTCTACTCGGATCGCAGCTTCGAGTTCAAAATCAAGTCTCCGCCCGCGGCCGTGCTGATTAAACTCGCCGCCAAGATCCCCGCCGGGAAAAAGCAGGGGAAGGAAGTCATCCCCGCCGACGGAAAGAAGGGGGGCAAGTACAACGGGTTTTCGCTGACTAAAAAACAGATCACCGAGATTGCCCAGAAAAAACTGCAGGATTTGAACGCCCGGGACGTGGAGCACGCGAGCCGGGTCATTGCCGGCACGGCCCGGAGCATGGGGATTACCGTGACGGATTAGCGGGGCAACGGAAGTCAAGAGAATTTTCCGTCGGCCGGTTGCCCCCGCGGCAAAGCGCCATAAACCAACGTTTCCCACTCAAACCGCCAGACCCGGGCCGATCGGGCGTGGCGGGAGGGGCCGTAGCCGCGGATGCGGCGAACCCCGCCAACGAGAAGGTAGTCCGTTCGATGGCCACCGAAACCGAACAACCGGCCGCCCCCGCGGCCCCGCCCGACGAACCGAAACCGACCGAGGCCCCCGTTCCGTTGGTGAAGGCGCCCGCGGACGACCAACCCAAGTCCAAAAAGAAAAAGACGCCGGGCAAACCGCCTCGCCGGGGCAAGAAGCTCCGCAACTTGCTCAAGAGTACGGAAACGAAAACCCGCACCGCCGGGGTCGTGCCGGTGAAGCAAGGGGTCACTTTGCTCAAGAGCTTGAAGCGGGTGAAGTTCGACGAGACGGTTGAGATTCACATTAATCTGGGGATTGACGCCACGCAAAGCGACCAAATGGTCCGCGGGAGTGTGGCGTTGCCGCACGGGATTGGCAAGTCGGTCCGGGTGGCGGTTTTCTGCCAGGGGGATAATGTGGCGAAGGCCAAGGCGGCCGGGGCCGACGCGGCCGGCGGGGCCGACCTGGTGGAAAAGGTGCAGAAGGAGAACTGGTTGGATTTCGACGTGGCGATCGCCACGCAGGACATGATGGGCCAGGTGAGCCGGCTCGGTAAAGTGCTCGGCCCCCGCGGCCTGATGCCGACGCCAAAGGCAGGAACGGTCGTCCCGGCGACCGGCGACGTCGCCGCCGCCGTCAAGGAATTCAAGGCCGGCAAGGTCGAATATCGGTCGGATAAGACCGCCCAAATCCACGCCGGTGTCGGCAAGATGAGTTTCGACGACCAGAAGCTGGTGGAAAACATCACCACCTTCGTCGAAACGGTTCGGGCGGCCAAGCCGGCGGGGGTGAAGGGGAATTACATCAACGGCGTGGTCTTGTCGGCCACGATGTGCCCGGGGATTCGGCTGTCCGTCTAAAACCTGAGGTGTCGGTGGCAGTGACGGGATTAAAAAAAACCCGGACTGACGACTGGCTGACACCGACACAGACACTGGCACCGCTATGAGCAAGAAGATCAAAGAATTTGAACTGAATGCCCTGCGGAACTCGCTCGGCGGGGTTCGGGATTTCGTCGCACTCGAACCGATGAAAGTCGATTCGGCCACGGAATACGAATTCCGCAAGAAACTCAGGCTCAAAAACATCAAAGTGCAGCTCGTCAAAAACTCGTTCGCCCAGAAAGTGTTCGCCGAAGGGGGCATCCAGTCCGATTCGACCTGGGTCGGGGCGACGCTGGTTTGCTGGGGGGCGGAAAGCGTTAAGGCACTGGCCACGTCGGTGGACCAGGCGGTGAAGGAGGCGCGTAAGGATCCGAAGGCGCCCGAGAAATTCAAAGTCAAGACGGCCGTCGCGGACGGACAGACGGTTGCGTTCGAAGTCGCCAAGACCTTGCCGACGCGGAAGGAAGCGATCGGCGACGTGCTCGCCGCGATCCTCGGAGCGGGCGGCGCGGTGGTCGGGTGCCTGACCGGACCGGCGAGCCAGATCGTCGGGTGCGTGTCGGCGGTGGAAGAGAAAAACAAGGACGCGACGCCGACCCCGGCCGCGTAACGAATCAAGCTATTACGATCCGCCGGCCCGCTTCAACCGGCTCAACCTCGAAAGGGTCCAACCATGGTCACCGAACTCGGCGATAAAATCGCCGGCCTGACGATCGCTCAGGCCGTCGAACTGAAGAACTACTTGAAGGAAAAGTACGGCATCGAACCGGCCGCCGGTGGCGCGGTCATGATGGCGGGTCCGGCCAACGCCGGGCCCGCGGCTCCCGCGGCTGAGCCGACCGAATTCAACGTCGTCCTCGAAGCGGGCTTCGAGGCGGCCAAGAAAATCGGCATTATCAAGGTGGTTCGCGAGATCACCGGTCAGGGCCTGGCCGAAGCCAAGGCAACTGTCGAAGGTGCCCCGAAGAACATCAAGGAAGGGGTCGACAAGAAGACGGCTGAAGACGTGAAGAAGAAAGTCGAAGAAGCCGGTGCGAAGATCACGATCAAGCCGGCGTAAGAGGGTTTTTGGACTCTTTAGCAAAAATCGGACCGGACGGCTGGCCTTCGGCCAGTCTTTCGGTTATCATTACGTTAAGCGGTTTCGCCGACCGCTTTTTTCGGCACATCTTCCCGGGACGCCGGGAAGGAACCGCCGTACCCCGTAGCACGTGGTGCAAATGTACGCTTCCCACCTGCTTCGTTTTGTTCGTGCAGCTCGATCGACACCCGATACCAACGCCCCAATCGCCCGCCAAACGGACCGAAATCCGTCCGGCGGTTGCGTCGGGGCCGCGAAACCGCGTACCCGTTTCATTCACCAATAACGCACACCCGCGGCGAACGCAAGCCCGGAGCCGACGTGGCCCCGGGTGACCCGTCGCCGTGGATTCGTTCCGGGAAGGAGCGGCCTGATGCCTATCCCCGCCGTCCGTATCATTTATTCGTCCGCCGAACGGAACTTCGGCCGGTTCGGCGACGCCGCCGCCGTGCCCCCGCTTACCGACGTCCAAACCCGGTCGTACGACCGGTTCCTGCAACTCGACGTCTCGTACGACAAGCGGACCCCGACCGGCCTGGAAGGGGTGCTGCAGGAAATCTTCCCGATCGAAAGCTACGACAAGAAAACGGTACTCGAGTACGTGAAGTACGACCTCGGGAAGCCGCGGTACGACCCGGACGAGTGCCGGCAACTGCGACTGACCTACGGCCGGCCGTTCCGCGTCTGGCTCCGCCTTCGCAAGTCCGACGGCACCGCCGTCGAGGAAGAAGTCTACCTCGGCGACATGCCCATCATGATCGGCGGCGGCGAGTTCATCATCAACGGAGCCGAGCGGGTCGTCGTCTCGCAGTTGCACCGCTCCCCCGGCGTCGACTTCGTCATGGAAAAGGACGGGGACAAAGACCTCCACTCCTGTCGGGTCATTCCGGAACGTGGAAGCTGGATCGAAATCAACGCGACCAAGAAGGACACGTTCGGCGTCCGCATCGACCAGTCGGGCAAGTTCAGCGCGCTAACGCTGCTCCGGGCCATGGACCCGCAATACTCGTCCACCGCCAGCATCATCAAGGAATTCATGCCGGTCGAGAAGCTGAAGCTGAACGATCCGGCGGTGCGGAAGCGGCTGGTCGGGGACGCGGAAAAAACCATTCCCCCGATGATCGCGGTCGACGACGTGATCGACCCCGACACGGGCGAAGTGTACGTCAACGCCGGGAAGCCGTTCACGCAGGCGGCGGTGGACAAGGCGGCCACGTCGCACCTGAAAGAAGTAACGGTTCTGCCGCTCCCGAAGGATCCGATCATCCTGAATTCGTTCACGGAAGACGGGACCGACAGTCATGAGGCGGCGCTGCTCAAGATTTACCAGCGGCTCCGGCCAGGCAACCCGGCCCAACTCGAAAAGGCCAAGGAACTGTTCAAGGAAAAGTTCCTCGACCCGAACCGGTATCGTCTCGGCCGGGTCGGCCGGTTCCGCATCAACCGGAAATTCGACCAGACCGTCCCCGAAACGGAAATGACCCTGCGGGCGGTCGACTTCGTCAACGCCATCAAATACCTGCTCGACCTCCGGGCCGGGAAGGGCGGGGTGGACGACATCGACCACCTGGGCAACCGCCGCCTGCGGACGATCGACGAGCTGGCCGCGGACGAACTGCGCAAAGGCTTCCTCAAGCTCCGCCGGACGGTCCAGGAACGGATGGCGATCAAGGACCTGGAGGACATGTCGCCGCGGACGCTCATCAATCCGAAGAGCGTCTCCGCGGCGATCGAGTATTTCTTCGGCCGGAGCGAATTGAGTCAGGTGGTGGACCAGACGAACCCGCTCGCCCAACTGACGCACGAACGGCGGCTTTCCGCCCTCGGGCCGGGCGGGTTGAACCGGAAGCGGGCGGGATTCGAGGTGCGCGACGTGCACATCTCGCACTACGGCCGGATCTGTCCGATCGAAACCCCGGAAGGAACGAACATCGGCCTGATTTCGTCGCTCTCCATCTTCTCCGAAGTGGACGAGTACGGGTTCCTCATCACGCCGTACCGTAAAGTCCACCACGCGAAACTGACCGACGAAGTCGTGCAGTTGCGGGCGGACGAGGAATCCCGGTTGCGGATCGCGGCGAGCGACAACGACACCGACGGCAAGAAGTTCGCGTTCGAACGGGTCAGCGGCCGGTTTGGCGGCGACCTGACCACGTTCCCGGCCGACAAGGCCGAATACATCGACATCTCGCCGAAGCAGATGGTCGGCGTTTCCGCCGGCCTCATTCCGTTCCTCGAACACGACGACGCCAACCGGGCTCTCATGGGTTCGAACATGCAGCGGCAGGCCGTGCCGCTACTCGTCACCGAACCTCCGCTCGTCGCCACCGGTCTGGAAAAGGAAGTCGCCCGGCACTCGGGCATGCTGGTCCGGGCCCAGGAAGACGGCACCGTCGTCTACGTCGACGCCGCCCGGGTTAAGATCGAAGAGAAAGACAAGATCGTTCGCGAATACGTTTTGCGGAAGTACCACGGGTTGAACGAACGGACCTGCCTGAACCAGCGGCCGATCGTCAAGCTCGGGCAGAAGGTGAAGAAGGGGACGATTATGGCCGACGGGGCCGCCACCCATAAGGGGGAACTCGCCCTCGGCCGGAACGTGCTGGTCGCGTTCATGTCGTGGGAAGGATACAACTTCGAAGACGCGATCATCATTTCCGAGCGGCTGGTCAAGAACGACACCTACACCTCGATTCACATCGAGGAATTCGACATCGAAATTCGGGAAACGAAACTGGGTAAGGAAGAGTTCACCCGAGACATCCCGAACGTGTCGCCGCGGGCGTTGAACAATCTGGACGACAACGGGATCGTGCAGGTGGGGACGTTCGTCCGGCCCGGGGACATTTTGGTCGGCAAGGTTTCGCCGAAGAGCCGGAGCGAGTTGACGCCGGAAGAAAAGTTGTTGCACGCGATCTTCGGCCGGGCCGGGGAAGACGTGAAGAACGATTCGCTCGAAGTGCCTTCGGGCGTGGAAGGGATCGTGATCGCGGCCCTTCGGTTTTCCCGCCGGGCGAGCATGACCGAGGACGAACGGAAGGAACTGGCGAAGGCCGAGAAGAAGATCAACGTGGAGTATTCGGAAAAGATTGCCTCGCAATTCAAGGAATTCGTCGAAGCCCTCACCGAGGTGCTGGACCGGAAGGAATTGAAAGACACGAGTGGGAAAGCCCTTGCCTCGGCTAAGGACGACGACGCGGCCGTGGCCGAGCAGGCCAAGGGGTTCAAGCTCGACAACCTCGACATCCGCAGCCCGGAGAAGGCCAAGGCCGCGGCGAAGATTCACGGCCGGCACTGGGAACGGATTCAGTTCTTCATCGACGAGCAGGACCGTCGGCTGAACTCGCTCAAGCGGGGGGACGAACTGCCGAGCGGCGTGCAGCAGATGGTGAAGGTGTACGTCGCCACCAAGCGGGTGATTTCGGTCGGCGACAAGATGGCCGGCCGGCACGGGAACAAAGGGGTCATCTCGAAGATCCTCCCCGAAGAAGACATGCCGTACCTGGCTGACGGCACGCCGGTGGACATTCTGCTCAATCCGCTCGGCGTGCCGAGCCGGATGAACGTGGGTCAGATTCTGGAAACCCACCTCGGCTTCGCCGCCGCGCGGCTCGGCTTTCAGGCGGTCACGCCGGTGTTCGACGGGGCAACGGAAGACGAGATCAAGGCGGCCCTGAAAGAAGCGGGATTGAACCAGACCGGCAAGTCCCGCCTCTACGACGGACGGACCGGCGAGCCGTTCGACCAGGAAGTGACCGTCGGCTACATCTACATGCTCAAACTGCACCACCTGGTGGACGACAAAGTCCACGCCCGGGCGACCGGGCCGTATTCGCTCATCACCCAGCAACCGCTGGGCGGCAAGGCCCGGTTCGGCGGCCAACGGTTCGGCGAAATGGAAGTGTGGGCACTGGAAGCGTACGGGGCCGCGTACATCCTTCAGGAGTTGCTGACCGTGAAGAGCGACGACGTGGAAGGTCGGACGAAGATTTACGAGAGCATGGTAAAGGGCGAGAACACGTTGGAGGCCGGCACCCCGGCCAGTTTCGACGTGCTAACCCACGAAATCCGCGGCCTCGGGTTGAACATGCAGTTGGAGAAGAAGCGGGCGTAGGTGTTGTCGCAGGCCCGCCCGACGCACCGGGCGGGTTTCGTCAGATTTCAACACAAAGACCCTGGGGGATTACGAATGAGCACCGCACCCGCCATTCCGGCCGCCGACGGCGCCGCCGAAGTCGGAAATTACGACCGGATCAACGACTACGGCGCCGTCCGGATCAGCCTGGCAAGCCCGCACGACATTCGTTCGTGGTCGTTCGGCGAAGTGAAAAAACCGGAAACGATCAACTACCGGACCTATCGGCCGGAAAAAGACGGACTCTTCTGCGAGCGCATCTTCGGTCCGGAAAAGGACTGGGAATGCACCTGCGGCAAATACCGCGGGATGAAGTATAAGGGGATGATCTGCGACCGCTGCGGCGTGAAGGTGACGCACAGCCGGGTCCGCCGCAAGCGGATGGGGCACATCGAACTGGCCGCCCCGGTCGTGCACATCTGGTTTTTCAAGGCGATGCCGAGCCGGCTCGGCACCCTGCTGGACATGAAAACCTCCAGCCTGGAAAAGATCATCTACTTCCAGGATTACGTCGTCGTCGACCCGGGCACCACCCCACTCAAAGAACGGCAACTGCTGACCGAAGACGAGTACAAAACCGCTCGCACCGAATACGGCGACTCGTTCGAAGTGGACATGGGCGCCGAGGCGGTCAAGAAGCTGCTCGAAAAGCTCAACTTGGTCGATCTGTCCCGCGACCTGCGCGAACGCTTGGATAAGGAAACCGCCCGCGGGCCGAAGGCGTCCAAGCAGCGGACGAAGGAACTGGTCAAGCGGCTGAAGACGGTCGAAGCCCTGCGCGATTCGTCCAACAAGTGCGAGTGGATGGTGCTCGAATGTATTCCGGTGATTCCGCCGGACCTCCGTCCGCTCGTGTTGCTCGATAGCGGCAACTTCGCCACGTCGGACCTGAACGACCTCTACCGCCGGATCATCAACCGGAACAACCGGCTCAAGAAACTGGTGGACCTGAACGCACCGGACGTGATCATCCGCAACGAAAAGCGGATGCTCCAGCAGAGCGTGGACGCCCTGTTCGACAACAACCGGTGCAAACGGCCAGTGCTGGGAAGCAGCAACCGCCCGCTCAAATCGCTGACGGATATGATCAAGGGCAAGCAGGGCCGGTTCCGGGAGAACCTGCTCGGCAAGCGGGTGGATTACTCGGCCCGGTCGGTCATTGTCGTCGGTCCGGAACTCAAGCTGCACCAGTGCGGGCTGCCGAAGAAGATCGCACTCGAACTCTACCAGCCGTTCATCATCCGCCGGCTGAAAGAGCTCGGCCACGCCGACACCATCAAGTCGGCCAAGAAGATGCTCGAACGCAAGGACGATCAGGTCTGGGACATCCTGGAAGAAGTGACGAAAAACCACCCGGTGCTTTTGAACCGGGCTCCGACGTTGCACCGGATGGGCATTCAGGCGTTCGAGCCGGTGTTGATCGAAGGCAACGCCATCCGGATTCACCCGCTGGTGTGCAAGGGGTTCAACGCCGACTTCGACGGCGACCAGATGGCCGTGCATCTGCCGCTATCGATCGAAGCTCAAGTCGAATCGTACATCCTGATGATGTCGACGAACAACATTTTCAGCCCGGCGAACGGCAATCCGATCATTACACCGTCGCAGGACATCGTGATGGGCTGCTACTACCTCACTGCGGCCCGCGGGGAGGAGGGGGAGAAGGTCGAGGCCGGGGACGGCATGGTGTTTTACAGCCCGGCCGAACTGTTCCGCGCCCACGCCGAGGGCCGGCTCGGCATGCACGCGAAAGTCCGGGTTCGGCTGCCGATCGAGAAAAAGGTGATCTCGGAAGTCAAGGACGAGAAGGGGACGCCCCGGGCGGAAGAACTGCCGCGTAAGCCGAACGGCCTCGTTATTACCACCGTCGGGCGGGTCATCTTCAACGACATCCTTCACCCGAAGATGGCATATTACGACCTGGCCCTCAGCTCGAAATACCTCTCCCGGATTATTGCCGACTGTTACCAGCTTCTCGGCCGGCGGGAAACCATCGCCCTGCTCGACAACATGAAGGACATCGGCTTCCGCGAGTCGACCCGGTCCGGGCTCAGTTTTTCCGCCAGCGACCTCCGCACGCCGGAAGTCAAGGAGGCGGTGCTGAAGGAAAAGGACAAGGAAGTTGACAAGCTCCGCAAGCAGTACGAACGGGGGATCGTCACCGAACAGGAACGGTACAACAAGACGATCGACCACTGGAACGAAGCCCGCGAGCGGATCACCAAGGCGCTTATGGAAGAATTGAAGACCGACCGGCGGGACGGCAAACCGTACCTGAACCCGATCTTCCTGATGGCCAACTCCGGCGCCCGGGGCGGCGTCGAGCAGATCCGCCAACTGGCCGGATTGCGGGGCCTCATGGCCAAGCCGTCGGGCGAAATCATTGAAACGCCGATCAAGAGTAATTTCCGCGAAGGGCTGAACGTGTTGGAATATTTCTCCAGCACCCACGGCGCGCGGAAGGGCCTCGCCGACACGGCCCTCAAGACCGCCGACTCCGGGTACCTCACCCGGAAGCTGGCGGACGTGGCCCAGAACGTCGTCATCACCATGCACGACTGCGGCACGACCCAGGGCGTTACCAAGGGGATCATGTACAAGGGCGACGAAATCGACCGACCCCTGTCGGACGCAATTCGGGGCCGGGTGTCGCGGGTGTCGATCCTGAACCCGACGAACAACGAAGTAATCGTCAACGAAAACGAGATGGTCACGCCGACCCAGGCGAAGATGATGGAGAGGCTCGGGCTCGACAAAATCATCGTCCGCAGCCCGATGACCTGCCAGGCCCCGCTCGGCATCTGCCGACTCTGTTACGGCATGGACCTTTCCACCGGCACGCTGGTGGAAGAGGGGATGGCGGTCGGCATCATCGCCGCCCAGAGCATCGGCGAGCCGGGCACCCAGCTCACCATGCGGACCTTCCACATGGGCGGCGTCGCTTCCTCCGGCGGCACACAGGAATCCGACCTCAAAGCCAAGAAGAGCGGGTTCGTCACGCTCGAACGCATCAACCTCGTCACCGGCGACCAGGGTCAGTTGATCGCCCTCACACGGACCGGCGAAATCCTCGTCGCCCGCGGTCGTGGCGGCCCGGTGGTCGAGCGGTACAGCGTGCCGAACGGGGCCGAAGTGTTCGTCAAGGACGGCCAGGAAGTTCAAGCCGGGGCCCAGCTCTGCAAGTGGGACCCGCACGCCATCCCCATCATCTGCGAAGAAGGCGGAAAGGTCCGCTGGGAAGACATCAAGGAAGGAGAAACGGTCCGGAAGGAGCGCGACGCCGCGACCGGTGTCGAGCGGTTCACCATCATCGAGCACAAGGGAGACTTGCACCCGCAGGTTCTGATCGAGGACGAACGCGGGAACATTATCAAAGCCTACTTCATTCCGGAGCGGGCGAACGTGATGGTGACCGACGGGCAGAAGGTCGCGTCCGGCTCGTTGCTCGCCAAGACGCCGCGGGAAGTTTCGAAGCAGCAGGACATCACCGGCGGTTTGCCGCGGGTGACCGAACTGTTCGAAGCCCGCCGGCCGCGGAACCCGGCCGTCATGGCCGAAGTGTCGGGCAAGGTCCGCATCGGCGAAAAGAAACGCGGCAAGCGGATCATCTGGGTCCAGCCCGAAGACGACGCCGGCAAGGTGATGGGCGAGGAGCGGGAGCACCAGGTGCCCGCCGGGGCCCAGCACCGGGTCAATACGGGCGAATACGTCCGCGTCGGCGACCCTCTCGTATTCGGCCCGCTCGTGCCGCACGACATCCTCCGCGTCTCCGGCATCGAGGCGGTGCAGGATTACCTCGTCCGCGAAGTCCAGGGCGTCTACCGGATGCAGCGGGTGGAAATCGACGACAAGCACATCGAAATCATCGTGGCCCAGATGCTGCGGAAGCTGAAAGTGACGACTCCGGGAGACACCGGACTGTTGCCCGGGTCGGTGATGGACAAGTTCACCTTCCGCGAGGTGAACGACCGGCTGGTGAACGAGTGCGTGAAAGTGG
>DASXPC010000195.1:0-28672 GCA_036493815.1 Fimbriiglobus sp. | reverse complement strand
ATCCTTGGCGAGGCCGAAATCGGTAAGCTTCGCCCGACCGTCCGGGAGCAGAAGGATGTTGTCCGGTTTGACGTCCCGGTGGACGACTTTTCGTTTGTGGGCGTAATCCAGCGCCTGGGTAATTTGCGTAATAATGCGAATTCCCTCGGCTTCGGCGAGTTTCCCCTCGGATTGAATTCGCGATCCGAGACTGCATCCGTCCACCAGATCGAACACGACGAAACTGGTCTCCCCGTCGGTCTCGAGCGCCAGGGCGTGAACGATATTCGGGTGTTCGAGTTCGTTTGCCGCCCGGAATTCCCGAACCAGCCGGCGGTGAAGCGTCGGGCTCTCGGAGTACTTCGATTTCAGAACTTTGACGGCAACCGGCTGACCCGTTTTCCGGTCGAGTGCGCGGTAAACCGTTCCGATACCCCCCGCGCCAATCCGTTCCTGGAATTCATACTGCTCGGACTGCGGCAGTTGCGAAGCCTGCTTTTTTTCGGCTTTGACAGGCGGTGGCATGAAAGGTTCCCTACGCAACGGAATTCGACGTCCCTGAACGACGCTAATCGTTTGCAACGGCGACGGCTGCAATCGGGACGGAAAAGCATAGCTCACGGCAAAACCGCACGGCGGTCGTACTCGAAATTGTTGGAAAAATTGATTGAGGATAGACAGAGTTGGCCTTGATACGAATGACAAATGATCGGACGATATTACAAAAATATCGTTTTGATTGTTTGCGTAATAACCCTAATCAAGAAACCGGCCTGTCGCGTCGTGGACTCCCAATCAATTCTTGAAGCTCGGGTCCGTGCAACGAAGACAATCTTCGACTACCGAACCAACGAAGTATCGAAAGGGCCCCCAGACGATTGCTCGCTCCGCGTGTCAAAATCCATGGAGAGGCCCTGTTATTGACTTCGGCGGCGCATTAAGATAATCACTTTGAACTCAGGTGAATTGCCCTTTCTCCGGAGCTTCCCGTGTTCCGGCTAGTTTTACTCGGCTCCATCGTTGCCGGCCCCGCCTTCGCATCCAGCCCCGATCCGCAATCGCTGGTCGTGAAGAAGGACGAATTGGCACGGGCCAAAAACCTCGTGGCTCAACTCGGCGATTCGCACTTCACGATCCGGGAAAAGGCCGACCGGGAATTGTCGGCAATGGGACGGAAGGCCCTTCAACCGCTCGCCGTGGCAGCGGCGGAGAGCCCGGACCCCGAGGTCCGGCTGCGATGCCGCAAACTCATTCCCGCGGCCCGGGCGGACGACTTTCAGGCCCGCGTGGATACATTCCTGGCCGACATCGACGGTAAGTATCACCACAGCCTCCCGGGCTTGGAGATGTTTTTCGACGCGACGGGGAAGTCGGCCGAGGCCCGAAAACTGTTTGTCGAACTGCTGAAGCAGGAAGAGAACCGGCGATTGCTGTCTCAGGCCGAAGGGAATCCGGATCAATTGGCGACCGCGGTGCAGAACCGGGCCATGGAACTTTACAACCGGCAGTACGGCCGAACCATCCTGCCCAACGGCGTCATGGTCAGTTCGCAGTCGGTGACGGGCCACAAACCGACGGTTTTGGACGTCGTGACGCTGCTCATTGCCGATTCCCGGGCGCCCACGGGGCGGACCGTGCGGCGGACGACCACTGCCAATCCGGCTTACACCATGCAGATCGTGCAGGACTTCCGCAACGCGGCCATGGGAAAGGGACCGGAGGCCGAGGTAATTCGCCGAGTGGTCGGCAAGTGGCTCGATACTCGCGTTGAACCGCTCGACCTCTATTACGGCATGAACTTTCTGACGAATGCCAACCAGAAAGACGAAGCGTTGCGGGCGGCCAGAAAGTTGCTGGCTGCCAAGACCGCCGCCAGTCTGTACCGAGGCATGGCGATGGCCATTTTGGCCAAGTTCGACGGCAAAGATGCCGTACCCGAAATCCTCCCTTACCTGTCCGATGAGACACTTTGCACGACCCGGTTCGTTTCCGCCAACGAGCGCTACCCCATCCTCATGAAAGACGTGGCCCTCGCCACGCTCGTCTCGCTGACCGCGCAGAAGCAGACCGACTACCATTTCGACCCGCAGGGGAGCCCCAACGGGGCGGTGGTGAATTATGCCAGCCATTGGTTCAAGACCGAGGAAGACCGGAAGAAAGGGTTCGAGAAATGGGCTAAGTGGGCGAAGGCCAATCCGAAACAGCTCGAAGTGAAGAAACCGAAGAAGTAAACGGGTAAGGTCATGGTCTTTGTCTTTCGGTCTCCCGCGACCGGTAAGTATTACAACCTTTCCTACCTTGCCCCGTCGGGGTGTAGAAGTTACACCGGCGGTGCGGCCGGCCGGTGCGGCCGGCACGCCCGTTAGAGGCCGGAAAACTCAAGCCCGCGGCCCTCCGGCCGACACTTCCCGCTCCCATCCGCCGACGAAAAACGACCCGGCACGACGAATGCGGTTAGAGTTCCTTGCCCCGCCGATTCACCCGGAGGTCAAGGGAATGCACCTTCGCCGCAGTTCGTCCGTTTTCATCCTGATTCTGGCTGCTGTCCCGGCATTCGCCGGCGACCGCGTCGCTTCCGAAAACTTCATCGTGGACGCTCCGAACCGGGAATTGGCCCGGAAGTTCGCCGATGCGGCGGAATACTACCGCAAAGAGAAGGCGATGGACTGGCTCGGGCAGGAAATGCCGAACTGGAAGACGAAGTGCCCGCTCAAAGTAATCGTGACGTTGGGCGCCGCCGGCGGAGCGACGACGTTTACGTTCGACGGCGGTCCGAACGGCGAATCGAAGGTTGCAAGTCGGGAAATGGAAATCAAAGGTAAACTCGACCAACTTCTCGACAGCGTTTTGCCGCACGAAGTGACGCACACCGTCCTCGCCCACTATTTCGGCCGGCCCGTCCCCCGCTGGGCGGACGAGGGCGGATCGGTCCTGTCCGAAAACGACGAAGAACGGTACAAGCACGACATCTCCGCCCGGGAACTGTTGAACCAGGGCCGCGGGATCAAACTCAGGCACCTGTTCACGATGAAGGAATACCCGCGAGACATGATCGTGACGTACGCCGAGGGCTACTCGGTCGTTCGGTTCCTGGTGGACCAGGGGGGGCGGAAAAAATTCCTGACGTTCGTCGCGGAAGGGATGAAAGGGAACGTAAGGAATTGGGACGAAGCCTGCCGGAACGTGTACGGCTACCAGTCGGTCGATGCCCTGGAAGATTCGTGGATTCAATCGTTGTACAAGCCGCCCGCGCGGACTTCGGCCCGGACGCAATCGCCGAATAGCGGTTTGTACGCCGGCGGCACGTCATCGCGGCCACGGACGGAGATCCGCAGTAGCGCGGCCCCGGGCCTACCGGTACTAGCACCGCCGATAGTCGCCCGCGGGGCGGCCCCGGACCGGGACGACCGCTCAGCCGTCAGAACGGTCCCCACCGGCCGCCAGGACATGCCCCCGCCCGTGAGCTTGCTCCTTCCGCCGCAACAGACGCGGAAGTAAATCGGATCGCAGGAATTGACCCCGGGCTGTGGCCGGGGTCACTGATCCCCTCGGGATCGCGAAGAATCGTGACTACCTTTCCGAGTGGCTTTCCCCCATCCACGGCCCCAGGCACTCTCGGCCGAACCGTTCGCTGAACACCTTCGCACCGATTCTGAGCATGTGGTGCCCGTCGCTGAAAGAATCTTCCCCCAGCCAATCCGCTGCATCGAAGGCGGGGATGCCGTACTCCCGCGAAAGCGTCGCCAGATATTCCGAAATCACCATGTGAGCAGTGGGCGGATACCAGGTGCGGTAAAGCGGGCTTTCGGGCATTCGGTAGAGTGCGATCCGGATCCCCGTTCGCTTCGCTTCGGCGATCAGATCCCGCAGGACGCGGTCCGGGCCCGCGGCGATGTGAAACGTCTCCAGTGCCCTTCCCAACTCGGCCTTCGTTCGGGCCAGGCCCTGTCGACGATCGGTATCGGTAAGGTGTTCGAACGGGTAAGGCAGCCAGCCGGTTCGGTCCATGTCGCGCCAGCGGAAGTCCTGCCGGGCCTGCCAGGGCAGGAATCCCGGCAGCGTGTGGCTCATGAGGAGTAAGCGAAGCGAGTACCACGAGTTGATCCGATCTACCGCCCAGGCTTTCCACAACCCGCTTGCGTCGCGGCAATACGGTGCCAGTCGGGCGACGTCGGCCGCGGAGAGGCGTGCCGCCTGGGGAAGAAACGCTGCTTCCGCCCCGGATTCCTGGGTCATGGCGACGGGCATGACTTCGACGAGGAGATAATCCGGATGTACGCCCGCAGCTTCGAGCCGGCCCAGGGACATGCGGTGGTGAAACGGCCCGGCCCCGGCCATACCGAAATTGATGACGGTCGCGTCCGGCAGTCCCATTGCGCTCGGGCAGACTCCCATTTGGGTCCGCGAACTTCCGAGGGCAACGACGAGCGGCCGGTTCTTCGGGACGGCCGTCACAAGCGGAAGCCGGTGGCCGTAGTCCGGGTCGCGCCATTGCGGGCGGTTGGTTTCCACGGCCACGGCCAGACCGAGGTGACCCGTTGCCACGGCCGTCAACCCGATCAGCACGCTGCGCCTCGCCCGCCGCCGGTTCCGGATCACAGTCGGGATTTGGACCGAGCCCGGTCCGAGCAGCGAGCGAAATTGGGGGACAAAGGTCATTCCCGCCTCCCGAGTCGGGGAAATGCCCGTCGGAGTTCGTCCGCGAAGATGGGACCGAATTCCGCCGCTCCGGACTGGGTCAGGTGGAAGCCGTCGGGGAGGCAATCGTCGGTCATGGCCTTGCGGCAATCGATTCCCGGGACGCCGCAATCCGCGATCAAACGGTGCCAGTACCCGGTCACAGCCGCTTCCGTTTGGGGCGAATAGAGTTCGCGAAATCGGGTCGACTCGGGCAGCCAGACGAACGCGAGCGGAATCCCGTCGGCCCGGCAACGCGCGGCGAAGTCGTGCAGCGCCTGGTCGGACACGTCCGATACGGTCGTGTCCTTCAGCCGCGGGCCGTAATAGGATCGGTCCATGTCGTTGTGGCGGACCGCCGCGACGTCCTTGTCCGTCAGCCCCGCGGACCACCCCTCTGGGTCGAGGGCGGCCCACCCGGCGTCGGCCCGCATCCCGGCCGGCAGCCATCCGGGAAACGTCAGGCCGATCAGCCTGGCCCGCGACGCCGTCCACGGATTCCACCGGGCCGCCCGCATACGCCGTTCGACTGCTCCCGGATGGCGGAAATAACTGCGAACGAGATCGCGGTCGCCCGGGAAGAGGCGAACGGGATCGATTCGGTTTTCCTCACGATCCGCATCGCCATTCCGACCGAGTGCCGGCCAGAATTCGACGACGATCGCGTCCGGCCGAAACCTGGCCCGCCGGACCCGCTCGAACACGAGCAGTTGCATGAGCGGGCCGCTGCCCACCAGGCTCAGGTTCGCCACGACGGGACGGTGGCCGGGGTCGAACGCAGCCTCGACCGCGGAGGGCCGGATTCCCATGCCAACGCGGGAGCTGCCGAAAACGGCGACGACGGGCCGGCCGGGGTGCGCCGCCGTGCGAGCAGTTAATCGCGTCAGCTTTTTCCCATACTCAGGGTCTCGGAGCGTCGGGGTGAACGTATCGGCCGCGAAGGAAAACCCTGCCGTGAGGGCGACGAATGTGATGATGAATACGACGACCGTCCGTCGGGCGCGCACCGGCCGGGTACGCGGGGACGGCACGACGGACCGCGGGGACGGAACTGCGTGGATTATCGCAACACGAACCGTTCCGGTGCGGTTGGAAGCGGGGGCGGTCTTAGCAATTGGGCGGGCTGTCACTTCACACCCGCCTTTCTGACCACCTCGCGGAGAGCATCGGCCAGACGGTCGGTGAATTGCGGACCGGCCGCACGGGTAAGATGATGCCCGTCGGTGAAGGCGGTATCGGGCAGCCAGTCCCGCGCATCAATTACGGTGCAACCGAGCGACGCTTTCGCGGCTTCGATGCCAGCATTCCCCTCGACACCGTACCAGGATCGAAAATCGCGTGATTCGGGCAGGAGCAGAACGATCGGCTTGGCTCCGTGTTCGCGGGCGAAACGAACCTCATCCTGTACGGCAGCGAGGCCGGGGCCGCCGACCGAATAATCGTCCAGTGCGGGGGCATACTCCTCGCGTGTTCGGACGAGCAGTTTGGAATAAATCGAGGCATCACGCTCCAGTCCTGGCATGTAGCCGCGGGCGTCGGAAATCGCACCGAACAACTGTCCGAACCTGTTGGACATCAGGACCGGACAGTACCGGTTGAGGAGAGCGAATTTATACGTCTGGAACGAGTCGAGCGCGTGGAACGGTCCCGGCTTTTGTCTCGGGTGGCCCAGCCGGGCTAGCGTCTCGAATTCTTCGCCCCGCAATCGGTAGGTGTGCAGCCAGCGATCTTCGTAATCAGGACACGAGGCCGAAGTGAATGCGGGGTGCCATTCGATCAGGACGAATTCGGTTCGGAAACCGGCCGCGAAGAGTCTGCGGAGGTAGAGGTCCGAGGTGAGCGGCCCGCCGGCCGGGGTGCCGAAATTAAACGCCTCGCATCCGACGGCCTTGCCGAACCGAGTGGCGTCGAAGGCGAGATGCGTGCGGGAACTACCAACCGCAAGCAACCGTGGGACCGAGGCCGAATCGGCCCAGAATGCCGGCAGTTTCTTGATCAGAGCGTACTTTTCGAAGTAGACCGGGTCGCGGAGGGGCAGCCAATTCCGTTGCACGGCCAGGTGGAAAACGATTTGAGCGGCTACGAACGCCGCAGCCGCGGTCGAAAGGGCTTGTCGAGCCCGAACCGGGCGTCTCAGCGGCACGCACGGCACCAAAACCGGCTGGCGGATTCGTAGGAGGTTAATCACGCGGCCGCCCCAACGGTTCGAGCACCGGATCGATCACTTCGACTGTCAATCGGTCCGTGAACGAGGCGGCCCCGGGCCGCATCAGATGATGCCCGTCCAAAAATGCCTCGTCCGGTTGCCACCTACGGGCGTCGATCGTGGGAGTGTCGAGTCCGGACAGAAACGTCTGTAGCCGAATCTCCACGCCGGGACCGTACAGCGAACGGAACATCCGACTCTCCGGCAGAAGTACGAAACGCAAGGCAATGCCACGCCGGCGACAGGTCGCCTGGATTTCCCGAACGGCGTCCACGGCCCCTCCTCCGGGAGTCAACACTTTCAGCGTCGCCGCATATTCGGCCCGGGTTTCGTCTTCGCCAAGTTGCCGTTCTTCCGACGTCACCGCGTCGCGAATCGAGGCGTTCCACCCGCCCGCGTCGGTACTCCGGCCCCAGTCGCCCCGCACCAGGTACGACAGCCAGCTCGGTGCGATCCGGCCCCAGATCGGGAACCGGTAGCACCACCACGGCGCGAGACGGGATTTTGCCCATTGCAGCGCGACGTCGTCAGAGGAATAACCGAACCGGACGACGGTTCGCACTTCCGCCGCGGAGAGGCGGTCGCCGGTGAGGAAGACTTCCTCCCGCGGACCCGCGGGCAAGGTCTGAAGCATCGGCGGCAGGATTTCCACCAGCACGAGCGCCGGCTTGATTCCCGCGGCCAAAGCACGATTCAGTGTGACGAGTTCGCAGATGGGCCCGGCGGCCGGTAGACCCAGGTTGAAACAGAGGGCGTTTGGCAGTCGCCCTTCCGCACGCAACGCGTGGAAAGCGAACCCGGTGCGGGAGCTGCCGATAAAGAGGACGACCCGCCGGTCCGGGGCGGCGGCCACTCGGCCCGCCAGACGGGAGATTTTATCTCCGGATACGGGATCGCGCACGCGGGGGTATGCTTCGGCCGCGACGGCAAGGGTCGCGGACGACGCGGCGAACGACGCCACGAAGACGAGCAGCGTCCGCCGCGCGCGGGTGGTGCGGTTCACCCGCACCGGGGCACGAACGTGCCGGAGCTGCCAGGCCGGGGATAACGGGATTCGATACACGGTCAATCAGAAGACGAAGTAAATGAAGGTTTGCTCGGTATCCGGGGCGAGCACGAGCGAGACGATTAGGCAGGTCGCGTATCCCACGCCGGCCAGTTCCGCCGGCACCCGCGGCCAGGCCCGCTGCCACCACCCGCGGGCCACCACCACGTGACACGCCAGTACGAACAGTACGGTGTACCACAAGCTGCGGTTGTGTAGCGGCAGCGTCTTGCCGACTAATTCGGGGAGGAACATTTTTTTCAGGATGACCAACGCATTGGCCACGTCCGGGCGGAAGAACACCCAGGCGACGGTGACGCTGAAGAACGTAAAGAGGACGCGGCCGGCCGTGCCGAGTGGCGTTTGCAGCGCAGCATCCAACTCCGGCTTACGGCTCGCAAACGCATGGAACTTCTTGTGAACGATCAGATAGACGCCATGCAGCAATCCCCAGACGAGGTATCCCCAGCTCGCCCCGTGCCAGAGGCCGCCGAGGGCCATCGTCACCATCAGGTTGCGGTTGGTCTGTCGCGGCGTCCCCCGGCTGCCGCCGAGGGGGATGAACAGGTAGTCGCGAAGCCAGGTCGAAAGGCTGATGTGCCAGCGGCGCCAGAACTCGGTCACGTTCGCCGAGAGGTAGGGCATGTTGAAATTCTGCACCAGCTTATAGCCGAACAAGTGGGCGGTGCCCACGGCCATGTCCGAGTAGCCGGAGAAGTCGGCGTAGATGCGGAATGCGTAGGCGAGGGTCGCGAGCCAGACGGCGGACGAGTTGTACGCCCCGGGGTGTTGCAGGACGGGGTCCGAAAACACGGCCATGCGGTCGGCGATCGCCAGCTTCTTGAACAGGCCGAGCAGGAAAAGTTGCACCCCGACCTGCACCCGCACCCAGTTCCATCGCTTCACCCGGTGGGCCTGGCGAAGGAAATCCCCGCCGCGAACGATCGGCCCGGCTACCAGGTGCGGGAAGAAAAGGATGAACAACAGGAAGTGCGGCAGACTCTTCTCGGCCGGGATTTTCCGCTTGAACACGTCCACCGCATAGCTGATCGCCTCGAACGTATAAAACGATATGCCGAACGGAACGATCACGTCCAGGGCCGTGAGTTTGTCGAATCCGGCGGAATACCCGAGGGACGTCAGGGCGTCGTGCAATTCGTTGACGAAGA
Source organism: Fimbriiglobus sp. (assembly GCA_036493815.1). Classification (GTDB taxonomy): domain Bacteria; phylum Planctomycetota; class Planctomycetia; order Gemmatales; family Gemmataceae; genus DASXPC01. The sequence continues at coordinate 19,596 of DASXPC010000195.1, read as the reverse complement.
ACCCGCGATACTTGAAGTAGCAGAGCACGCCGAGGTTCATGGCGATGCTGGAAACGAGCAATCCGATGCGGCCGCGGCGGTTCTCCGTGCCGTCCATGATTCGGGCGAGCAGGTAGTCGATTATCGTCGTGCCGGTGACGAGGAACGCCAGCTCGTAATTCCACGCGGCGTAGAAGTGGAAACTCGCGGCAACCAGCAGACCGACTCGAAGGTTTTTCCACTGCCGCGGGATGATCCAGTAGGCGGAGAAAATGATCAGGAAAAAGCAGAGGAAGGCCTGGGTATGGAAAAGCGGCTGCGGCAGAACCGAGTGCAGCCATTCGAAATAGGCCGCGTGATGGGTCACCGTCGCCGGTTGGCCCGGCTGGAGCAGAGGAGCGTCCGCAAAGAGCATGAGGGTCCGTCCTCACTTCCCGTATCGTACCGGCGGGCCGGAATCCTACCCGGCGCTCGAAGGGGGGGTCAACCCCGGGTTGGCCTTCCGCCCGACAGTCCGAGGCGGTATTCCCCCCGGGTTGCGGGCGGGCGCCCGTGCAAGGGGATTCCCGCATGGACGCGCGGTTCCTGGTCGCGTTGGTAATTGGGCTGGGGGCGTCGGCCGGCCCGGCGGCGGCGCAGCAGATCCATTCGAACAAGTTTTCCGGCCGACAGACCTATTGGGTCAAAGGGGACAGGAACGTCAAGGTCGAGGAAAAAGACCACCGCATCGTGCAGGACCATTCTTATAGCGCGCCCGATTCCGAGTTCGTCAAAATCGTGGCACAGCCGTTGCCCGGCGTCGCGGACGCCGAATACGTCCATTACACGTACGACACACCGCCCGCCCCGGTGACGGATCAGCTTTCGGCGGGAGTTTTCGTGAAGGCGTACCGATCGGGAATTCAACTCCGGGCCCGGGTGGTGCTGCCGAAGGAGCAGGACCCGCAGAACCCGGCGGCGAAGCTGACCGTCCTCCTGATGGGCGACAAGTACGACGACACGCACAAGTGGCAGCCGCTCAAGATCAAGGACCCGGTGCGATTGCTGGCGGGGCACAAGCCGATTTTGGCCGCGAAACTCGGACGGGAAGTGAATCTCGAAGGCGCGTACATCGACCAGTTGATTCTCAACGTCTACCCCGGCCCCGGCATCACCGAAGTCTGGATCGACGACCTGGATATCGGCCCCTGCCTGCCTCGGCCGGCGGCGACAAAAATCGGCGTCACCACCGGCAGGGAACTCCGACCCGCCCCGGCCCGGGCGGTCTCGGTCGAATTCTCGGACGGACAGATTCTGATCAACGGAAAGCCGGTATTCATGCGAGCCATCCGCCACACGGACGCACCACTCGATACGCTTCGCGAGGCGATGTTTAACACGGTTTGGTTTCCGGCGGATGCGAGTCCCGAGCGGATCGAGGAAGCGGTTCGGAACGGGTTTTACGTCGTTCCGACCGTCCCGCTCCTTTCGGCCGGGTTCGATCCGAGCCGGCCGAGTGCGGATAACGCATCCAACGAGCAGGACGCCGCCATTCTGGCCGAATATTTCCACACCTTCCTCTCCCGCGATTGGGTCCTGATGTGGGATTTGGGGACGGCACTGACGAAAGAACAGATCGGCCGGGTTAAAAGGACCGCGGACCTGATTCGGGAGTTCGACACGCGACGGCCGCGGGCCGCGGACCTTTGGGACGGCTACCGGTCGTATTCCAGTTACCTGGATGCTGTCGGCACCCACCGCTTCCCCCTCTTTACCAGCCTCGAACTGAATCGCTACGCGGACTTTCTCGAACGGCGGAAAGCCCTCGCCGGGCCGGGGAAGCTGATGTGGACCTGGATTCAGACCCACCCGCCGGAATGGATGGCGGCGCAACAGGCCGTGTCGTCGAAACCGGGGGCCGTGGCTGACCCGATTGGCCCGAACCCGGAGCAGATTCGACTGCTCACTTACTTGGCGATCGCATCCGGATATCGGGGCCTCGGATTCTGGTCGGACCGGTATCTGTCCGCGTCGCACCAGGGTCAGGCCAGGTTGTTGGAGCTTTCGATCCTTAACGCCGAACTGGAAATGCTCGAACCCGTTCTGCTGGCGGCCCGGGAGAACACGCAATGGGTGGCGACGAACCACCCGAACGTGAGGGCGGCGATCATCCGCGGGGAAAAGCACGTGCTGGTTCTGCCGGTCTGGATGGGGCCTGGGAGCCAATACTGCCCGGATCTGGCGGCGGTGGGGGGGTTGAAGATCAAGGTGCCGGCGGTGCCGACGGGGGCCGATCCGTGGCAATTGACGGCCGCCAGCGTGACCCCGCTCCATGCCGAACACGTTCCGGGCGGCACCGAGGTCACCATTCCGGATTTCGACCTGACCGCCGCGGTCGTGTTCACCGCCGACCTTCAATCCATGATCGTCCGTTGGCAGGATTACACCCGGCACGTCCGCGGGGCTCAGGCCGCCGCGTGGGCAATTGCTCTCGCGGTCGAGGAATACAACACGACGTTGCAGGTTCACGAAAAGCTCGTGGGGATAGCCCCCGAAGTGCCGAACGCCGCGCAGTACTTCGACGAGGCGAAGCGGCGGGTGAAACTCGCCGAGAAATATCGGGACAACGGCCAGCACGACCTCGCCTATCGGGAAGCCACGCGGGCGTTGCAGCCTCTACGGTTGTTGCGCCGCGAGCACTGGAACAAGGCGGTGAACCGGCTCGATACGCCGACGGCTTCGCCCTATGCCGTCAGCTATTACACGCTTCCGCAGCATTACGAACTAGCCCGGGAACTGGACCGGGAAGTGAAGCGGGCGAAACCCGGAAAGAGCGTACTCGCGAACGGTGGATTCGAGTTGAGCGGAACGCTGCCGGCCGGCGGGGCCGACGTGAGTTCGCTGCCCGGCTGGATGGTGCGGGCCACCGCGTTGGACGCCGTGATTCCCCGGGCCATGATCGTTCCGAGCACGGGTCTGGCGGACGTTCCGGCGGCCGCGCCCGCCGTCACGCTGGTCGGTCGGTATGCGGCCGACCGGGTCGCCTACAAACCCGAAGACTCGAACGTTCCCGTGCTCGGTCGGAACGTGTTGAAGCTGGAAATGAAGCCGCGGCGGGAAAAGGACGAGACGGGGAAACCGGTGCCGCCGCCGGCAGCGCTGGAACGGGCCGTCGTGGCGGTCGATACCCCGGCCGTGGCACTCAGCCCCGGCACGCTCGTCCGCGTCAGTTTCTGGCTGAAAATCCCATCCCCCATTCTTTCGACCGCCGACGGGTTGCTCGTGTACGACAACGCGGGAGGAGAACCGCTCTCGGTGCGACTTCTGCACGCACCGACGTGGAAGCAATACCACCTCTACCGCCGGGTGCCGACAACCGGGGAAATGCGGGTGACGGTCGCCTTGACCGGAATCGGCACGGCTTTTGTTGACAACGTGCGAATCGAACCGATGGTCGGGCGGAAGTAACAAAACAGCGGGGCCGCCCGGTGAGCGGCCCCGTTCGGTCGATGTCGCACAGAGGACACCGGTTAGCCAACCCATGCCCCGTTCGTGCCGGACAGGTCGCCGTAAAGGATGAAGTCGTCGATCAGAGCGGGTTGTCCCGGAGAGCTGAAATGGCCCCCGGCGTAGGTGCGGATTCGGGCCGGTCCGCCGGGACCCGCCCCGGTGAGCACGTCGGCGATCGAATCCCCGTCGATGTCCTTCAGAGCCACGCGAATGCCGTTTCGTTCGTTCGGGCTGCCGGCAAAGAAATTGAGCAGTTGGGTCGGTGCCGGGCTACCGGTCAGGGCGTTAGCCCCGTCGAAAATGGTGACCCGCGGTGCGCCGCCCGGGCCGGCCCCGATTCCCAGGTCGGCCTTACCGTCGTTGTTGAAATCCCCCGCCGAAACGTAGACTCCGTTGCGAAGGGTGTTTTCGAAGGCAAAGAAGTCGGCGAGGCGGGTATTCGTTCCGCCAATCGTTTTCCCGCTCGTTACGGTGACCCGCGGTCCGCCGCCGGTGCCCGCTCCGGTGATCAGGTCGGGCACGCCGTCGCCGTTGACGTCTCCAGTCGCGACCCGCACGCCGCCCCGGAATGTCGATTCGTAGATGAAGAAATCGGCCAACCCGTTGCCGGTGGCCCCGTCTACGACGCGCACCCGCGGCGCTCCGCCTTCACCGGCCCCGACGAAGATGTCCGATTTACCGTCGCCGTTAATGTCGGCCGCCGCGACGTAAACGCCGCCGGTGAAACTCGGTTCGTAGGCGAAGAAGTCGCGGATCACTTTCCCGGCAGCCCCGTCAATGACGACCACCCTCGGGCCGCCGCCGGGACCGGCCCCGACGATCATGTCCAAAACGCCGTCGCCATTGACGTCGCCGACCGCGACCCGCAACTCGCCGGTAAAGCCGGGGAACGGCGTGAATTTATCGCCGATGGTAATTTTCCCCAACGGATCGAAGGCGGCGAACGAGGCGGCGGCTGAACTCGACCCGCCCGACACCGCCCCGAACAGTGCCGCCCCACTGTTGATGATCGGCAACGCCGTCGAGTACCCGTTGACCTGGCCCGCTGGCGTGACGAAGAACGGGTCCAGATTCGTGGCCGCACTCGTCCACACGACCCGGGCGGCCCCGCCCGTTCCGCCGACCCGGCCCCCGCTAGACGCCGCGTTTCCGGTCACGCTTCCATTTGCGATCGTACTTGCCACGCTGAGCTTGTCCGTCTGTAAATCGCGGACGAACACGTCGGTCGCGCCGTTGGCGTCGACGACCCCCACGAGGTTCGTGGAAGTGGACTGGAACGCGACGAATCGGCCGTCCGGGGAAACGACCGGATTGGTCGATGCGGCCGTTCCCGCGCCCCCGAACGAATTGAAACTCACCCCGGTGTTCAGATTGGTGGCGAGACTCCAGGCAAAGACGTCCGCGGCATTGTTCTTATCGGTGAGCGTCGGAACAATGTTGGTGGCGGAACTGGAAAACGTGACGACGCCCCCGTCGGCCGAGACGTCGAATATCGTTCCGGTCGTATCGAGCGCCCCGTCTCCGCCGATGTTGTTGGTTCCGTTGGTCGCGGTGATGAGGTTGGTCGGCAGACCACCGGCGGAAGTCATAACTCGCAGGTAAAGGTCGTCTTTCCCTGCGTTGTTGTTCAGATACCCGGGGACCAGTTCGTTCAATTTGCCGCTGGCTACGGTGGCCGTGAAGACAACCACTTGCGGGTTGTCCGGGGCCAGGATGGCGTCGGTCGCCCGGCCGTTACTAACCCCGATCCCACGGGTCACGTCCGAAGCGATCGAACTAACGAGTTGCAGTGTCGGGGCGGACCCGAACCCCCCGGCCGTGGAGAACGAGGCCAGATAAACATCCCGGGCGTTTTTGGCGTTGACGGCATAAGGGGTCAGGCCGGTCCCGATTTTGTCCGGGCTCATTCCGGTCACGAATGTGAAGATGCGGCCGGAGGAGTCCATGTACCGGCCGAACGGGTCCACTTGCACGTTGTTCACGACCGTGCCGTTCGACGTCGTATACAGACCGACGGCTTCGCCTCCGTTGGCGTACGAGACGAGTTGGACGTTCCCCGTCGAATCTGAATAGGCGAACAGGTCCACGGAATTGTCGCCGTTGTCCATCACGGCCACGGCACCGCTGACGAACCCGGCATTCCGCTTACTGGTGAAGGCGACGACGCTGCCATCGTCCGAAATGGCCGGGTCGGCCGAGGCGACCGTCGCGCCGAAGGCCTTCGTGGCGGATTCCTTGCTCATGAGTGTGGACGAATCCGTTGCGGCCGACCAGCGGAAGATGTCGTCGGTGAAACTCCCGGCGTCTCCGGAGGCCGGAACGCTCGGGTCCAACAGACTGGCCTGCGCACGGGAAACGAACGCGACGAATTGCCCGTCGGCGGAAATCACCGCTTGCGTGCCGGCCGTTCCTAGAGCTTGCAGGCCGTTCGTCCCGGTTTGGGCGGTGATGAGCTTCCGCTGGCCGCTGGCGACGTCGAACCAGAACAGGTCGGGCGTCCCCGCAACGTCGATTTGCCCGGAAACCAGGTCGGTCGACGTGCTGGACACGACCGCGAACCGGCCGTCCCGACTGAGGGCTAAAATCGTGTCCCCGGTTCCGTTTCCGCTCGCCCCGAGGGTCGCGTTCGAAGTGATAAGCGAAGCGGTGGGGGTGCAACGGTCTTCGAGCAGGTCGGCCCGCAGACGGGATCGGGTGGGGCGGGGCGGCCGAACGTCCCGGAACAGGCGGGTCAGGTGCGAGAACGGCATGGGATCCTCGAAACTGGGGGACACCGGGGGCGGGGCGGCCCGGAACCTCACCCCTAAACATTCCCGATACCGGCGGTTTCGTCAGCTCTCGGCGACGAATTCCGGCAGACCGGAGGGCTTGCCTCCCCCATTCATTCGACGGGGAAGGTACAACCGGAGATTGCGCCGTCTCGGAACCCGTTTGTCCCGCGACGGTTGCCGGACCGTAAAATGTGACGCCGTCGCTATCCCCTATCGAAAGGTCCCAAAGTACTTAACCGATGCCATCGTCACACGTTCCCTTGTTCAAGCCCGCTTCGACTTTCCCGACCGGTTGATGCGTCAAACCGTCGATTTCCGGTCTCTAAACCCGGCCGGCATGTCCCCCAACAATGGGGAACTTTCTCTGCACCGCTTTTCAATTGGTGTTTACGTTTATGATCGAAAAAATGCGCAAATAGATTCTCAGTAGGGCCCTTTGTCCTGGTGCCAATTTTCGCAGTTGTATGGGTGGGTGCGGTTGGAGGACCGGATTGGCAATTACATTCCGAATTTTGATTGCCGATTCGAAGAGACCAAGGACTTTTCCGTCTTGGACCGCTAACTGGCACTCTACCGAATCGATTCAATGCCGACCGTTATTGGGTACAAGTCAAATATCAAAAAATCGGCTGCCGGGGTTGTCCCCGGCGGCCCGCACACAAACCGCCGTCACTGTCCCTTCGATTTCGCTTCCTTCTCCGCTTCCTCGACCAGCTTGTCGAGCAACTCGTCGATGTCCTTATCGTTCCGCAGGTTCTTGGCCCGGATCACGCCCTTGTGATCGATGTAATAGAGTGTGGGCCAGCCTTGGACGTTCCATTTGGTGGGGATCGGGCCGCTCGTGCCCAGGGCTCCGCACCAGAACGACCGCCAGGTGATGTGCTGCTTTTCGTTTTCTTTTTTGAGGAACGACTTGTCCCGATCGCTGTTGACGCCGATCAGGGCGAACGGCTTGCCTTCCATCCGTTTCACGAGCGACCGCTCGTGGGGGAACATGCCCACGCAGGGGCCTCACCAATGCCCCCAAAAGTCGAGCATGACCACTTTGCCGCGGTAGTCGCTGATTTTGAATTTCGCGCCGTCCACGTCTTCGCCTTCGATCTCGGGCACTGTCTTGCCGACCCGAAGGTTGCGGATTTCGTAAAGGGTCGTTTTGGCCGCGTCGCCGAAGGTCCGTTTGCCGTATTGCACGACGTCGCCGTATTCTTTCAGAACCCGCTCGAATCCCGCCTCGGCTTTCTTGGACAGTTCTTCGGAATTCGTCGGGGCCTTCCTGCCGTACGGTTCGGCTTTATTCTTGTAGAAATCGGCGATGGCGAAAACGGCCGCGGCTTGAACTGACTTGTGCGGACTCTTCGTAACGATGAGTTCCATAGTATCGAGGGCCTTGGCCCGGTCTTTGGCGGCCGGTTCTTCCACGGCCTCTCGCGTCAAAAGGCCCAGCACATTTGCGATTTTCTTGCTGGTCATGTGATACTCAATGACCAAGTTGACCAATTCCTTCCTCTCAGGCGGTTTCCGGCCCGGGGCCGCCCAAATTGCGGCATCGAGGCCGACTTCTGTCTGTGCTTCCGCTTTGGCGATGGCGACAGCCTTCGCTTGGCACTCTGACTCAAACTTCTGGTGCTCCGTGTAGAGTTTGGAGAACTCGTCTTGGAGTTTTTTCTTCTCCGCCGGGTCGTTGACCTGCTGGGCTTTCCGCAGCGGTTCGATGGCCCGGTTGTAGGAATCGGCCACGTCTTTCTGTAACTTGGCCAGCACCTGGGCCGTCGATTTCGGCGGCGGGGCCACTTCCGGCGGGCCGGCCGCCGTACTCCCCACCAGGGTCAGCCCCAATGCTAACCCCCAGAATCGTTTCATGGGTACGCCTCCCTCCGGAATGGATCGCGGACCTGGCCGCGGCATCCAAATTAGTGTACCCGTCGGCCGCGGACGCTGTGTGGGAATAGTTCTTCTTGAATCAAATTGCCGGCCGTGTCGAAGGGGAGGGAACGTGGGGCACCCTCGACTCGTAGATTTGCATTGCAGTTCAAGGTCCCCGCTAACGCCGGGGACACCCACATCTCCGCCACTTCCAGCGTGTTCGGAATGACGCAGAATTTGAGTCTGTCCTGCACCGGCTGCCAGCATGTTTCGACGCCCTGCTCCAGGCACTCGCGGTCGGTGTCGAAACCGATTGGTAATTTTGACCGCCAGAGAAAGCGGGCCGTCAGATTGTTCATGCGGAAAGGGCCTTGCCGAATCGCGCCGAGTGCCCGCGTCGTGGTCAGGTCGGCGATGCCGATGCCTGTGGCGTTGCCGTGGCTTTCCGGCGAAACATCGAGCACGCACATACGGGTCACGCGCGGATCGTTCGTTTCGGCCTCGGGCGACGCTTCGATCAGCATCCGCCCGACGACGTTCGGGTCCATGCCGGCCCCGGAGTAGTTCTTGCCGCACTCGCCGACGACGAGGCAGTCGATTTCCGGAAACGGAATCCGGCCCATGAGTTCTCGGGCCCGGACGAGCAGCGACGGTTCCTTGGCGAACAACTCATCCGTTGCCACCACTTCCAGATGGGCCGTCTCTTCCTTCGCGTTTTCGAGAATGGCCAGGCCGCCGAGCAGCGGTGTCTTTTCGAGGACGACCTTGGCGGATTCGGGCATCATGTCGCGAAGGCCGCGTGTGCCGAAGGAATGGACTTGATCCGCCCCGTGGCGCTTGCCCAGGCCGATAACGGCCATTTTCAGAATGCCACTCTCGAACGTCCCGCGGAAATCGGTGTGGGGCTTCACCCGGGCCACGAGCACCACACCGTCCGCGGCCAAGGCGTTCTTATCCCACCAGACCGGCTGGCCCCACGAGTTCGTGCCGATGGACACGGCGTCCATGTCGGTGACAACCGGCACGCCGAGATGCGATTCGTCGATGTCGTAACTCGCCAGCAGTTCCCGCTGCCCCTCCGGAGTCGCCCCGCCGTGCGACCCCATCGCCGCCACCACGAACGGCTTCGCCCCGAGTTCCTTCAGCGTGTCGATGGTCGTCTTCGCCAGGGTAAGATAGTTCTTGATCCCCCGGCTGCCGCAGCCGACGGCAATCCGCATCCCGGGCTTGATTCGCTTTGCCAGCGGCGATTCCAGCCAAGCACGGCGGGTGGCGGCGGAAACGTCGCTAACCGTTGGCTGCGAAGAGACCTGGCGGACGAGGTGGACTTGCGGAAGGTCCATCGGGAGACTCGATGAGGGTTATCCGTTCAATTCTACCGCCTCCTCCCAGTGCTCGTATAGCTCGGGAAGTTTGGCCTTCAGACTTTCCAGGTCGGAAAGCGTCTGTCGGAACTTATCCGTGTTCTTGTACAACTCCACGTCCTGCAAGGCGTTTTCCAAAAAAGCCACCTTCGCTTCGGCCGTGTGGATGTCCGACTCGAGATCGACCGCCTTCCGGTAGGGAAACTTCCGCTTCCGCTTGGGACGTTTTTCCGAGCGGGAGGAATTTGCAGGCCCTCGGTTGGAGCCGCTCGCGTTAGGGGATTCCGTAGCGTTGCGTCCCCCGCCCGCCCCTCTTCCGGCGCGCAGCAATTCGTACGTGTCGTAGTTGCCGAAGACGACTTCGGGCCGCTGCCCTTCGAACACGATCAACATCTCGGCCACGCGGTTGAGGAAGTACCGGTCGTGGCTGACGCACAAAACCGTTCCGCCGAAACTTTTCAGGGCATCTTCCAGCGAATCGCACGCCCAGAGGTCGAGGTGGTTGGTCGGTTCGTCGAGCACGAGGACGTTCGCCCCTTCGACCGTCAGTCTCGCAAGGGCCGCCCGGCTCCGCTCCCCGCCGGAAAGTGACCCGAGCGGTTGTTCGACGATCTTGCCGTGCAGCCCAAAACTGCCCAGCAAGTCCCGCATCTTCTGCTCGTTGATCGTCTCGTCGGGGTCGGGCCAAACGGCACGCAATACGCTCTTCGCCTCATCGAGAATCGACAGGTGTTGATCGAGATACCCGACCTGGACCATGTGCCCCCGGCGAACCAGACCCGACGTCGGGTCCTCTTCGCCGAGCAGAATCTTCAAGAGCGTGGTCTTCCCGCTCCCGTTCGGCCCCAGGATACCGACCCGCTTTCCGCGGGGGATGTCGAAATTCAGATCGGCAAACAGCAGTTTCTCGCCGAACGACTTGGCTAAATCCTCGGCATGAAATACGACGTCGCCCGCCCGTGCCACGTCGCCGAAATGGATCGACGGACCCGACACCTTTGTCGGCTTCTCGATGCGTTCCAGCTTTTCCAGCACTTTCGCCCGCGACTGAGCCTGCTTCGCCAGTTGCCCGTAGTGCACCCGGCGGATGTACTCCTCCTGCTTCTCCACGAATTCTCGTTGCGACTCCCACTCCTTGAATTCCCGCTCGAACTTCTCATCCCGCAGTTTCACGTACTGCGTGTAATTGCCCGGGAATGCGGTGACCCGGCGGTTGTGCAATTCGAACGTCCGTGTGGCGACCTTGTCCAGGAAATACCGGTCGTGGCTGACGACGATCATTCCTTGCGGCTGACGCACCAGGTAGTCTTCGAGCCAGCGGGTTGTGGCGATATCGAGGTGGTTGCTCGGTTCGTCGAGCAGCATGACGTCGGGTGCGGCCAGGAGGATTTTTGCCAGTAGCAACCGGCGTTGCTGGCCGCCGCTGAAGGTATTGAGCTCGCGGTCGAAATCGGCCGGGGCGAAGCCGAGGCCGGAAAGCACCCCTTCGATCTTGTGGTCGAGTTCGTAGGCGTCCTGGGTGCGGAGCAGTTCATTCAGCCGGTCGAACCGGGCGGCGAGGGCCTTGCGTTCCGGTCCGTCGTGTACGGCCGCGAGTTGCTCGGCCACTTCCACCAGCTCGTGTTGAGCCGCGAGCAGTTCGTCGAACGCCGACTTCGCCTCCGCGAACAACGTCCGCCCGGCTGGGAAGTCCGCCACCTGCCGCAGCACGCCGAGCCGGGCCCCGGCGTGTAACTTGGCCCCGCCCGTGTCCGAGTATTCCTCTCCGGCAATCACCTTCAAAAGGGTGGTCTTCCCCGCCCCGTTCGGCCCGACGAACCCGACCCGATCCCCAGCATGGAGTTCGAACGACACCCCCTCGAAGAGGGGAGTCGCATCGAATCCACGCGAAAGGTCGGCACAACTCAACAAAAGCATGAAACGCGGCCCGATCGAGTAAACCGGTATTTTATGGGTCGAATTGCGGGTGACGACGGAAGACCCGCGAGGGCGGGCCGGTTCCACATGATCGAGACTCCTAAGTAGAGCGAACCCGGGACTTCCCGGGCTGCTCCCTGTTCGCACCCGTACCTGTACGAGACATTTCATGCCCCCCGACCTCCGGCCGATCGCCCATGCGGCGCTGAGCCTTTCGGAATCGGCCTTTCTGAAGCATTACAAAACGGGCCGATTTCGCGAGTGGAACGGGGTGGCCATGACCGGCAGCGAACTCCCCGGCCCCGGATTCAATTTCGCCGCATGCCTCAAAGCCACCCCTCCACTGGAAGGCATTCTGCCAGTCGCAACCGAGTTTTTCCGGGGAGCGGACAAGGGGTGGGGCATTCTCGTGGAGGGGGACGCGGGGCATCCGATCGAGGCGGAGGTGAAGGAGCGGGGTTGGATCATTGCCGAGGACGAGCCGGCATTCGTGCGGCCGGAATTGCCCACCCTCCCCGCCGGTCGAGCATCAACTCTTTCGATCTCCCCGTTAAAGTCCGAAGCCGATCGCCAGACGTTTCAGCGGATCGCCGCCGCGGCTTTTGAGACCACGGCCGAGTTCTCAGAGATGATTATGCCGCACCTGGGGTTTGCGATGGACCCGGCCATGTGCTGGGTCATCGGCGAAGCGGCGGGCGAACCGGTTGCGGTCGGCGGGCATTTCGTGGCCGGGTCTACCGCGGTCATCTGCTGCCTGGCCACTCTACACGATCATCGCGGCAAGGGATACGGAGCCGAGATCACGAGGTATCTATTCGGCGACGCCGCACGCCGCGGGTGCACGAACGCGGCCCTCCGCTCCGGCCCGAAAAGCATTCCGCTCTACGAACGACTCGGGTTCCGTTACGTTTGCCAGCATCGCACGTTTGCAGCCCCGCTTGTAAGCTGAAGGCATGCCATCGGTCCTGATCATCGATGATGAAGAAGCCATCGCCTGGGGGCTGAAGCGGGCGTTTGCGGGCATTGGTCATGAGGTGACAGTAGCGGCGACGGGAGAGGCCGGGTTGAAGAAGGCGGCCGCGAACCCGCCGGACGTGATATTTCTGGACGTCCGGCTTCCCGGAATGGACGGGCTGACGGCACTCGCCAGATTGAAGACTGCCGCCCCGAATGCCGCGGTGGTGGTCATGACGGCTCACGGCAATCTCGATACGGCCGTCAAGGCCGTCGCCGGCGGGGCGTTCGATTACCTGGCCAAACCCTTCGACCTTGCCACCGCCCTCGACGCCGCCGAACGGGCTTTAACTCGCCTTCCGGCGGCCGAGGGCCGCGACGCCGACTCCTTTCCCCTCGAAGACGAACTCGTCGGCCAGAGTCCGGTCATGCAGGGCGTGTTCAAACGCATTGCGTTCGTCGCCCCCACGACCGCCTGCGTGCTCATTACGGGCGAAAGCGGCACCGGTAAGGAACTTGTCGCCCGGGCCGTTCATGCTCATAGTTTGCGCAAGGACAAGCCGTTCCTTCCCGTGCACGTTGCTGCTCTGAACCCGAATGTGGTCGAGTCGGAACTGTTCGGCCACGTGAAGGGAGCGTTTACCGGGGCCGACCGGTCCCGTCCCGGCCTCCTCGCCCTAGCCGACGGCGGCACCGTCTTCCTCGACGAACTGGCCGACATCCCCCTCACGATTCAGGTGAAATTGCTCCGCGTACTCGAACGGCAGGAAATCCTTCCCGTCGGCGGGGTCGAGGCGCAACGGATAGACATCCGGATCGTCTCGGCGACGAATTCGGACCTGGCGTCGGCCGTGGCGGCCGGACACTTCCGAGCCGACCTGTTTTTCCGCCTCAACGTCTACCCGATCCACCTCCCGCCACTCGCGGACCGCACGGACGACATCGCCCTGCTGGCCGAGCACCTCCTGCGGCAAATCGCACCCGGGATGGGACCGTTGCCGGACGATACTGTTGCGGTGCTGGTGGCCCGCTCCTGGCCTGGCAACGTGCGCGAGTTGCGGAACGCCCTCGAGCACGCCTCGATTCTGGCCCGGGGAGGCCCGATTCGTCCCGAACACATTCCCACTCCATTATCCGCACCCGTGCCTCCCGCCGTGACGGATCGGTTGGCCGGTTTGGTCAGGGAATGGGTTCAGGAGCAGGTTCGTCTCGCGGGCGGTACCGAGCCGATCGATTTGTACCAGAAGTTACTTGACAGGTTTGAACCAGCGTTGATCGAAGAGGTGCTGAAAGCCAACCGGGGCAACCGTCTCGCCGCCGCCCGATGGCTCGGCCTTGCCCGCGGCACCGTACGCAAATTGATTGCCAAACACGGACTCGGCGGAGCGGACGACGACGAAATTGAGATGATACAAACCTTGCCTCCGGGTTCCCCGCGCCGTTAAATCACCTGTCCGAATCAGGTCCCGTCCGTTCCCGGGGCCGGCGAGGGTAGCCCGGCACCGGCCGGGCGAGAGTCGCCCGCCCCCGAGGTTGCCGCCATGGCTGTTGTCGTTCTGCCCGCCCAATCGCGGGAAACCAAGGGTTCCAAAGCCGCCGCCCGCCTCCGCAAGCAGGGCCGCATCCCCGGCGTCCTCTACGGGCACAAGGAAGCCACCGTGGCCGTCTCCGTCGGGGCCGAAGAACTCGATCGAGCCATCCGCATTCAGCACGCCCGCGTCCTCGACCTGGATCTTGGCGGGAAAAAGGAAACCGTTCTGATCCGCGAGTTGCAGTGGGATTACCTCGGACGGGACATGGTCCATATCGATTTCGAACGCGTGTCCGCGGACGAGCGGGTGAAAGTGACGATCCCGATCGAATTGCGGAACGCGCCGAAAACGACGGGCGGTGGTGTGCTCGAACAACCGCTGCACCAGTTGCACGTCGAATGCCCGGCGACGTCCATTCCGGAGGCCATTCGGGTCGACATCACCAACCTCCTTCTGGGCTCGCCGATTCACGTCAGCGACCTGGTACTCCCCGCCGGGGTAACGGTGTTGGAAGGGAAGGAAATGGTGGTTGTACAACTCCGGCTGCCGGGTCAGGAAGCGGTCGTGGCCGCCGCGCCGACCGAAGTGACCGGCACCGAGCCCGAAGTCATCAAGAAGGAGAAGAAAGCCGAAGACGAGGAGGAGTAGACGAGGTGTAGACCCTCCGAAATCTGCGGAGCGGCGGGCCGCGGGCTCGCCCGGAACCCATGAAACTCGTCGTCGGGCTCGGAAACCCCGGCCCCCAATACGCCGGAACCCGCCACAATGTCGGGTTCGATACGATTGATTATCTTGCGTCCGACACGGGTTCGGCCCAGGCCAAATTCGACGCTTTGATCACGAAAGCCCAGGAGGGGGACGAAACGGTTTTGTACGCGAAACCGATGACTTACATGAACCTCAGTGGCTTGGCGGTGCGGCAGATTCTCGACTTCTACAAAGTGCCTGTCGAGAGTCTGTTCGTCGTTTGTGACGACTTCAACCTGCCCTTGGGTAAACTCCGGATCCGGGCGAAGGGGAGTGCCGGGGGGCAGAACGGGCTCAAAAGCGTGGCGCAAGTGCTGGGCACGACCGATTTCGCTAGGCTGCGAATCGGAGTCGGGGCTCCGACCCACGGCGACGCGGTGGACCACGTGCTAGGAAAGTTCAGGCCGGCCGAACGGGCGGTGAAGGAGGAAGCCGTCGCTACCGCCGGCCAGGCCGTCCTGGTGTGGGTTCGGGCCGGATTGGACGCGTGTATGAACCGGTTCAACGGCCCGGCCGACGTCGAGAAGGAAAAAGGTAAAGGGAAAAAGGCCAAAGAGAAGCCGGACGAGAAGAACGAAAACGACCGTGTTGGTTAGCGACACGCTTGATCGTGTCGCGGTTGCTCCCCCCGCCGCGTAAGCGGGGGGTCCCGGTTGCGGCCATGCCGCTTCGGCGATCCGAAGTAACCACTCCCTCCGAGGTGTCCATGTCGGTTCAAATGTACGAAACGCTTTTCCTGCTCGACGCCAGCAAGGTCGCGTCCGATGGCGACGCCATTCGCGCCCATCTGGTGTCGAACATCGAAAAGCACGGCGGCCACGTCGAAGTGACCCGCCCCTGGGACGACCGCAAACTAACGTACCCCATCAAGAATCAGAAGAAGGGGTCGTTCCACATCATCTATTACAAGTTCGAAAGCACCAAACAGCACGAACTGGAACTTGATTTCAAGCTCGACGAAAACATCCTCCGGCTGATGACCGTCCGGGTCGATCCGAAGTGGGAAAACGAGATCATGACGATCGCCAAAAACGAGCACGGCTCGGCGTTTGCCCTGAAAGGCATGAAGGAAGAAGCCCCGATGGGCGGCGACCCGTCGATCCCGTCGATGGGAATGGACGGCCCGCCCCCGGAACGGCGGCGGCCGCGGCGAGAGGAAAAGCCGGAGTAAACGCGCGGCGGACCTTGCGAAGGACCGGCCGTCCGTTTAGCTTCGAATTTCGATCCGGAATCGCACTCGTTCGGGCGGTTTGAACGCCCCAAGGTGACGCATGGCAACACTGAACAAAGTCATGTTGATCGGCCGACTAACCGACAACCCCGAAGCCCCCCGCACCCTGCCCACGAGCGGGAGTACGGTGGTGAAATTCCGCTTTGCCGTCGGTCGGAGCAAGAAAAATTCCCAGACTGGTCAATGGGAAAACGACCCCAACCCGCTCTATATCGATTGCGAAGTCTTTACCGCGCCGGGAGCCAAACGCAACTTGTGCGATCTGGTGACGAAGTACGTCAAAAAAGGAGACCCGCTCTACCTCGACGGGCGCCTGCAACTCGACCAGTGGGACGACAAGACGACCGGACAGAAGCGGTCCAAGCATAAAGTCGTCGTCGATAACATCGAATTGCTCGGCAGCGCCGGTGGAGGGAGTGGGGGCGGGTATTCGGGCCAGCCGGCCCGGTCCGGCGGCGGGTCTCCGCCTCCCGCGGACGGCCCGTCCGACGACCAGGACCACGGCGGCGATTCGGGGAGTGCCGAGGTGCCGTTCTAACCCCAGCGAGGCGCTGGCGATAGAGAACCGGCGCCCTACACTACCTTACCTAACTTTCAGGCGAGTATCTCATGGCGACGAAGACCGCGAAGTCGAAGGCCGCCGCGAAACCGGCCGGGCCGAAGTTGCCGCAGAAAAAGGTAAGAAAGCGGAACCAGATCAAAAAGGGTCCGCACGGCGGCATGCTGCTGGTCCTCATCGAAGACGTTAACCACCTTGGCAAACAAGGCGATCTCGTCGAGGTGAAGCCCGGCTACGGACGGAATTACCTCCTCCCCAACAGCCTCGGCGTCGTCCCCACCGCGCACAACCTCAAGCTGCTCGAAGGCTACAAAATCAAGGTGAACAAGGCACGCGAAGCCCGCATCGCGGACCTGAAGGTGCTGGCCGAACAGCTCACCCGGCTCCCCCCGGTCACCATCGAAGCCAACGCCACCGAAGACAACCACCTCTACGGATCGATCGGCCCGGCCGAAATTAGCAAGCACCTGAAGGGCAAAAACCTCATGGTCGAGCCCGCGATGGTTAAACTCGAACACGCGATCAAGGAAGCCAACACGCTCACGGAAGTCCCCCTGTCGCTCGGCTACGAAATCGAAGCCAAGATTCAGGTGCTGGTTGTCGCCATGCAGCAGGCTGCGAAAAAGTAGCCCATTGGCGTTTTGCATTCGACCCGCCGCCCGGAGCCGGCCTCCGGGCGGTGACTATTTCAACAATTTGGAACCCACCCGGATCCCCACTTCCCCATTCGATGCCGCGGAAACTTCGGAGTGGTCTCGCCCCACCCCCCTCGCACAATAGTCCGTATGAGTCGCCTCCCGGTCGTTTTCGCCCTTCTGTTCGCGGCCTCGTACACCCAACCGTTGCATTACTACTCGAACCAGAATCAGTATTTTCTGCACGGGCTGGCGCGGGCCGGCTACGGCAACCTGAACGAGGATTGGCTGGCCAACACCACCGACCCGACGCCAGTTTTTTCCGCCGGAATTGCACTCGGGTATCGGCTCGGGAGCTGGACGTTTCAGGCGGTGCAGTTCGCCGCGATAGTAGTCTACTTTCTCAGCGTGTGGAAACTGATCGGAGCCGTGCGATTGCTGCCGAAAACGGTCGCAGGAAAACTGTTATTCGCGGGACTGCTCACCCTGAGTCACGCGGCCATTCTTCGCGTCGCGTCCGACCGCGTGCTGGGAGCGGACTATCCCTGGTTCTTCCAATGCGGGTTGGCCAACCAGTACTTGCTTGGCGCCGGGCTACAGCCGTCGGTCGCCGGCGTCCTGCTCGTGACCGCTCTGGCGGCGTATGCATCGGGCCGACCCGTCCTGGCCTGCGGACTCGCCGCAGCGGTCAACGTCGTTCACGCCACGTACCTGCTGCCGAGCGCGATGCTCGTTGCGGGAATGCTCGTGGGCGTCCTCCGAGTCGAAGGGGCTAAGAAAGGCTTCCTGGCCGGGGGTCTCGCCCTGCTGATCGCTTTGCCCGTCGCCTTTTATCAGATGTATACATTCGGCCCGACGGGGGACTATTCCAACTTTGAACATGCCCGATGGATTATCGCTTACGAACGTATTCCGCATCATACCCGACCCGCGCGCTGGTTCGACGCTGCCGCAGGATTTCAGATGGTTTGGATGTTACTCGGCTTCGCCGCCTTAATTAGAACCCGACTGCAATTGCCCCTGGTCGTGGCGCTCGGCCTCGCAACACTCGGCACTACCGCCGTGGTGATTTACCCGTCGACCACTCTTACCTTGCTTTTCCCGTGGCGAGTGACTTCGGTACTCATTCCCGTGGCCACGGCCGTCCTGATCGCCCAGGGCACGCTTTGGTTGGAATCGCGGCCGAATCTCTCCGCGGCAACCGGACTAGTCGTCCTCTTCGTCTGTCTAATGGGAGCCGGCGCCGTCTACTACTTCCGGCTCGGGTACCGGGAACCGGCGGCCGAGAACGCGGTTCTCGATTACATCCGGCAACACAAGCAAAAAGGCGACGTCTACCTGACCCCCGCCCGGTTCGCAAAGCCCACCTCCGCCCGCGGCGTCTACTCGCTCACGTTCGCCCCGCCGACCGATCCCACCGCCACGGTCTATTTCGAACTCGCCAGGTTTCGCCTCGCCACCGGCGCCGCCCAGTACATCGACTTCAAATCGATTCCCTATCGCGACGACGAAGTGCTGGAATGGCACCATCGGATTTCGCAGTGCGTGACGTGGTTCGGGACAACGGACTGGGATGCGGCGGGGACGATCGACGAGATTGCGAGAGAAGGGATCACCCACGTCGTGGCGCCGGTTGCCTTAAAGCTGAAATCGAAACGGCTCGCAGTCCTAGCCGACGCCGGGGCATACCGTGTCTATCGAATTTTGCCGTGATTTAGGGTCGGGTGGAAGGGAGTTCCTCCCAACTCATGCAGTCACCCGCGACGAATGCGTCGGACGCGCGGAACTCGGGCAGCCCCGGCCGTTCGCCGGGGTTCAACCCGAACGCGTCGAGGTTGAGATAGATCACGCCGTCGAACAGACCGAACCGGGCGTCGGGGATTCGTCCACCCCCGGCCAGAGGCCGGCGTTGGAAGCGGTATTCCTCCACGCCGTCGAACACCAGACGCAGATTCACTCGTTTCGCCGCGTCGCCAAGACCTTGCACTGCTGCCTTCACCGACAACCGAAGTTCGACGCGCGTGCCCTTCCCCTGCCGTACGAGGACGCGACGAAGCCGACCCCCGGCGAAAACGTACTTCCGGGAGAACGAAACAAGTTCGGACGAATCGAGTCGAGTCATAGACTTTTGCCGCACCGAGTCGGAGGGTGTGGGTCACACCAGCGAATCGAACACCCGCACCTTTGCCCAGTTCGGCTTCATCTCGTCAATGAACCGCTTGTGCGTGGGGTCGTCCTGATAGGCGTCGTGGGCTGGGCGGTCGATGAAGACGAGGTGCAGGCCGACGTCCCAATCCCGGTCGTTTACGGGCCGGGAAAGTTCGGGTTCCAACGGCCCCGCGGCGAAGTAAAGAATCCCGGGCTGGACGTTGAGATACTTCCGGCAGGCGGCCACCATCTCGGCCACCTTCGCCGGGCTGTTGTCCGTCAACTTGAAAAAGACGTTGTGGGCTACACGGGGGGCAGGCATTCGAACCTCAAGGATAGTTGAGAGGTGTTATATGCGTGGTCGGTTCGGAAGGCTCACACCTCCGGAATCTCCAAATCGTCCACCG
>DASXPC010000194.1:0-20657 GCA_036493815.1 Fimbriiglobus sp. | reverse complement strand
GACTTTTCTTTCTGAAAAATCCGCGGTCCGATCGTTCGGCCGATGTAATATCCGCCCGAATCACCCAGCGCGGCTGCGAACCAGAAGGCGAGGATCATCCAATGGATCGGCCAGGGCGGATCGGCCAGGCCGGCCACCAGTCCGACGGTCACGAGCAGCGAATCCCCGGGCAGGAAGAACCCGACGAGCATTCCGGTTTCGGCGAACACGACCGCCGTGACGGCCACGAACGCCGCCCAGAACACCCCCGGCTTGCGCAGAACGTCCTGCCAAGCCTCCGGGTTCGTGAGGTTCAGGACGATCGTTTTCAGAACGTCCCACACCTGCTGAAAAAAGTCGTCCATGCCGCACCGGCTCCGAGGTTTCGGTTGGAATAGCGTACGGCTCGCAGCCCCGCACCGGAAGTCGAATTACCTTCCGGCCCATACCTGCACCAGTTCCAACAGTGTCCGCACGGCCGTATCCATTTCTTCGAGGCACGTCCATTCCAGCGGCGAATGGGGTGTGTGCTCTCCGCACGAAAGGTTTGGCGTCGGCAGTCCCTTGGCCGTGAGAAGTGCCCCGTCGGTGCCGCCGCGAATACTCAACAGTTTCGGTTCGAGCCCGGTCCGTTTCACCGATTCGACCGCGTACGGCACCGCCCGCGGCTCCTTCGCGATGCCGTCCCGCATATTTCGGTACTGCTGCCGCACGTCGATCGACACTTTCGCCCGTGGGAATTCCCGTTCCACCGACCGCCCGATTTCCCGCAATAACTCGGCCTCGTCGCCGAGTTTTGCTGTATCGAAGTCCCGCAATAAAAAGTGAATCTGCACTTCCCCGACGCCGCCGTCGATCTGATACGGATGGAGAAAACCGTCCCGGTCCGCGGTGGATTCCGGCGATAGCGTTCGCTGCGGCAAGCGGTCGAGAAACAGCCCGGCGAGCCGAACGGCGTTCACCATCCGTCCCTTCGCCATCGAAGGATGAATGTTGATTCCGGTGATCGTGACCGTCGCCTTGTCCGCGGAAAACGTCTCGGCCTCGATCTCTCCCGCCCCGTGGCCGTCGAGAGTATACGCCACGTCCGCCCCAAGGTCGGTCGGTTCGAGGTGGTGGACCCCTTTGCCGATCTCCTCGTCGCAGGTGAAGCAGACGACGACTTTCCCGTGGGGAATGTCTTTCCGGGTCGCGAGCAGTCTGGCGAATTCCATGATGACGGCCACGCCGCTTTTGTCGTCAGCCCCCAATAGCGTTGTGCCGTCCGTCGTGATCAGGGTTTTCCCGACGAGTTGGGTCAATTCCGGGCTGTCCGTGACGCGGATGACTTTGGACGGGTCTTTTGGCAAAACGAGGTCCCCGCCCGGGTAATTCCGAATCACCTGCGGGTTCACATTCTTCCCCGAAGTCTCCGGCGACGTATCGACGTGGGCGATCAGCGCGACGGTCGAGGCCGGCCCGGTCGTTGTCGCGGGGATCGAACCGATCACGATTCCGAATTCGGACTGCCTGGCGTCGGCCACCCCCATCGCTAGCAGTTCGTCGCATAGCATTTTGCCGAGGACGAGTTGTCCCGGCGTGCTGGGGTACGTGGTCGATTTTTCGTCCGACTGGGTGTCGATCCGAACGTATCGCAGGAATCGGTCGAGGAGCGAATCGGCGGACATGTTGGCGGAACTCGGGGGTTAAGGGGACTGTTTTAGCGTTTGGCCGTTGCGGTTACGCCGATTTTGGGACAGAGTTCGGAAAGAGTACAATTCGCGCAGTCCGGCTTTCGGCTGTGGCAGACCTGCCGACCGTGGGCAATGATCTGGTGGCTGAAACGCGTCCAGTTGGCTCGTGGCAACACCGTCATCAAATCGTGTTCGACCTTCACCGGGTCGAGTTGTTTCGTCAGGCCGAGTCGGCGGGCCAGGCGGCCGCAATGAGTGTCCACCGTAATGCCGGGGATGTGGAACGCGTCGCCGAGGACGACGTTGGCCGTTTTTCGGCCGACGCCGGGGAGGGCCACCAAATCTTCGAGTGTGGACGGGACTTCGCCGTCGTAATTTTCGACGAGTACCTTGCAGCACGCCTGGATATTCCTGGCCTTGTTCCGGAAAAACCCGGTGGACTGAATCATCGACTGAATGGCTTCGACATTGGCTTTTGCGAACGCTTTGGCCGACGGAAATTTCTTGAACAACGCCGGGGTGACGAGGTTCACCCGCTTATCGGTACATTGGGCCGAGAGGATCGTGGCGATGAGAAGTTGTAGTGGCGATTGGAAATCGAGCCCGCATTTCGCGTTCGGGTAAGCCGTGGCCAGGGCATCGAGCAAGGCCGGAACGCGGGAGGCCGGTGTCTTTTTGGACGGCATACTCTCATCGTAGGAATCGGCTGTCAGGCGACGCGAAGTCGGACCGCACGACCGGATTCGGAATTCGAGGCCGTTCGGAAAAACTCTCCTGCCAGGGCTCGGCGAACGAGACCAGGGCAAGGGATGAATCGCGGCCCGTGCCGGGCAGCCAGTCGTTGCAGTGCGTCGACACACACGATCGGGTGGCGGGTGTCGGCAATAGCGAGCGGGCCCCCGGCTGCGACGAAAACTCCCGCCCCGTTGGCGGCGAGCGCGTCAACTTCCAGGGGCAAAGCGAAGGGGTCGTCGTCTAGACACCGGGCGGCTTCGTTGATCGCTCGGTATTCCAGCCGATCGGCGATTTCCCGGTTCTGGACCAGTGCGGGAAGAATTCCGGCCGGCCGGGCCACGCTGCATTCCAATTCGGACACGGCGGCCGCGAATCGCGAATCCCAGAGCAACGCCCCCGCGTCGTCGTTCGGCACGGCACGACCGTTCCGACCGACCCGATAAAAACTCGTCCCGACTGCCGCCATTGGTAACAAACGTTTGACCGAACCCGTTAAGCGGGCGATGCCAATCGCGTCGAGTCGAACGAGTGGCCCGACTGGCGGCAACACGCCGGCTCCGACTGCGTCGATCAAGGGAATCGGCACGCCTTCCCCCGCCAGCCGCACGGCTTCGTCGAATACCGCATAAAGAATACGACGCACAACGAATCCCGGCCGATCCGCCACCACGACGGGATCGAGTCCCAGATGCGACAACCAACCGGACACCCGATCCGTCGACGGCTTATTCGCACGCGGTCCCCAGCCGATTTCCACGAGCTTCGACCCGGATTCGCAAATCGGCAACCCGAGCGGGAAGGAGTATTCGCCCGCGACGGAGATCGAAATTTCGCCGTCGTTCGACTCCAAAACGAATACCGCATCCCGAAAATGCCGACTTCGGTCGATCCTCTGACAGGCGCGCTCGGCTTCGAGAGGCGTGGCGAATCCCCGCTTAACAGAGGAATCGAAATACCGGTCGAGAATTGATGACGGCCTGCTGTCGTCTGATGCGACGAGAACCCGACCGCCCCGCAGCACGGCCCGACCGACCAATTCCGCCGTCTCGTCCGTCCATTCCCCTGCGTACCCGACGGTGGGCACCATCATCGCGGATGCTTTCGGCCGGGCCGATAACTCCAATCGCGACCGCACCGATTCGGATTCCGCCAAGTACGAGTACCATTTCCTTTCCCCGGCCTCCCCCCCCTCCGACGACCGGCCGACCGCCCGGCAAACTTCTTCGAAAACGTCCCATGGCACCGATGATACGACGGGCGGCGCGGGCGGCGTTTGACGACGGTACCACGGCCGACGGCGCGGCATCGAACCGATTCGCTGGATGCGGTCCAGGGCCGTGCGGAGTTCGATCTTGGACCGGCGGTCGCAGAAGGCGTCGTCAATCAGTCCGCACCGTACCGCTTCACGGGCCGATAAAATCTGTCCCGAATGGAGCAGGCTTGCGGCCGACTTGCGACCGACCAATCGGGCGAGCCGGGTTGCTCCCCCCCAACAGGGAATCAAGCCCTGGGGTGCATCAGGGAAGCCGAATTCGGAATCGGGCCCTGCCACCGCCAAACGGGTATCGCAGGCCAGGGCGAATTCCAGCCCCGCCCCAAGGCAAGGCCCGTGCAGGAAGGCGAGCGTCGGCATCGGGACGGAAGCGAGTCGGGAAAAGATTTGCTGGCCGGACCGGGAAAATTCGGCGCGGTCCGCGGCCATTTGCAGATTTCGAACCGAATCGAAATCGAGCCCGCCGCAAAACCCAGCGGGTTTTGCGGACCGGACGACCAGAACTTCGATGCCAGGCGTTGCACCGGCGGCGATAATACCGCCTTCGATTTCGACCAGCCGGCTCAAAGAAAGTGCATTGACCGGTTCGCCGGGGAAGTCGAGCCAGAGGGTCGCGATCCCGTCGTCGACTTCGACGCGAACGCCCGAGGATTCGTACAGCATGGCCATCCGTGGCACGAGATGAGGCTACGTGCATCGTCGTTCCCGTCGGGCCAATCGTCAAGCGGAACCGGACGGGGACGGGGGTGGTTTCTAAACTATTGTCACCCACAGCGAGATCCGACCATGGCCGAAACTCCTGTATTGCAGACCGAATTACCCGACTTCCCCTGCCGACGGGGAAAGGTGCGGGACGTTTACGATCTGGGCAATACCCTCGCCGTGGTGGCGACCGACCGAATCAGTGCCTTCGACTGGGTGATGCCAAACGGGATCCCCGGAAAGGGGCGGGTGCTGACGGCAATGACGGCGTTCTGGCTGCACTGGCTCGACGTGCCAAACCACCTGATTTCGACCGAATTGGCCAAATTGCCGGACGAGTTTCGCAAGCACCCGGACGTGTTCGGCGGGCGGACGATGTTCGTGAAGAAAACGACGGTGGTGCCGATCGAGTGCGTGGCCCGGGGTTATCTGGTCGGGTCCGGATGGAAGGAATACCGGCAGCACGGGACGGTGTGTGGGATCGGATTGCCGATGGGTCTGAAGGAGGCGGACAAGCTGCCGGAGCCGATCTTCACCCCGGCGACGAAAGCCGAAACGGGGCACGACGAGAACATTTCGTTCGACGTGATGGCAAAGGCGGTGGGCCGGTCCACGGCCGAAGAATTGAAACGCCGCACCCTCGAAGTGTATCGTCGGGCCGCGGCGTATGCGGAGAAACGGGGCATCATACTCGCCGACACGAAATTCGAATGGGGAACGCTGCCCACGGGCGAAGTGATTTTGATCGACGAAGTGCTGACGGCCGACAGTTCGCGTTTCTGGCCGGCCGACACGTACCGTCCCGGTTCGTCGCCGCCGTCGTTCGATAAGCAGTTCGTCCGCGACTGGCTCGAAACCACCGGCTGGGACAAAAACAGCCCGCCGCCACAGTTACCAGCGGATGTGGTGCAGAAAACGGCGGCAAAATATCAGGAGGCACTGGAGCGTCTGACGGCGTGACTCCGGATGCGATATACTCGGTTGCGGAGGTGGGACATGCCGATCCACGACTGGACCCGGGTCTATGCCGGCATATTTCACGCGTTCCACCACGGTTGGATCGATGAGATTAGCAAGGTCTTGAACCGGACCCTGCCGCCCGATTATTACGCACTGCCCGAACAGATCGCAGGTGGGATCGGCCCGGACGTAATTACCCTGAATAGTCCCGGTTCGAACGGGTCGTACACACCGTCAGCCGAACGTGGAGGGATCGCCCTTGCGACGGCCGAGCCCAAAGTCCGATTCCGGTTGACGGCCCGGGAGGACCGGGACGAATACGCGAAAAAGGCGAAAGTCGTCCGCATCCGACACGTCAGCGACCATTCGGTCGTTGCCGTTGTCGAGATCGTTTCCCAGGGGAACAAGACGAGTCGATCCGCGGTCCGGGCGTTCGTCGAGAAGGCCGTTTGGCTGCTGAACAATGGCGTACATCTGGTCGTCGTAGACCTCTTCCCCCCCACCCCACGGGACCCGAACGGACTACACCGGGAAATCTGGGACGAGATCGACAACGCGGAGCAGGTCGTATTTCCCGCTGACTGCCCGCTCACGTTGGCCAGCTACAAGGCCGAACCGAGCCCGTCCGCGTTCATCGAGCCGACGGCGGTGGGGAAGGAACTGATCGACATGCCGGTTTTCCTCGACCCCGACCGGTACGTTCCGTTGCCGCTCGCTCCGACGTACGATGCAGCGTACCGGGAAGTGCCGGCGTACTGGCGCGGGGTGATCGAAGGAAAGAGGAATGAATGAAAGGCATGAAATCAACTCGACGATCGACATTCCTCTGCTTTGTTTCACCGCCAATCGAAATACTCCAAGTCCGACCCTTCCGCCTTGTAAATCAACTTCGCATTCGCACCGTTCGGTTCGGCAACGAAGATGGAGTATTCTTTCTTCCCGGGCACGCCGCCCTTGGCGTTCGGATCGTGGACGACGTAGGCGATTCGTTTCCCGTCCGGCGACCAAGACCAGGCACGAATAGTTGCTACCGGCAGGGATTCAACGGTTGATTCCTTCCGAGTGACTACGTTCACAAGAACGGCTTCGTTGCGAGTTATATCCGAAGCGGAAAAATCACCACCGTTCCATTTCAAGTTGACGTATTCGACGGCATGTATTAATACTTGAGAGCCGTCCGGTGAAAATCGAACCTCAAAGGCTGAAACGCCAGGCTTGAGGATTTCAATCGGCTTCTCGGCATTTCCGTCGGTCAGAAACGTTCGGCGGACATAGAACTCCTTCTCTTGCGTAAAAGTAGACGAGATCATTGTTTTTCCATCACTTGATATCGCTTCCAAATAATGATTGACAGGCAAGTTCAGACCAGCGACTTTTTTTGACACCAAATCCAGTACCCACGACGTTACACCGAAGTATTTCTCGTCCGCGACTTCCTCGCCTCGAAGGCCGGAAAAGTAGACTTTGGTTCCATCTGCGGACAGGAAGAAAGATTGCGGCACGTACGCCGGTAGAATAAATGGCTTCGAATTGCCGTCGAGCGCCGTCACGACCAATCGCTACTTGTGTATGCGTTTCACCCGATCCGTTGCCGAATAGTCAATACTGACGACCGATTTGAAATCCGGCGTGATCCTGTCGTTGATTCCCGCCAACTTCAACGTATTAAGAACCGGGATGTCTTTCGCGCGCGTTCCGTCCGGAAGGAACCGAGTCGGTTTTTCGCCGACCCAGATTGTAATTTCACCAACCGAGTCCTTCGCGGGTGGGGGTGCGGCGAAAGTAATGGCCGATGCTATCAAGAACAGTGGAGTCACAGCTGGTACTCCCCAATCTGCATAATACCCTCACTTCACCACCCACTCCAGCACCGCCTTCTGGGCGTGCAGGCGATTCTCCGCCTGGTCGAATACGGCAGACTGCGGGCCGTCCATGACGCCGTCGGTGATTTCCTCACCGCGGTGAGCGGGGAGGCAGTGCAGGACAATGGCGTGCTTCGGGGCTTTGGCGAGTAACGATTCGTTGACCTGGAAGGAAGCGAACTTTCGAAGCCGCTCGTCCCGCTCGGCCTCCTGACCCATGCTGGTCCACACGTCGGTGTAAACCACGTCAGCCGATTTTACCGCGGCATTTGCGTCGTTAATCTCCTTGAGATTTCCCCCGACGTTCGAGGCGAAGGCGGCTTTGAAGTCCGCGTCGAACCCGTAACCGGCCGGGCAGGCGAGGACGAAGTGGCCGCCGAGTTTGCCGCACGCCACCGCGAGTGAACGGGCCACGTTATTCCCGTCGCCGACGAATGTCACCGTCTTTCCCGCGACGGTGCCAAAGGATTCCTGCACCGTCAAGACGTCGGCCAACGCCTGACACGGGTGCTCGGCGTCGGACAGGCCGTTGATGATCGGCACGGTCGCGGCCGCGGCAATGGCCTCGACGGTCGATTGCCGATACACCCGAAGGACCATTGCGTCCACATATCGGCTCATAGTTCGGGCGAAATCGGGCAGCGTCTCCCGCCAGCCCAACCCCACTTCGTTCCCGGGCAAAAACATCGCCGTGCCGCCGAGTTGGGCCACCCCGGCTTCGAAACTCACACGCGTCCGCATCGACGGCTTCTCGAAAATCAGTGCGACCACTTTCCCCGCGAGCGACGACGACGGAATCCCCCGCGCGCGGGCCGTCTTTAGCCGGGCGGCTTCGGTCAGCAAGTGCCGGAGTTCGTCCGGCGTCACATCGAATAGATGCAATAAGTGCTTCATACTCGGCATCTCTTTGCGTGTTTCCTGTTTCAGAGTTTCCAGTTTCAAGAAATAATCCGGTTGGGATTCTTGAAACTCAGAAACGTGAAACCGGACACAGGCGACTAGGTCTTGTGGTTCGTCAACACAAAATCGAGGACGTCGCAACCCTGGTCGATCTCGGCGTCGCCAAGGTTAATGGCCGGGAGGAGTCGGAGGACGGTGGAATGGGTTGCGTTGACGAGCAGGCCGCGTTCGAGGCAGGCTTGCACGACGGGACCGGCTTCGACCGCGAGTTGAACGCCGATCATCGCCCCCTTGACCCTGACCTCCTGAATGAGCGGGCACTTTTCCTTAAGGGCGAGGAAACGGGTCTGGAATCGTTCGCCGATTTTTACCGCCCGGTCCAGCAATCCGTCGGCGTCGATCGTTTCGATGGCTGCAAGTGCGGCGCGGGCGGCGACCGGGTTTCCGCCGAAGGTTGCGGCGTGGGTGCCGGGTTTCAGTTTTTCGGCGACCTCCTGCGTCGCAATCAACCCGCCCATCGCCATGCCGCCGGCCAACGCCTTGGCCAGCGTGACCACGTCGGGTTTGACGTTCCAGTGCCGGTGGGCGTACCAGGTGCCCGTTCGTCCCATGCCGGTCTGCACTTCGTCCAGCACGAAGATCATGCCGTGTTTATCGCACAACTCGCGCAGGCCTTCGATGAACCCGGCGGGCGGAATGTTGATGCCGCCTTCCCCTTGAATCGGCTCCAACAGGACGCCTGCGGTCTCCGCGTCGATGAGTTTTGCCACTGCGTCGAGGTCGCCGAAAGGTGCGTAGAGAAACCCCGGCAGCATCGGTTCGACCCCGGCGTGGTACTTTGGCTGGGCCGTGGCGGCAAGCGAACCGAACGTCCGTCCGTGGAAACCGTTCGTCATCGTGACGATCTTGTACTTCCCTTTGGGTTTGCCGCAGAGCCGGACGAGCTTGATCGCGGCCTCGTTCGCCTCGGTGCCGCTGTTGCAGAAAAAAACCTGACCGCCGAAGTCGCACCGTTCGCTTAACGCCTTCGCGAGTTCCGCCTGCGGTTCCGTGTACCACGTGTTCGGCACGTGAATCAGTTGGGCGACCTGTTCTTGCACTGCCTTGACGACCCGCGGCGGGCAGTGCCCTAGGATTCCACAACCCCAGCCGGGGAAGAAATCGAGGTATTTCTTTCCTTCGGCGTCCCACACCCATGACCCTTCGCCGCGAACGAGGCAGACCGGGTAACGGGTGTAGTTGCCGATCACGTACTGTTTGGCGGTGGCGATGACGTGTTCGGAAGAATGCGGGGTCGGCGTTGTCATGGTGAAAAGAAATAGGGAGGAGATTGAGTCGCCCCCGGACGATTGCCCGGGGTCAGTCTTTCGCGATTTCGGTGCCCGCGGGGGGGGCGCCGAGGAATTCGGCGAGGAGGGCATTCGGGTCGCGGCCATCGAGAATGACGGCCCTGGCCGCCCCGGCCGCGAGGGCCGTAAAGCACGCCTCGACTTTCGGCACCATGCCGCCCTCGATCACCCCGTTCGCGATCAGCGATCTCGCTTCGGACTCGGTAAGACGGGGGAGAAGGCTCGCCGGGTTCGCGCGATCCCGCAAAACTCCGGGCGTATCGGTCAGGAACAGGACGGCCTCGGCCTGCACGGCCCCGGCGACAGCCGCGGCCGCCGTGTCCGCGTTCACGTTTAGCCAGCCCCCTTCGCTATCGACCGCGAGGGACGGAATCACCGGAATCATCCCCTCGTCCAGGGTGTCGTCGAGCAGGTCGGAGTCGACGTCGGACGGGTTGCCGACAAAGCCGAGGTCGACGGGCTTGCCGTCGGTTCCCGGCAAAGTCAGCTTTTCACCGAACAGGATTTGGCGGTCGTCGCCGTGAAGGCCGACGGCCGCCCCGCCTTGGGATTGCAAGTGCTTCACGACACCCGGGCAGATCTCTTTTCGCAAGATACGGACGACAATTTCGAGAGTCGCCGCGTCGGTTGTACGGCGGCCCTGAACTTTCTGGACGGTGAGATTGGCGGCCGCCATAGCCCGGTCGATCGCCTTGCCACCGCCGTGCACGACAATCTGCCGGACGCCGAGGGTTTGCAGAGCGACGATTGCATCGATCGTGCCGCGGGTCGCGGCCGGATCTTCCATGGCACTGCCGCCGAACTTCACGACCCGTGTCCGGCCACGTAATCCCCGAGCCGTCGAGGCGGCCTGGAGTAATACGCGGGCAACGGTCGGGTCGGTCATCCGGGACTCTGCGAGGGCGTGGCTAATCGAAAAACGAATCGTATTCCCGCTACGGGAACCCGTCAACGGCCCGAGACCGACATTCCCGGGAGATTCTTCATAAACCGAACTCTCTCCTCTGACCGCATAGTGCCTTTTCGGCCGGCATTCTCTCCGTTCGGACTCGATGCGAATCTTCCTCGCGTAGGTTCTCGGCCCGGTCGCGCCGGCTTCGAACCGACGCAAAGCGAGGGAATCAGAATTGGTTATCCCCCGAGAACTGGCACCGGCCGGCCCATCTGGCCGAGCAGGAACTTCATATCCTCCCAGCAGTCTTTCTTCGCGGGCGGGTTGCGGAGCAGGTAGGCCGGATGAAACGTACACACCACGGGAATCCCGCGGTAATGATGCACCTTACCGCGGAGCTTGGTGATGCCGATTTTTGTGTTCAATAAGTTCTGAGCGGAGACGCCGCCGAGGGCACAAATGTATTGGGGCTGGACCAGGTCGATTTGACGCTCGAAGTACCCGCGGCAGTTTTCGCACTCCTGCGGGGCCGGGGTGCGGTTGCCCGGCGGGCGGCACTTCAGCGTGTTGCAGATGTAAACCTCTTCCCGCTGGAATCCGCTTGCGACGATGATCTTGTTCAGGAGTTGGCCGGCTCTTCCCACAAACGGTTCGCCCTGCGCGTCTTCGTCCGCTCCCGGAGCTTCGCCGACGAAGCAGAGTGCGGCCGACATCGGGCC
Organism: Fimbriiglobus sp.; assembly: GCA_036493815.1. Classification (GTDB taxonomy): domain Bacteria; phylum Planctomycetota; class Planctomycetia; order Gemmatales; family Gemmataceae; genus DASXPC01. The sequence continues at coordinate 9,613 of DASXPC010000194.1, read as the reverse complement.
GACGCCGAAGACGGTTTGCGTCCGCGTCGAAAACAAGTCGGGGCACTTTTCGCATCGGGAAACTTCGTGACGAAGAATGTCCAAGGCGATGCCGCGGTCGCCAACCGGGGCGGCCTCGGTCGCGTCGAATAACGTCGAATTCGAAACACTCAATTCCACCGGTTCGGGAACGGGAAGGGGGACGGGCGGCACGGCGGGCACGAATTCCACCCCCGCCGCCTTCAGGGAATCGAGTCGTTGTCGGATCTGCCTTCGCGGGTCAGCCATGGACCAGCCCCCGAAGCGTTTCAATCCCGACGCGGTCGCAGAAGTCGCCGAACGATTCCGTACCGGCACGGCCCGCTTTGAAGGCGGCAAAGACCTTGCCCAATAGCGGAACGATTTCGCCTTTCGGAACCAGATCTTTCAACTCTACGTTCATCCGCCGGCCGAAGGAATCACCGCCGATGAAGACGGTAAATTTCTCGCCGCTCCGGCCGACAAGACCGATCTCGCTCTGGTACGGACGGGCGCACCCGTTCGGGCAACCCGTCATCCGCACGCTGATCGGTTCCCCGGCGAGGTCCAACCCGGCGAGGGTCGTTTCCAGGTGATCGATGATTTCGGGCAGGACCCGCTCGGATTCGGTCAGGGCTAGCGGGCAGGTCGGAATCGCCGGGCAAGCCATGCCCCACTTCCGAACGAGGCTCAAGTTTTCCGGCCGTGGAATTCCGTGTTCGTTCAATAGCGAGTCGACGCCCGCCTTGTCTGCGACGGCCACGTCGCACACCAGGACGTCCTGCTGCGGAGTGATGCGGACCGCACAACGGTATTTCGAAACGATGGTGCGAAGCCCGGTCCGGAGTCGGAAGGCCCCTTCGTCCTTCACCCGCCCGTTTTCCACAGACAGGCCGAGGAACCACTTGCCATTGCCCTGCGGGTGCCAGCCGTGATGTAGATCGAGGCCGGTGATCGGCAGGCCGCGGGGAGCGAGAAGCGTTTTCTGAAAATAGCTCTTCGCGAACACATCCCGGAACTTCTCGACGCCCCAGTCGGCCATCAAATATTTGAGGCGGGCCCGTTTGCGGTCGGCTCGGTTGCCGTGGTCGCGGAAGAGTTTCACCACCGCTTCGGCCGCGGACACGACTTCCTCCGGCGACACAAACGCCACGGCCTTCGCCAGGTAGGGAAATGTCTCCTTCTTCCCGTGCGTCATCCCCTGGCCGCCGCCGACGTACATGTCATATCCGACCGGGTGGCCGTTCTCGGCCACGGCGAGAAAGCCCAAGCAGTTCGCCAGGACGTCGGTGCAGTTGTCGTGGGGCAGGGCGAACGCCGTTTTGAACTTCCGGGGCAAATAGACTTTGCCGTAGATCGGTTCCGCGACCGCTGGGTCGCCGTCCGGGCTTACTTTTTCCCCGTTCAGCCAGATCTCATGGTATGCCTGCCCGCCTGCTTTCGGGGCGAGGTGGGCGGCAACCCGGTCCGCCAATTCGTTCATCTGTTTTCGCACCGGGTCGCCGAGCGGGGCGGGGCAGGCCACCACGTTGCGGTTCACGTCGCCGCAGGCACCGAGGGTCGAAACCAACGCGGCGTTGATGTCGGCGATGGTCTGCTTGAGGTTCGTTTTGAGTATGCCGTGGAATTGGATACTTTGCCGTGTGGTGAACCGCAGAGTGCCGTTGGCGTGCCGGCCGGCGATTTCGTCCAAGGCGATGTACTGGTCCGCAGTCAACCGCCCGCCGGGCAACTTGAGCCGCACCATGAACATGTACGCTTTGGTCACCCCGGTCTTCGCCCGGTTTTTCCTCGCGTCGCGGTCTTCCTGCTGGTAGCTGCCGTGGAACTTGAGTAGATTTTTTGCCGCGTCGGACAAGTGGTCTTCCGGTCCCGCCAACTCCTCGCCCAACGACCCCCGCAGGTAGTTACTCTGCTCCTTGAATCCTTCGACCGGAGAGAGCTTCGGAGTCGGCGTCGCATCGGCGGCCATGTCGCGTCCTGACAATTCCGGAAAACGGAGTCAACTTTGATGGTGTACCCGGATTTGCCGGGGAAGGCTACGGCGCTAAACGGTACGACCGGACCGGAAGCCGGGCAAACGGGCGAAAATAGGGGGGAGGTTCCGGCTCCGCGGGGACAACTCGGCCGGGTTGACGCCCGGACCCATTGCCCGGTGAAGGGCCTTCGTGCACCCTTCCGATGGGAGGAGTGCGGGGGGGTTGAGACTTACCTGGGGGACGACACGCCGTGAGCGAAGGATCGAATGTGCCGCCGGTCACGCTCGGTTTCCTGACCGTGCTTCAGGACACGGGAGGGCACGTGGGCGGATACCTGGTGACGAACTCCTGGGGTCGGCCGATCGAGTTTCGGCTGACCTCGGCGGTTCAGCCGACGCGGATGCAAGCGATTCTGTACGGCGGCACACTGACTGACTACGTCTTCGGCGAGTTATTGGGCAAAACGCTGATCGAGAAAACTGCAATTCGGCCGACTCTGATCGTGACGGACACGCCGGTGTGCCTGGCCCTGCGGCCACACGTGGACGTGCCGATTGTGGCGATCGCCGGATCGGATCGGCCGGCCGGTGTCATCGAACTGTCACATGCCCGTTGTTCGGCTCCGTTGCTCCTATCCGAACGCTTCGATGCCGACCGGGACCGAATCCTAACCCAACTCGGCGGGATCGACGAATCGGTGAACCTTTCCGAGCCGTTCACCCGCATCCGTGAAGCGGTGGCCGAGGCACGTAAGGTGGGGGCCAGCCGTGCGGCTTGAGCCACTCGACTTTCCCCTATCCCTCGAATCGGAGGTGTGCGAATCCCGCTTGCTGACGCACGCCCCGTGGGTGCGGTCCATCGGCGTCAGCGATTGGCCGATCGCCACGGAAGGGTGGAAATTCCCGTCGCCGCCGTCGGAACTTTGCCGGCCGGCGAAACCACTGAACGAAGCTCGGGGTGAACAACCCGCTCCGTTGCTACCCGATCTTTCGAATCCGGCTGCGAAGCCGGCCATCCGCCCGCGGCCCACGGCCGATACCGTTATCTTCAAGGATCGCCTGCTCTATCTGCTTCAACCGCCGCTCGACAACATTTTCAACGGCCGCCAGCTCGAACTTCCCTTCCCGCCCTTTCCGTATCAGCTCGAAGGCATTGCCTTCCTGATGCCCCGCCACGCCGCCCTCCTCGCGGACGAAATGGGCCTCGGCAAAACGGCGCAGGCTATCCTCGCCCTGCGCCTGCTGTTCCACCAGGGCATGATCCGCACCGGTCTCATCGTGGCCCCGAAACCCCTAATTCATAACTGGTCCCGCGAATTGACATTGTGGGCCCCGGACCTGCCGTTCGAGGCATTCGACGGCGACGCCGAAGACCGCCGCCGGACCTGGCTCGTTTCCAATTCGCCGCTCAAATTGATCAACTACGAATCGCTCACGCGAGACGTGGACCTGGCCACGGACCCGCGGGTGTCGTTCGACGTGATGGTGCTGGACGAGGCCCAGCGGATCAAGAACCGCGACTCGAAGACGGCCCAAGCCGTGCGGGGCGTGGCCCGGTCGCGGAGTTGGGCCCTCACCGGTACGCCGATCGAGAATCACCCGGACGATCTGGTGAACATCTTCGCGTTCGTCGATCCGGGCCGTGTGCCGCCGGACACGCCGCCGAAACGGATTCCCGCACTGACCAGCGACGGCATTCTCCGCCGCACGAAAGACGACGTGCTTTTGGACATGCCGCCGAAGGTCGTTCGGGACGTGGCCGTGGACCTCACCCCCGCGCAACGGCTCGCCTACCGCCGGGCCGAGGACGACGGCGTCGTACACCTCAACGAACTCGGCGACACGATCACCGTTCAGCACGTGTTCCAACTCGTCATGCGGTTGAAACAGATCTGCAACTTCGACCCGCTCACCGGGCAAAGTGCGAAGCTCGAACAGTTATTGCACGACATGGAAGAAGTGGCCGACAGCGGTCGCAAGGCGATCGTTTTCAGCCAGTGGGTGGAACCGCTGCACGTGCTGGCCGAGGCGTTGGAACCCTACGGCCCGCTGCAATTCCACGGCCGCGTCCCGCAGAACGAACGCCCGGGTGTTCTCGAACGCTTCAGAACCGACCCGACCAAGCACGTCTTGCTCATGACCTACGGCACCGGCAGCGTCGGCCTCAATCTGCAATTCTCGAACTACGTCTTCCTCTTCGACCGCTGGTGGAACCCGGCCGTGGAAGACCAGGCCATCAACCGCGCCCACCGCATCGGCCAGAAGCACCCGGTCACCGTGACGCGGTTTCTCTCGGAAGGAACCATCGAAGCCCGGATCGCGGAGATTTTGGAAGCGAAGCGCCGCGTGTTTCAGGAACTCCTCGACCAGGCCGACAAGCCGACGAACCGCGGGCTTTCGGAAGAAGAGGTTTTCGGACTCTTCGATATTCGCGCACGGCCTTTCAGAAAATGACGAATGACGAATGCCGAATGACCCACCAATGTCGAAGAGAATCTGAAAGACGAATTCCTAATGACGAATGGGAAGTACTGACTATTCGGATTTTGGATTTCGTCATTGGTGGGTCATTCGGCATTCGTCATTTCGCCGCTCGTTCCAGTTCGGCTACGAGTGCGCCTAAAAACGGCTCCGCGTCGGAAACGATGCCCACGGTTTGCGTGCTGCCGCGGTCCATTAGCTTCGTCACGGTCGCTGGGCTGATGTCGATGCAGGCGACTTTGATGCTCGCGGGGAGCAGGTTGCCGACGGCGATCGAGTGCAGCGTCGACGCGACCATCAAGCAAAAGCCCGTTCCCGGAATGTGCTTCCGCATTTCAGCCTGGGCCCGGATCACGTCGGTAATGACCTCCGGAATCGGTCCATCGTCGCGGATGCTGCCGCAGAGGACGAACGGAATTTTCCGGGTGACGCATTCAAACATGATGCCCGACTTCAGTTTTTTCTGATGGACCGCGGTCACGATCCCGCCGAGCCGGCGGATGGAGTTGATCGTCCGCAGGTGGTGTTCGTGCCCCTCGTCGGTGGGGAGCCCTTTGTCGAGTGAGACGCCGAGGCTGGTGCCGTAGAAGGATTGCTCCATGTCGTGGGCGGCGAGGGCGTTGCCGGCGAAGAGGACGTCGAGGAAGCCGAGTTTGATCAGCTTGACCACGTGCTCGCCGCCACCGGTATGGACGACGGCAGGGCCGAGCACGGCCATGTTCTTCTCGCCGGCGGCCTTGGCCTTCCGCATCGCCTGGGCGATCTCGCGAACCGAAACGGCCTTCGGCCGTTCGCTGGAGACGGGGCTGGCCATGAACTCGAACAGCTCGTGCTTCCGCGTCTCGGCTTCGGGCGGGAAGACGCGCGTGCCGGCCCGGCCCACGACGACCTTGTCGCCCAGTCGAATGTCGGTCATCGGCACGATCCGGGCCGTTTTCGCGACGGGGTCCACTACGATGCCGCAGTCCATTTCCTGATCCTGGACGTCGACCCATTCCCCTTTCACCCGCACCTGCGTGCGGAAGTTGGTCGAGCAGTAGAAGCGTTCCGGGAACGCCGCGGCCACGTCGGCGACGACGAGGGCAGCGTCGGCCGGGTTCGCCGGCACAGCCCCGTGCGGGTGAATCTCCGCCAGGATCGCGTCGAGCTTCGCAGCCGAGTCCGCTTTGATTTCAATCTTCGCGTAACTCGGGTCATCCTGCTTTTCCCCGAGGCGGAATTCCGCAATGTGATACCGCCCGCCGCGGGCCAGAATCGCGTCGAGTACCTTGGGCAGGAGCAGAGAATCGACGATGTGCCCGGTCATCTCGACGTGTTCGACGGCCGGGGGTTTGGCGGGCATCGCGTTCTCCGCGGGCCGCCACAGAGGGCGGCCCCTACAGGACTGGCTTGAGGGGCGGCCCGTGCTTAATGCCGGAAGTGCCGCACGCCGGTAAACAACATCGCAATCCCATGCTCGTCGCAGGCGGCGATGCTGTCGGCGTCTTTCACCGACCCGCCGGGCTGGATAATTGCTTTTACTCCCGCCGCGGCTGCGGCGTCGACGTTGTCGCGGAACGGGAAGAAGGCATCCGACGCGAGAACCGATCCCTTCACCTGGTCGCCGCCCTTGCGGATGGCAATTTGCACCGAATCGACGCGGCTCATTTGGCCGGCGCCGACTCCGACGACGTGGACGTCCTCAGGGGGCTTACGCCCCCCGCTCGGGGTGGTTGCCAACACAATCGCGTTGCTCTTCACGTGCTTGCAGATGAACCAGGCGAAGTGCAGGGCGTGGAACTCGTCCTCGGTCGGCTTCCGCTTGGTAACGACCTTCCATTCGTCCGGCTTGTCGGCCCCGTAGTCGCGGGTTTGCACGAGCAAGCCACCGTCCACGCGGCGGTAGTCCAGGCCTTGTGGGAAGCCGGAGAGAGGTCCGGTCTTCAAGAGGCGAACGTTCTTCTTCCACACCTTGAGGCCTTCGAGGGCGTGCGGTTCGTAGTCCGGGGCGATGACGCATTCGACGAACCGGTCGCCGGTCATGATGGCGGCGGCGGTGTCGGCATCGACGGTTCGATTGAACGCGAGGATGCCGCCGAAGGCGGATTGCGGGTCGCCGGCCCAGGCGAGGTTGAATGCCTCGGGGAGTGTGGACGCGACGGCCGCCCCGCACGGGTTGTTGTGCTTCACCACCACCGCGGCCGGGCCGGCAAACTCCCGGGCCAGGTTCAACGCCGAATCGAGGTCGAGGATGTTGTTGTAGCTCAGCTCTTTTCCGTGGAGTTGCTCGGCGGTAGAGATGCAGGGACGGGACTCATTCGAGCAATCCGAAAAAAAGCCGGCGAGTTGATGAGGGTTTTCGCCGTATCGTAGAGACTGGTTTAGGACGAAGTACGGAGCTAAATACGCGCTCGGTATTACGTTCGAGTTGCGCGATGAAGCTGCGTTCATGTTGTTGGAGAAATAATCTGAAATAGCCGCATCGTATTCTGCGACCTGCTGAAACGCACTCACAGCCATTTCGAGTCGATCAACTCGCGAGATTTTTCCGCCGGCATACCCCAGTCTTCTGAGAAAAAGTGAGTATTTCGTCGGACTTGTAATCACCGCCACCGCCTCGAAGTTCTTCGCCGCCGCCCGGATCATGCAGGGGCCGCCGATATCAATGTTCTCGATCGCCTCGGCCTCGGTCACGCCCGGCTTCGCGACCGTCTCTTCGAACGGGTACAGGTTGCACACCACCAAATCGATCTCGGGCAACTTGTGCTCGGCGAGTGTCGCCATGTGCTCCGGCTTCGACCGCTTCGCGAGCAACCCCGCGTAGATCGCCGGGTGGAGCGTCTTTACCCGACCGTCGAGGATTTCCGGGAAGCCGGTCAACTCGGCCACGTCCTTCACCGGCAGCCCGGCGTCGGCCAGGGCCTTCTTCGTCCCGCCCGTGGCGATCAACTCGACGCCGTACTTCTGGTGCAATTCCGTCGCAAACGGCACGAGGCCCGTCTTGTCGGAGACGCTGAACAACGCACGGCGAATCGGACGGAGCATAAATCCCCTCGGGTAGGGTGGGCCAAGCGGAGCTTTGGACGCGCCGACCCACCGTAGTGTCGGAGAGCGATTGCGGTGCCGGTGGGTCGGCGCTCGAAGACTCGCTTGACCCACCCTACAAAAATCTATGTGCGACGTGCGAGTTGAACCACCCGCCCCTTGATGCGAAGTATCACCCCCTCCGGATAATCCCCTTCGGTCAAGGCCGCGAGTCTGCGCCAGTGGGCGTGGGTCATTTGGCTCATGGGCCAATGTTCCCGTTCGTAGACGAGGCGGAAGAGATCGCGGACGCGGTGCGGAGAGGCACGGTCCAGTTTTATGGCGTCAAAGACGAGCACGTTCCCAGCCCGGGGCAGTTCGGTATGTTTCAGGAGTTCTTCTGCTTCTTGACGGAGGGTGGCGAAGAGTTCCTCCGCTTGTTGTGCGGTTTGGGTGAGCGTGATGACGATGTCCGGGTTGTAAGTCTTCAAGAGTGGAAGCAGTTCGTGCCGGATGCGGTTGCGGGTGAACCGCGGGTCGGCATTGGTCGAATCGGTGCGAAATGTTTGGTCGAGGGAAGTGAGATATTCGACTACCTCAGCTCGACTAAGGGTAAGTAATGGGCGTACGATCGGAGGCCCGACTTTAAGGGAGTGATCTTGGTATCGGACTGGTGCGATGCCGCGTAGACCTTGAATCCCAGTGCCACGGATCAGGCGGTGCAGGACGGTTTCGACCTGGTCGTCGGCGGAGTGTCCGGTGGCGGTCCATTTCAACCCAAATTCCAACGCCACGGCCGCCAGTGTCTCGTATCGCCACGCCCTTGCCGCGGCTTCGAGGTTGTCGTTCGCCAGGGTGGATTCGCCGGCGTGGAATAGCTGGAACGGCACGCCGAGACGGGCCGCCAGTCTGCCGACGAATTCCGCGTCGCCGTCCGATTCCGCCCCGCGCAGCATGTGGTCGAAGTGGACGGCCCGGACCGGGGCGACGTTGGTTTCAAGAATGGCCCGGAGCAGCGCCACGCTGTCCGCCCCGCCGGAAACGGCAACCACCCCGGGCGTGCCGACAAGTCCGTTGGTGGCGAAAAATCGCCGAACTTCCGCAACGACGCGCGACACATCATTTCCCTATTCGGCTAGAATTACCCAGAGTCCGTTATACCGGAGTAGGAGACGCACCTGCGATGCGTCGCGAAGCGGATTCCGACTTGATTTCCCGTGCGAGTAACGCTACATGCCGACCCCGGAACACGAACTGGACGATACGGACGAGATTCCCGTGGTGGGGCCGGCGCCGGGATGGCGGCGGGAGGCCCGGGTGTCGTGGCTCACCCGGCTGGCCCTCGTGGGGATGGCGGGGGCATTCGTGGCGGTATTTACGACCGCGGCCCTGCTGCACCCGTATCGGAGCGACGGCACGCCGCGGACGATGGCCACGCACACGCAGCTCGGGCTGCCGCAGTGCAACTTCGTCACCTGGACGGGCAAGCCCTGCCCGTCGTGCGGGATGACGACGAGTTTCGCCCATTTGGTCCACGGCAACGTGTGGAGTTCGCTGAAGGCCAACTGGACGGGCACGCTGCTCGCGTTGTACTGGTTCGCGCTAATACCATGGGGGCTGGTGAGTGCGGTACGGGGGCGCTTGTACCGTGTGAAAAACGGCGAGGCGATGATTACCGCATCGATCGGGATCTTCACAGTGTTGATGCTTTTACGATGGGTGGTGGTGATCGCGACGTAGCCCCGCCCGTGATCAGGGTTTAATCGTAATCGTCTCCGCATTCTCCGCGTTCTTCGCGGCGAATCGCCGGGGCCAGGAGGGTTCACGGATGAACCGACGCATGCTGTTGGCATCGGGCCTGGGGGCGGTTTGCGTGGCTGGGTGCACGCCCGGGGCGCTGTGGCACCTGTTCCGCGGGGATGGGAAGCAGCCGGCGGAGTACCCGCTCAAGGAGATCGAGGGGCAGAAGGAAATCAAAGTCCTGGTCCTGGCCACGTCCGGGCCGACCGTTGCCCAGTCGTACGAATTCGCCGGGCTCGACCGGGACCTGGCCAACAAGCTCTCGAAGAAACTCGTCGAAACGACCAAGGATTCGAAGCACCCGATCCGGGCGATCAGCCCGACGGCGTTCGACAAGTTCAAAGCAAAGACCCC
>DASXPC010000193.1:0-5014 GCA_036493815.1 Fimbriiglobus sp. | reverse complement strand
CCTGACAGCCGTAACGCGCGAGATTGAGTGCGAACTTGTGCCCCTTCATCAGCCCGGCCAATTGTTCGGGCGACTGATCGGCATGAGGAATGGCAACCACAAACGCTCGTGGCTTTTCCTTCGGCTCGATGAGCAGTCCCTCGGCATTGACGCCCGGCAACACGGCCCATCGAACTGCACGGATTTTGCAGCCATCAATCGCCGCGAGTAGCGACGGTTTTCCCGGACCACTGATAAACTCCAGGTTCGGCTTCACCCGCTCGTCAACAACTCCCAGCATCTTTCGCAGCCGCTCTCTTTTGGCCGGTAGTGACTTCGCCAGCGCCTCTTTGGAAGCGATGTCCGCCTTCCACAACTCGTCCCGTTTCGCCTGTACCGCCGCCAGCTCCCGATCCAAATACTTGTGAATCCCGTCCACCATCAGCCGGGCGAGGTCGCCGGTTTCGGTGAGCGGTTTGGTGTTGGGAAGTGGGTCGGCCGATTTCACCGCGGAGCACGCGAAGATCGCAGAGCAGAAAACGATTACGATTCTCTTCGTCATTTTCTTCCCTCTGCGCCCTCCGCGTTCTCTGCGGTGAAACATCTTTTAGAAGAGTTCCGTCACCGGCGTACCCGCGCAGCCGGGGACTTCCTTGCCGAAAGCATAACCAATCGTCGCAGCGATATCGGCCAACTGAACCGGTCGATCCTTCGGTTCGCCTGCAACCGCGTCCGATTCGCCGATCACCTGCCCGCCGCGGACCCCGCCACCCGCGACGAATGCGGTCCAGCACCCGGTCCAGTGGTCCCGGCCGCCGGTGGCATTGAGTTTGGGTGTTCGGCCGAATTCGCCGCAGGCTATGACCAGCGTCGAATCGAGCAGGCGGCGGTCCGAAAGGTCATTCAGCAAACCGGTGAAGGCCGAGTCGAACAACGGGGCGACGGTATCCTTGTAATCGCCCAGGGTGCTCGCCAGCGATCCGCCGTCGGCGTGACAATCCCATGTCACCGCGTCAAAGACGGTATGATACATCGGCACGGCGAGAAATTGCCAGCCGCGGTCCAGTAATTCCACCACGGCCTTGCACTGTTCCGCGAAACCGCCCGGTTCGGGGCGTTTCGTTTCGAGACCGACTGGGATCGGTATGCCGCAATCGATCCACCCGGAAGAAACCAGCTCGAACTGGCCGTTCTTGACGAGTTGGGAGCCGAGGTTCGGGGCGGCCGGGCCGTCGCGGAAAACGCGACCGGTATTTAGGAGTTGCAGGCCGAACTCGTGGACCGGGGCGTACGGGTGAGTCACGGTGCGGACGACGGCGAGCCGATCCGCCGAGGCCGCCAGCTTCGGGAAGAGTTCGCTGAATTGGATGCCGGGTATCTTCGTCTGAATCGAGGCGAACGGGCCGCGGTAATTCGTCGGGGCTGCCGGTTTCGGATCCCAGGTATCCAGTTGGCTCGGCCCGCCGACCAGGCTGATCAGAATGCACCGCTTTGCCGTCGCCTTGCGAGGGACGGCCCGGGCCAATCCGGGCACCGTTGCCAATCCGGCCACGGCCCCGGCTTTCAGAAACGCTCGGCGGTTCACGTGCGACACGGCTCGGCCTCCGGGGTGGGAACGTCCGCCCCATCCTACCCCGAGTTCCGGCCGATGCAACCACTCTCACGCCGCTCGCACCGATTGTTGTTTCCCGGCCCGCAGAGGCTTGAACGCCCGGAGGACGATCACCTCGCCGACCATTCGTTCCGCGAGGCTGTGCGGCACCACCTTCCAGGCGGTGGGCAAATCGGCCCGGCGAAGGTGCCGCTTCCCGATCCGGTGCTTTTCGAACTCGAGAAACGATTGTCGAAGGGTCGCGGCGGAGGCGGCGTGGTCCGGAGCTTCCGGCTTCGATCCGCCCAGCCAACGCTGCCAGGGGAGGAGGACACGAAGCCAGAACCCGAGTCCGAACCGGGCCGGGAAGAGGGCGAAAAGTTTGCCGCCGGGGCGGAGGACGCGGATGATTTCGCCGGCAGGAGGGTGCGAGTCGTGCAAGGCGTTGACGTAGGCGAGGTCGAAAGACGCCGAGTGAAACGGCAAGTGGTGCCCGTCGGCCGGAATCGTGCGAAGCGAAAGTCCGCGGAGCGTAAAGTTCTTCGCCAGCCAGTCAGGTTCGTCGCCGGCGGTCGTACAGACGGTCACGTCCACCCCGTGCCGCTGATACTGAATCGCGTCCGTGCCCAGTCCCGGCCGGAGCATGAGCAGGGACTCGCCGGAGTGGCGGGAGAATTCGAGCACCCGCGGCAGCCACGACCCGTTTCTCGCGTACCGTTTCAGTTCGAGTTCTTCGAACCAGGACCGGGAAAACGGTTCGAGGCCCCGGCGCGTCGATCCGGCATCGACGGGTCGGAGCAGTTCCCGGCACGCGAGGGTGTGCGGGTCGCATTCCGGTTCCGCATCGGCCCGGAAGAGTCGGAGGGGTGGAAAGAAGTCGTCGCCCATGGGTGCCGCGGTGCAGGAGTTTGGCGATAATCGATTGGGCCGGGCGAAATAGCCGGGGTGGGGATTGGCGTCAACCCGAGGCGGACGGAATGGCGGAAACGTCCGAAAACCCGACTTGGTTAGCCCGGCAATGGGATCGGCTTCGGGCCACGGCCCGCCGGCCGGCGGACGCGGAGAAGATCCTCGCCGACGCCCGGGCCCGTGCCCCCGCCCCCACGTTTTGGCTGTTCGGAAAAACGCAGTCGGGTAAATCGTCGCTCGTCCGCTATCTGACCGGAGCGTCCGCCGCGGACGTCGGATCGGGGTATCGACCCTGCACGAAAACGACGAACCGGTATCCGTTTCCGCTCGCTATCGCCCCGCTCATGACGTTTCTGGATACCCGCGGCCTCGACGACCCGGCGTACGATCCCACCGTGGATATTCGGGAATTGGACGCGTCCACCCATTTGATGATCGTGACGGTCAAGCTCACCGACCTCGCCCAGAGAACCGTCCGAACCGCGTTGGAGCAAGTCCGCCGTGCGAATCCCCGGCGGCCGGTGCTGCTCGTCCTGACTTGTTTACACGAAGCGTACCCACTCCAACCGCATCCGGATCCGTATCCCTTCGCCGACCCGGCGAACCCCGTGATATCAGGCGACGTGCCCCGGTTGATCGGCGAACACGAACGGGTATTCGCCGGGCTGTTCGATTCCCGGGTTGTGATCGATTTCACGAAGCCGGAAGAGGGTTTTGCCGATCCGCACTATGGTGGGCCGGAGCTGAAGGCCGCGATCCTTCACAATTTGCCGGCTGCGTACGCGGAAACGCTGTTGCGGTTCGAAGGGGCATCGGACCGGTTGCGTTCCGCTCACGTCTCGGCTGCCGTACCGGTGATCGCGGGATACGCCACGGCGGCGGCGGCGGCGGCGGCCGTGCCGATCCCTTTCGTCGACCTCGTCGCCATCCCCGCCGTGCAGGCCCAGATGGTCAACCACCTCGCGCGGATGTACGACCAACCGTTAACCGGTGAGAGGTTTCGCGAGTTGGCCGCCTCGCTCGGCGTCGGGCTCGTCACCCGGCAGGCGATCCGCGAACTGGCGAAAGTGATTCCGGTGATCGGTTCGGTGGCCGCGTCGGCACTGGCCGCTGCGTCCACCTTCGCCCTCGGCCGGGCGTTCTGCGAATACCTGCACGATGTCAAGGCCGGCCACCGACCCGATGCCGCTGACTTGAAGCGACTCTACGAACGCGAGCTGAGAACGGCCGAACGCCTTTGGCGGCACCCGGGAGCAACAGAATAATGCGGTTTCGTATTTCCGTCGTCGCGATCCTCTTCCTCAGTCCACTCGTCTTCCTGTCGGGTGTTGGTGGGTATCATCTGTGGAAAACCGGATGGTCGTTCGTTGCCTCGTTTTCGATGATCGCGTGTTACTGCCTGGCCTACGGACTGGCCTGGTTTTGGACGCGCCGAAAGTCAAAGGGCGTTCTGCCGAATGCCGGGCCGACCGAGCCGCTCGCATATTGGACCGACCGCGACAAGGCGGCGTGGGCCCTGGTGGAGCAGACGGCCAATGCGGTGACGAGGATTTCGGTCGAGGAGGCGACCGACGCGAGGAAATATGCGGCCGACGCCCAGGACCTGGCGCTCATTGTGACCCGGGTTTATCGGCCGGCCGCGGCCGATCCCTTCCGCCATCTGACGCTGCCCGAATTATTGACGTGTGCGGAATTGGTCGCCCAGGACCTCGCCGCTCTGGTGGATACATACGTTCCGGGAAGTCACCTCATTCGTACGGGCGACCTCGGCCGGGTGCAGCAAGCCGCCGACTGGTATTTCAAGGCGCGAAACGCCTACTGGCTCGCGTCCGCCGTGTTCGACCCGATCCGCACCGGATTCCAGGTCGCGGCGACAAAAATCGGGTTGACGACCCCCTGGCAAAAGCTTCGCGAAAACGTGCTGCTCTGGTTCTACACCGCCTACCTTCGGGAACTCGGCCGATACCTCATCGAATTGAATAGCGGTCGGTTGAAAGTCGGGGCCGCGCGATACCGCGAACTCATGGGGACCGCACGCGGCCCCGACGCCGGGCGGAGCGAACCGGAACGGTCGACGATAACGCTGGCGATCATCGGACAGGTCAAGGCGGGTAAATCGAGCCTGATAAACGCCATACTCGGCGACCAAAAGGCCGTCGCCGATGTGCTTCCCGCGACCGACGGGGTCTCGCGGTACGAGTTAAGGGATCCGACCACGCTCGATCTGCTCGATACGCCCGGCTACGACCAGGGTGGCCCGAACGACAAGGAAGCGACTGCTGCGACCGCTGCGGCGGAATCCGCCGATCTGATCCTGCTCGTCGCCCCCGCCCGCAGTGCCGCCCGATCCGCGGACCTGATCGGTCTCGACCGACTCGCCTCTTCTTTCGCAAAGAAGCCGCACCTCCGACTGCCCCCTGTCGTCCTCGTCCTCACTCACATCGACCTACTCACTCCCGCAACCGAGTGGGCCCCGCCGTACGACTGGCAGGGGATGCGGCCGAAAGAGCAGGCGGTTCGCGACGCCCGGGCTGC
>DASXPC010000192.1:0-19935 GCA_036493815.1 Fimbriiglobus sp. | reverse complement strand
TATCTTCCCCGTCCGAAGACGAGGCTCAGCAACTCTTCCCGCGTGGCCGGGTGGTCGCGGAAGCCGCCCCGCACCGCGCTCGTAATCGTCATCGCCCCGGGCTTCTTCACCCCGCGGATCGTCATGCAGGAATGGCTCGCCTCGATGATGACGCCGACGCCGCGGGGCTTCAGGTGGGTCATGATCAGGTCGGCCAGGTCTTCGGTCATCTTTTCCTGCACTTGCGGCCGTTTCGCGATGGAATCGACCACCCGGGCCAGCTTGCTCAACCCCACGACCCGCGCGTCGGGCAAATATCCGATGTGGGCCTTGCCGATGAACGGCAGCAAGTGGTGTTCGCACATGCTGGCGAACTCGATGTCCTTGACGAGGACCATGTCCTCGTGCTTCTGCACGAACGTCTTTTTCAGATGGACCGACGGGTCCTCGCTCAGTCCGCCGAACACCTCGGCGTACATCCGCGCCACCCGGTCGGGCGTTTCCAGCAGGCCTTCCCGGTCCGGGTCTTCGCCCACGGCGGCCAGAATTTCCCGAACGGCCTTGCGGATGCGGTTGTGATCCACGGTTGACTCGGAAAAGGCCATAAGCGTAACAATCCCTTAGAGGGAAGAGCTTACTACGACATCGCAAGTGCCGCCCCTATGCAGACATCCACTTGGTCCATGAATGCGGCGGACAGGTTTCCGATTGGTCTGGCAATCAAATTCTGCTCGATTGTCGCAATGTTATTGCAGGAGACGAGAGAATCGTGAAGGAGACCGGATTGCTGACCGACGTCACCGCGACGGACGGTCATCGCTTGATCTCTTCGCAGCGGTCGTAATCGTCCATCTTGGAATCGCTCCACCCTTCGGCGAACGCACGGTCAATCGCGGCGTACGCGTCGCGGGGGTGAAATTCGTCGGCCGATGCCATCATCGAATCGAACAGAGCTTCCCGAACCAGTACGTATGTTCGATTCGTCTTCGGGTCAATGACCCGAATCGGGTCGTCCGATTGTTCGATAACGGTCCGCTGTTCATCGGATAACAGTAATGGTCCCATGGGATTATCGTACCGCGGATTGGAAGGGTTCGACAAGCCGCTGTTTACGCCAATCACGACATTCCTTCCCCTACAATACCGCGTACCCCCGCCTCCGGGCGGTTCTCTCCCAACCGAATCAGGGGACCGTTATGGCCCTCACCGCCGAGCAGATTGCCGAGCAGAAAAAAGACGTCGAGGAACTCATCGCCGGGTCGGACGTCGGATTCGCCAAGGCCCTGTTCTTCGGCAAGGTGAAGGCGGACCTGCTCTTCCCCTATCCGACGCTGCCGGACGACCAGCAGAAGGTGTCCGACGCGGCGGCGGCGCAGGTGCGGGCGTTCGCCGACGCCCACATCGACCACATGAAGATTGACAAGGAGTCGCGGATTCCGGATTCGGTCATCGACGGGCTGGCGAAGCTCGACGTGTACAAGATGACGATCCCGAAGGAATTCGGCGGGCTCGGGTTCAACCAGCAGATGTATTTGAAAACGATGGAGATTCTCGGCGGGCACTGCGCGAGCACGGCCGTGTTCGTGAACGCGCACCACTCGATCGGCTGCCGGGCGCTCGTCCTGTTCGGCACGAAGGAGCAGCAGGCCGCCTGGCTGCCGGGACTGTTCGACGGGACGAAGCTCTGTGCCTTCGCGCTCACCGAACCGGAAGCGGGCTCGGACGCCGGCGGCGTTCGCACCACCGCCACGCCGACGGAGGACGGCAGTGCGTACCTTCTTAACGGCATCAAGCACTACATCACGAACGGCGGCATCGCCCACATTCTGACGGTGATGGCCCGCACGCCGACGCCGGACGGCAAGGGGAAGGTGACCGCGTTTCTGGTGACGCCGGACATGCCGGGGTTTGAAGTGTTGGAAGCGCGAGCGGAGAAGTGCGGTATCCGCGGCACCGCAACCGGGAAGATGAAGTTCACGAACGTGCGGGTGCCGAAGGAAAACATTCTCGGGCAGATCGGGCGGGGATTGCAGGCGGCCCTCACCGTGCTCAACTACGGCCGGGTGACGTTCGGGGCGACCTGCACCGGACACGCCAAGGTCTGCCTGAAAGCGATGACCGAACACGCGAAGACCCGCAGGCAGTTCGGCCAGTCGCTCTCCGAGTTCGAACTGGTGAAGAAGAAGATCGCCTTCGCCGCGGCCCACACGTTCGCCATGGAGGCCGCCACCGCCCAGTGCGCCTCCTTCATCGACCGCGGCTTCCCGGACTACATGCTCGAGACCGCCATCCTCAAAGTTTTCGCCACGGAACATCTCTGGACGGTCGTGAACGAATGCCTGCAAATCTACGGCGGAAAAGGCTATTTCAGCGACATTCCGGTCGAACGCTGGATGCGGGACGCCCGTATCAACACGATCGGCGAAGGGGCGAACGACGTGCTGAAGGCGTTCATCGCCGTGGTCGGGTGCAAGGGGCCGGGGGAGTACATGAAGGGGGTCCGGGACGACATGTTGGGCGGGCGGTGGAGCTTCAAGAAGATCGGGCAGGCGATCGGGGTGGGGGCGAAGTTTGCGGCCCCGTGGCTTACGGGCACGCCGGACGTCCCTGTGAAGGCCGCCGAGCTGAAAGACCTGGCCGGGCGATACGGCAAGCTCGTTCGCGAGTTCGGCCTCGCCCTGCCGCACGTCTTCCTGAAGCTGAAAGACGAAGCCCGGTTCGTTGTCGCCCAGCAGATCCACGAACGACTCGCGGACATCGCCATCGACCTGTACGTGAGCGCGTGCGTCCTCGCCCGGCTGGACTATTTGATCGCCAAGGCCGGGTCGAACGGGAGTGCGAAGGCCGACCCGTACGCCGACGTCCCGGCCGGGAAGTATTTCCTGACCCTCGCCTACCGGCGGATCCAGGATCGGTTAGCCGGCCTCGACGATCACGACGATGCGGAGTGCGTCGAAGTCGCGGACGGGGTGGTGGGGAAGTTCTGACAACCAGTGGGAGATGAACCATACCTGGAATTTCGTCGTCGCTACGAATTTTCTCTCTCTCTTTGAGTCCAATCGTGACGACGAATGAACTGATTCGTTACTTCGAGAAAATGAGCGATGCCTTTGGCAGGGAAATAATCACCGCCAGAGAGCATATCAATGCCTTGGTCCTGCGTACTGCCCAGTCCGGCCGGTCAGACTTGGCCGAAGCTCTGTACTCAATCGTGCCACGGACTCTCCGCTCGGAAATGATCGCTTGGGTGAATGAGGTGAACCAACCAAGTTTTCGTTTCAAGCCGTTTCTATTCGGTCAGATTGACTTGGATGAGTTAGGACGACGTCTTCAACCGGAAATAGTGAAATTGGCCGGTCAGTTCCGAACATTTCTTTCAACGCATTTCGACACAGAATGGGGAACCGACCGCGCCGTCTCGCTCGCGGTGGCGATGTTTGAATCGGGAACCTACGACCGCCTCCCAATTCTCGCGGACGTCCTGGAAGAGGCGGGGTGCGGTGACGATGCGATCCTAGCCCATTGTCGCAATCCGAATCAGGTCCACGTCCGCGGGTGTTGGGTCGTTGACCGGGTATTGAATCGTTACGACGTCACGCCGGGTTAGCGTGTTTTCGTTTGGACCGATCCGCCCGCCGGTTGCCGTCGATCCCGCTCGTCCCGAATCCGCTCGTCCAGCCAGTGCTTCATCAGGACTTGGTACCCGATACCCTTTCGCCGGGCGAATTCCTTGAGGACGGCGAGCATCGGCTTGGGGAGGCGGATGCTGATCGCCACCGATTCGGCCGCCCGGGGAACAGCGTCCGGGGCGTCCCGCCAACCGGCGGGGGTTAGTTCCCGGGCGTCCCAGCGGCGGGCTTCTTCGGCCAGTTCGGCATCGGTCGCTCGTTTCGACTTCATTGTTGACTCCAGTATTCCTCGCCCTCTTCGGGCTCGAATGCGGTGATCGGCTTCAAATACCTTGTTCCGCCGTCGGTCCAGTCCTCGCTCGACACGAACAGCCACCGGCCGGCCCGGGTCGCACCCCAGAAGATCGTCCGTTCTGGAGCGTCCGGGTGTCGCTTGGCCTCGACGTCCGGTGGTACTTCGAACAGAACTTCTTCGACCTCGGCCTCGGTCACGTCGTGCGCGGCGATGTGGTCGGAACCCAGTGCCGGATTCCCACGGACCCACACGATTTCCACGTCCACCATCTCCGGATTTGGTAGGCCAATTCCGGAAAGGTAATCGTCGAGTTGGTCATCGAACTCATCGTCGCCCATAAGCAATTGTATATACGCTGTATATACGCGTAAGTCAAGTCGTCCAAAGTCGAATTCAGAGTCGGTAACTACTCCAGCGGTTGCAATTCGCACGGGTTTTCCCGTCGTTTCTCGACTCATAGACCGAATAGTCAGTCTCCCCCCTCTTCGGGTTGACGTTCCCTCCGGCCTTCGGGTAGAACCCCGCGTCCGAGCAACGGGGCGGCCACGGAACGGCCGCCGCGCCGGGCCCGCGCGTCGCGGCGCCGGCCGGAACAGAGGCAGAGGAGGGCGACCTGTGAAGCGGACGTTTGTCTACCTGGCGGCCCTGGTCGGGATGGCCGGCGCCGTCTACCTGGCGGGATCCATCAAGGCGCAGGGGCCGGGCGGGGCCGGCGCCGCGCCGACCACTCCCCCGGTGAGTGCGGGCCGCGACGTGGCCGTGTTCAACGTCGCCAAGGTCATGAAGAACTTCCAGAAGTGGCAGTACTTCGCCGCCGAAATGAACAAAGCCCGGGCCGCGGAAACCATCCGGCTCGGTCAACTGGCCGACCAGATCAAGAATCTCAAGGCCGAGATCGAAAAGGAGACGGTGCAGGCGGTGAAGGATCAGAAGGACCAGCAGTACCGTCAACTGGCGTTCCAGTACGACACCGCCGACCGCGAGGCGAAGAAGAAGATCGACGAGCAATCGTCCAAGCACCTGAAGGAATTGCACGACGACATCAAGGTCGTGGTCGAAGCGGTCGCCAGCAAGAACGGGTTCGGCGTGGTGTTCGCGTATCCCGACGCGACGACCGAGGAGGAGAAGAAGTCGCCGCTGTACTTCGAGCTGAAGCTTCGGCCGCCGGCGGCGATGCCGTTCTTCGTCTCCCCGAACTGCGACATCACGGACGCGGTGGTCACGACGCTGAACAAGTACCGGCCGTCGCCCGGCCCGATCGCCACGACGGGCGGCACCACGCCGGCCCCGGCGGGGACGACGCCGCCGACCGGCGGTGCGGGCGGCACGATTCCTAAGCCGGGCGGAAAGTAACTCCTTTTCTCTCCCCTCCCCGACTTGCGGGGAGGGGGCCGAGAGATCACATCATGCGGCTGCTCGGTTATCGGTATCAGCGAACGCTGGCGCGCTCGGTCGCGGTGGACGGCCCCGGGTTCATCACCGGGGCCTGCATCCGCGCCCGATTTCACCCGGCCCCGGTCGACGCCGGGGTCGTGTTCGTGCGCACCGACCGGCCCGAACACCCGCCCATACCCGCCCGGATCGGGCAGGTGACCGACACCCGCAGGCGGACGACTCTCGGCCCCGCCACGGCGGGCGTCACCCTCGTCGAACACGTCCTCGCCGCCCTCGCCGGGCTGCGGATCGACAACTGCGTCATCGAACTCGACGGCCCCGAGCCGCCCGGCCTGGACGGGTCGGCGTTGGGGTTCGTGGTCGCGCTGGTCGAAGCCGGGGCGGCCCTGCAGCCGAAGCGGCGGGCGGTTTGGACGCCGCGGACGCCGGTGGTGGCGTCGAAGGCCGGGGCGACGATCGTGCTGCACCCGGGCGACGCCCCGACATTGGACGTGAGTTATGTCCTTGATTACGGCCGGGGCGGGCCGATTCCGCGGCAGGCGGTGTCGGCGGAAATCCGGCCCGACACGTTCGTGCAGGAGATTGCCGGCTGCCGGACGTTCCTGCTGGAAGAAGAAGCCGCCGTGCTGCGGGCGCAGGGCGTGGGCCCGCACCTGACGCCGGCCGACGTGGTCGTCTTCGGCCCGGTGGGGGTGATCGGCAATCGCCTCCGGTTTGCCGACGAGCCGGCCCGGCACAAAATCCTCGACCTGCTGGGCGACCTCGCTCTCACCGGGGTCGACCTGGCCGGGCACGTCGTCGCTTATCGGTCCGGCCACGCCTTGAACGTCGAACTCGCGAAACTGCTGGCCCGACAAATTCCCGCGGCGAAAGAATCGTTCCGCGGGCGAGCCCGGGCGGCATGACGACGTAACCTGTAACCGGGGTTATCAACCCCGGTTACGGTATGACCGGCCTCGATGAGGCCGGCTACAGCGAAGAAAGCCAGGGAAGGCATGACTCAGTTGCGGACCGCGGTCATCGGCGTCGGCCACCTCGGGCGGCACCACGCGCGCATTCTGAACGCGTTTCCGGACGTCGCCCTCGTCGGGGTGGTGGACGCGAATAGCGACCTCGCCTGCGCGGTCGCGGAGCAACTCGGCACGCGGGCCTTCGAGCAGATCGATCCGCTATTGGACGGCGTCGATTGCGTATCGGTGGTGACGCCGACGTTGTTCCACTTTCAGGTGGCGGCCCGGTTTCTGAAAGCGGGGATACCGGTTCTGGTGGAAAAGCCGGTCTGCCGGACGGTGGCCGAGGCCGACGACCTCATTCGCCTGGCCGCGGAGGCCGGGGTGCCACTGCAGGTCGGGCACATCGAGCGGTTCAACCCGGCGTTCGAGGAACTGGCGAAACGGCCGATCACGCCGAAGTTCGTCGAGGCCGAGCGGCACGGGCCGTACACCGGCCGGAGCACCGACATCGGTGCCGTGCTCGACCTGATGATCCACGACCTGGACCTGCTCCTCGCCCTTGTCGGCAGCCCGGTGAAAGACGTGACCGCCGTCGGGGCGAGCGTGTTCGGCGGGCACGAAGACATGGTCAACGCCCGGCTGGTGTTCGAATCCGGCTGCGTCGCCCACGTGACGGCCAGCCGGATCAGCCCGCGGCCGAAGCGCCGGCTGCGAGTCTGGGCACCCGAAGGCTACGCCGGCATCGACTTCGTCAGCCGCAAACTGGTCCTGGTTCAGGCGAGCGACGAGTTGCGGCGGACGGGCATCCGGGTGGACCGCATGGACCCGGCGACGAAAGCCCGGCTCAAGGACGACGTGTTCGGCCGGTACTTGCAATCCCAAACGCTCGACGGCGACCGCAAGTGGGATCAGCTCACCGCGGAACTGCGGCACTTCGTCGATTGCGTCCGTTTCGGCCGCACCCCGCGGGTGACCGGCGAGGCCGGCCGCGACGCCCTCGCACTCGCCGAGCGGGTGCTGGCGGCCCTCAAAGCCCATCAATGGAATGGCACCGCCGACGGCCCCGTCGGCCCGACCCACCCGCCCAAACCCGCCGGCCGACTCTTCGACCCGCCGGCCCCGACGTATGCGGCCCGACGCGAGGCGGCGTAGCCCTACCAGATTTCTTTCCGCCGGCGAATCTTGTTCACCGGCTGGTCCGGGTGGGCGGGGTTGGGGATGAGTCGTTGGTTGGCACTGTCGACTTGGAGGTCCAGTTTTCCGAGAATGGTTCGGCCGATGTGTACTTCGTCGCCGAGGACGAACGCCTCATCCATCGTGTCCCGGTCGAGCATGTCAAAAAGGATAGGGCCCGTTATTCCGACAGTACCGGTGCGGCCGTCGGCATAGGAATCGACCCGTTCGCCGCAGATGCGAACACCCAGCTTCTTCAAAACGCGAGACGGTATGACGGACCGTACGGCGCCCGTATCGACCACGGCATTGGCCGTATAACGGCGAACTTTCTTCTCGGCGAGTTTTCCTTGCTGAAAAAGCTCGTCGTCGAGGGCATTCGTCAATTTCACCTTGACCCGAATTTCACCCATATAAGGCCTCCAAAGGGATCATCAGAATACACCTTCTGTATTTTGTTTCCTATCGGGTCCTCGCACTTTTAGCGGTTGAACCGGTACGTCGCACAGCGGCTTGCTCCGGCTGGGCTCGGCCACCACCTCGGCGAGTGTCGTCCCCCGGAACGCCGCCTCGACCGTCGCGAGCGCGGCATCCAACCGCTTGTGGAGCGGGCAGAGCCGGGTGCCGTGAGAGGCGAGGTCGAGCGGGCACGTCTTGATCCGCTGGATCGGGTCGACCGCGTTGACGACTTCGAGAATGGTCAATTCGGTGGGGGCCTTGGCGAGGGCCACCCCGCCGCCGACGCCCCGGCGGGCGTGGACGATCCCCGCCTTGACGAGCGACTGGAGCACTTTGGCGAGGTAGGCCGGGGGGACCCGGGTGGCTACGGCCACGGCCGCCGTGGACGCCGGGCCGTCCTTTTCCCCGGCGAGATAAACCACGGCCCGCAAGGCGTATTCGACCGTCTGGGAAAACATATCCCCTCGCGAAAATCGGACCTTGACATCCATTATACACGGCGTAAACTTCCGTGTAATCGGATATGTGTATCCGAATATCTTTTTTACCGGGAGATGCCCGTGAAGACCGTCGACGAACCGAAACTCGAGTCCGACCTCTCCTACCGGTACGCCTACTTGGCCGAGTTCGTGGGGTTCGGCCCGGACGACGTGACCGCGATCCACGCGGCCGCCCCCGCTCTGGCTCCGCTGGTTCACGGGCTGGTCGATGCCGTCTACGCCAAACTTTACAATTACAACGCCACCTGGCGACACTTCGTTCCCCGGCAACACGGGTACGAGGGCGTCGTGCCGACGGACATCGCCCACCTTACGCCGGATCACCCGCAGATCAAGTTCCGCAAAGAGCACCTGGGCCGATACCTGGCAAACCTTGTGACGAAACCTTACGACGGAAAAATGGTCGAGTACCTGGACATGGTCGGGAAGATCCACACCGATAAGGCCGGGTCGAAGCAAATTCTCGTTCCGCTCGTGCAGATGACCGCCCTCTTGGGATTCGTCGCGGATGCGTTCACCGCGACGATTCTCGGGTTGGGACTCGACCGGGGAATGGAGGTAAAAACGTTGCGGGCGTTTGGGAAGCTACTCTGGATTCAGAACGACCTGATCGTGCGGCACTATGCCAAAGCTTAATCCGGTTCCTTCTCGGCCCCAATGGGGCCGTAGGTTCATTGCCGGGGGTGAAACTCCGGGGGGGTCATTCACCCGTTCGACCCGCCCCACGGGGCGGCCGGTGCGACCGGTCGCCCTTTCAGGGCGGCAAATCCAAACAATTCATGTAGCCGACCAGGGGCTTCGCCCCTGGCTATTAACCTCGCGCCCCGTTGGGGCGAAAACCAAGAACGAATGGTACCCTCATGTCGCCGGCAAAAAATAAGAACCGCCGGTGAAAGTACCGGTAACTAAATCCAGCTCGAACGGGAGCCAGCGATCATCAATGGGGCTCCAAGCCTTTCCATACAAGACTCGATCAACTCGACGTAAGTCGCACATTCCATCCCAAGAGATGCGGTTGCTTTGCCATACCCGGCCTGCTTGGCCGAGACATTGGAATTGTAATCCATCTCCGAAAATAACCTCACTCAATTCAGGTACTGGCTCGACGAACTCTATCGTGCAACCAAAATAGCTTCGTTTCGTGAGGTCGTGCGGATCAACAACGTAACCTTGCCCGCCGTGAACGACAATCATTTCACGACCATTCGGGTGCTCGGCGACGAAATCAATTCCTCCGAGCCCCGGTTGAAAATTGCCCACCCAAGTATCGCCATTTTTCGCTTGGAAACGGACAACCAGACCCTCGTGATGCTGTCCAAGACCAGTCGGCGAAAATGACTCTGCTGATGGACCGTATGGAGGCAATCCAGGTAATACTTCAAACGGGTCCATCTCATACACCTGAGATTTTTCAATGCAGTATTTGTGATTTTCCAATGACTTACTTCTTCTCCGGCGGCACGGCCGCTTTAATCAGCTTGGCCGTTGCTCCGTTGTAGATGCGGACGATGCCGTCTTCGCCGCCGGAGGCGACGATGGTGCCGTCGGTGCTGACAGCGGTGGAGTAGAGGTAGTCGGTGGCACCCGGGTATTGCCGCATGTTGCCGCCGTTTTCGCCGTTGACGAGTCGGACCTGGCCGTCGCCGCCGCAGGTGAGGAATTCGTTCTTCTTGCCGACGAATGCGAGGCGGGTCACCTGCTTCTGGTGCATGGTGACGTCGCGGATTTTCTCCCCCTTGTCGAAGTCCCAGATCTTCACGATGTTGTCGGCCCCGGCGGAGACGAGGCGGTTGCCGTCGGGTTCCCAGCCGACGTCGAGGACGAGTTGGGTGTGGCCTTCGAACGATTTGAGAAATTTGCCCGAGGGGAAGTCCCACACTTTCACGAACTTGTCGGCACTGGCGGTGGCGAGCCGTTTGTCGTTGGGGGAGAACGCGAGGCCGAAGACGGTGTCGGAGTGGGCCTGTTTGAGGTCGAGGACGGGGGCGAGGGTGTTGGCGTCGAAGATTTTGACTTCGCCGTCTTCGGTGGGGGCGCCGCCACCGGTGGCGAGGTATTTGCCGTCGTGGGAATAGGCGAGGGCGACGACTTTATCGGCGAACCTGGCGAGGCGTTTTTTCACCGTGCCGGCGGCGGGGTCCCAGAGGGTGATTTCGCGGAAGCTGCCTGTGACGAGTGTTTTGCCGTCGGGGCTGTAGGCGAGGGACTCGACGAGCGACAGGTGGGCGGCGGCGGCCGGTTTGCCGTCGGGAGTCTTCAGGGTCGGGTCGAGCAGTTCCTTTTTCCACGCCCCGGTCTTGGCGTCGTAGAGGTGGACGCGGTCGCCGCGGGTGGCGGCGACCACGCTTTGATCGGGGGCGATGGCCACGGCCCGCACCGGCTTCACGAGGGCGGGTGGCAAGCCGACCACGACCTTCGGCCGGTCGTTCGCCGCAACCGCGGCCGGCCCCTTCGCCCCGCCTTCGATCCACTTCTTGATGACGGCCAGCTCGACCGGGGTCAGCGGATTGTCCTCCGACTTCGGCGGCATCATCGGCTTTTTGGCGTGGCTCGCGAACAGGTAGAGATTGCTTTCCATCGGCTTACCGCCCGACACCGCCGCCCCGCGCTTCCCCCCCTTGATTACCCCGGCCGGCGTGGACATGTCGTATCCGTTCTCCGTGATCTTGCCCGAGTGGCAGACGGTACACTTGGCCGCGAAGATCGGCCGCACGTCCTTCACGTAGTCGATCGGGTCTTTCCGGTCGAGCTTCGCGGGGACGATGGGCGCGGGGCCGTCGGATGCCAGGAGCACAAGGGTCATAAAAAACATTCGAACTCCTCAATCGTTCCAAAACCTTGAACGGGTGAACAAAACGCTGCGTGGACTTCTGCCGCAACCTCGTTATTTCTGAATCGTCAGATTCACCTTCCCGTTCTGGGCCACCGGGTATTTACCGTCGTAGACCCCGGTGACGGTGACCAGCACGTTTGGCACCTTCACCGGTTTGGCGGTCGAGTAGGCTGTGATTTTCACCTTCGTTTCGGTCTGCCCCGCCGCGATCCGGGCCGGGGCGGCGATCAGCATATCTCCTTCTTTCGGGAAGGTGACGGCGATTTGGAACTCTCCGGCGTAATCGAGCAACCGGTCGGCCCGGACGGTGATCTCGGTCGATTCGCCGGGCTTGAGTTGCGGTTTCGGGGCGCGGACGGTCAGTCGGGCGAGGGCCGACGGGATCACGGTGAATTCGAACGGGGCGGAGAAGGTGGAAATCGTAATCGGATTTTTCTGGGGGACGTCGGGGTTGCGCTGAAACGGAATCGACGTGTCCCCGCGGAAGGTGGCCGCGTATTGGCCGGGCGGGCAATTCGGGCGGAGGTCGATCGTAACCGCCGCCTCGCCCTTTTCTTTGGGCACCGGCACCTGAAGGTTGATCGTTTGCCCGGTGAACGGGGACGATTGCTGGTTCGTTTGCGGCACGGTCGGTTCGACGAACAGCGTGGCGGGGTTGGGCCGGGCCGTCCACCAGAGCCAATGGACCTTCACCGGCACCGTGATCTTGTCGCCGGGCCGGACGAGCAGCCCCGGCTTGACCGGCGCGACCGTGCCGTCTTTCGACTTCACGGTCGCCTTGGCGAGGTCGGTGGCGATGCGGAACTCGGCTCGGCCGGGGCGCACGGCCAGGGGCAGCGTTTGATCGAGTCGTGCAATGGCGGGAACGTTTTGTCCCTGGCCGATGGCCCAGGTGATCGCGGCCGAGCGGGCGGTGGTGGCGACCGGTTTGCCGTCGATCGTGGCCGTGGCCGTCACGGCGAACGTCGTCGTCGCGTCCTTCGCGCCTTTCGCCGCGGTCAGCACGAGCGTCGCCCACCGCTGATTCGTGCCGACGAACGTCGGCGTGGCGGTCACGCCCGGAGGCAGGCCGGCGGCCGAAATCGTCACCGGCCCGGTGAACCCGTCGACCCGCTGCACGAGTACGTCCAACGCCGCGTCTTCGCCGGGGTGGATCGCCGTGGCCGCGGGCAGTTCCCGGCACCGCGGGACCACCACGACGCGGAAATCGGGCCGCGGCTTCCCGATCCGCAACTGGTACGCCGACCGCGGCCCGTACTCGACGCTCGCTTCCCGACTGGAAACGCGGACGAGAAACGTTCCGGCTTGCGGAGCGGTGAACCGGTAACTCGGCGGGTCCGACGTGCGGGTGTAGAACGCGATCGGGTGGAGCGTTTCGTTGTCGTCGTCGAGTTGGGCTTCGGCGGCCAGCACCTGTTTCGTGGCCGCGTTGTGGACGGACAGCGCCGCGTCCATGTGGCTGCCGACCCGCTCGGCGAAGAGGTCGATGATAAACACCTCGCCCTTTTTCGCCTGGAACGAATACCAGTCGCGGTCGTTCGGCCGGTCGATCCGGCCGGCCACTTCGCACGGAACGGGAAGGGCCTGGGCCTTTTCGGGCACGTCGTTGTCGGCCGCCGATTCCCGCACCACCGGTTCACTCGCCAGATAAATTGGCACCGGGTTCGACCCTGCAAACCGGTACTCGAAACAGTCCAACGTGCCCGCGACCGGCTCGATCCGCCCGCGGTACGGTTCGATCTTCTTCGGCGGCGTGACGGTCACCTCCACCGACTCGACCAGCTTCCCGTCCATCGTGCCCGCCGGCTTCCCGCCGGGCAGGTTCCGGCCGACGACCGTCACCGTCGTCGCCTTCCCCGGCTCGATCCGCGGTGGGAAGACCGCGTCGATCCACGGCCCGGAGCCCAGCGTCAGCCGGTAATACCAATCCGCCCCACCGTACTGGTAAGCAAATTCCGACACGCGGACGAAGTAGTCGCCGTCCGCGGGCAGGGTGACGTCGGCCAGGGCGTCGCCGTCCTGATAGTTCCGGTTCATCCCGACCCGCCGCTGGGCCGCGTTGAAAACCTCGACGAGCGGCATGGCTTTCGAGTCGATCGACGACGTCGCGCAGTGCAGGAGCACGCGCTGTCCCGCTTTCCCGGCGAAGACGAAATAGTCCACGTCCGTAGACGAACTGATGACCCCGTTCACCACCGTGCCGAGGGCGACCCGCTGGGCCTGCGGCACGTCGTTGTTCGGTTCTTTCTCGTTGACCTCGGGCAGCGTGCCGACGACGAACGCCCGCGGGTTGCTCACGCCCCACTGGTTGACGACGCGGACGTCGTACGTGCCGACGGGCACGTCGGCCGCGACGGTCACTTTTGCCTTGACCGTGACCGGCCCGGCCGGCCGCTTCCGCCGATTCCCCTGCTTCGGTTTGCCCTTCGGGGCCGCCTTGGGGTCGGGCTTCGGTTCCACGGGCACGATGATTTCGGCCGAAATGCCGGGGTGCGAAAACGTCAGCCCGGTCGCGTCTTCCAGGTCGGTGCCGGTCAGCGTGACGTCGACCGACGTGCCGACTCGGACCCCGGCCGGAAAGACGGTCTCGATCCGGGGCAGCGGGTAGAGGTTCTGCGGCGGTTGGGCGACGGCCGCGGCGGCGACGATCAGCCCGGCCGCACACACGTACCGGTACATGAATCTCTCCGATAACTGAACAAAACTGCAGATTCGGACGCGGCGAACCGCGAATCGGGAAGGCTCTATGAATGTAAACCCCGTACCGGGTCCGGTCAAGGTGGGGACGCACGGGCGTCTTGACGGATCGGGATGGGGAGCATCATCCAGAGGGCGTTATTGACGCAGAAAATTGCGATTCAGCTCGCCGCCAGCACTTTGACTTCGATCCGCAATCGTTTCCCCAGACGGTCTTTCTCGACCTCCAGATCGTGCCACGTCTGAAGGTTGAGCCAGAACCGTTCGGACGTGCCAAAGTAACGGGACAACCGCAATGCCGTGTCGGCGGTGATGGCCCGCATCCCGCGGACGATTTCGTTGATGCGGCGGGGCGGAACGCTCGTCTCTTTTGCCAGTCGGTACTGGCTGATGCCGAGGGGGGAGAGGAACTCTTCCAGAAGGACTTCCCCGGGATGAATGGGGGGGTGTTTGCTGCTGGCCATACGGATTCCTAATGGTAATCGACGATTTCGACGTCGAAGGCGTTGCCGGCGCCCCACCGGAAACAGACCCGCCACTGGTCGTTGACCCGAATGCTGTACTCTCCCGCACGGTCGCCGCTCAGTTTTTCCAGCCGGTTTCCGGGAAGAACCCGAAGGTCGTCCAACGATTCCGCGGCATCGAGCAAGAGTAACTTTCGTAAGGCCGCCCGTTGCAGCGACTTGGCGAATCGAGACCGCCGCTCGCGGAGGAATAGACGCTGCGTATCCGCGTCGCGGAAGCCCAGGATCATAACCGATAGTAACGCGATACGTTATTATCGTCAAGTCACGGAATCCTCATCGCCAAACGGGCATCATTCGCGGATGGCACCGCTCCCCCTGTATCGACTCGCGGCACGGATGGCATTCGCCGTCGGGTCGACCGTCTTCTGCATGGCTAAGTCCGTCTCGATTCACGCCGACGTGCTCGGCGTTGCCCTTGCCGCACCCTCGGCCGATTTCGTTCCGGCTTCCCGGCAACAGAATCTGCTAACGGTTTCGTGCTACCACTTCTCCGCGTACGTCACGGCCACGGTCGTAGCGATCGGAATGACCTACCGCATCGCCCGCCGCCGGGCTGCGCCGTAACACAAGGGCATTGCATTCCGTTCGAGACTTTCCATGCGCATCCTCGTGACCGGCGGCGCCGGGTACATCGGCAGCCATACCGTGAAGGCGTTGCTCGCGAAAGGGCACGCGGTCACGGCGTTCGATAACCTCTCGGCCGGGCATCGGCAGGCGGTGCCGGCGGAAAACCTGGTCGTCGGCGACCTCCGCGACGTCGACCACCTCGACCACGTTCTCGTGGTGAACCGGATCGAGGCGGTGGTACACTTCGCCGCCCACTGCTACGTCGGCGAATCGGTGACGGACCCGGGCAAGTATTACGTGAACAACCTGTTGAACTCGTTGACCCTGTTGGAGCGGGTGCGGAAGCACGACATCAAGCGGTTCGTGTTTTCGAGCACGTGCGCGACGTACGGCGTGCCGGAGCGGGTGCCGATCGACGAGTCGAACCCGCAGCGGCCGATCAACCCGTACGGGCACACGAAACTGGCGTTCGAGTTCGCCTTGCGGGACTACGCGGCGGCGTACGGGATCGGGGTCGTGGCGCTGCGGTATTTCAACGCGTCCGGGGCCGCGGCCGACGGCAGCCTCGGCGAAGACCACGACCCGGAAACGCACCTGATTCCGCTGGTTTTGCAGGTGGCCCTGGGCCGGCGGCCGAATATCGCCGTCTTCGGCACCGACTACCCGACGCCCGACGGCACCTGCATCCGCGACTACATCCACGTGGACGACCTGGCCGAGGCGCACGTCCTCGCGCTCGAAAAAATGTCCCTCGGTTCGTTCGCCGCCTTCAACGTCGGCACGGGCCTCGGCCACTCGGTCCGCGAAGTGATCCGCACGGCCGAGCTGGTCGCGGGGAAACCGATTGCGGTCGTCGAATCGGCTCGGCGGCCCGGCGACCCGGCCGAGCTCGTCGCCGCCGCCAGTGCCGTCCGGAAAGCACTCGGCTGGAAACCCCGCTACCCCGAACTGGAAACCATCGTCCGCCACGCGTGGGACTGGATGCGGACGCACCGGGAGGGGTATGGGAAGCAGGGTTGAGATACTGGAGAGTCCAAAAGGAGACCTCCAGAAAAGGCAAAGCGTGCCGCGGCCCATGAGCCAATTCCAGCAATTACGGAGTCGAAAACATGGAATACGCGATCGGGGCCGGGGTCGGGTTACTCGTCGGGATGGCGGTCGGTTTTGTGATGTTCAAAGGGGCAAGTCGGGCCGCCGTGGGCCCGGCCGAACCGGCGAAGCCGGCGGGGCCGCCGCCGCCCTCGCCCGAGCCGTTGCGGCTCCTCGCTGCCCTGCAGCAGGAAGCCCGGCTGATCGATTTCTTGATGGAAGACATTTCCGGGGCAAGCGACCCGCAGATCGGCCAGGCGGTGCGGGACATTCACGCGAAGGCCAAAGCCGTGCTGACCCAGCATCTCGATCTCGGCCCGGTGCTGCCCCAGCAGGAAGGGGAAACGGCGACGGTGGCGAAGGGATTCGATCCCTCGGCCGTGCGCGTGCTCGGGAACGTGACGGGCGAACCGCCGTTCACCGGGGCGGTGCAGCACCCGGGCTGGCGGGTGAAGAAGGTCCGGCTCGACCCGCTGCCAGCAGGGCAGGACGGGTTCGTACTCCAGCCTGCGGAGGTGCAGGTGGGGTAATTCATCATTTACCGGGTTGCGGGACGGGGGGGGGGTATCATAGACGGGAAACCTGCCCGAGGATTCACACCATGGTTCGACAATCGTTGCAGTGCCATCGTCTCGAAGAGCGACTCGCCCCGTCGGCAGGGCCGATCGATCCCACACTCTCCACGATCGGCGGAACGGTCTCCGCGCAGCAACCTGACGGCAAATACGTCTTCGCGGATTCCGACACCGGTGAGGTTAAGATCGGCCGTCTGCTCGCCGATATGACGGTCGATACGTCCTTCGGGACGAACGGGACGGTGACCATTTCGACCGGCTCCACGACGCCTGCCGTGACCGGGATCGCGGTATCCCCCGGCGGTTCCATCGTCGTCGAAGGCGAATCGTCCGTGCCGAACCAGGTCTTTTGGTTCACCCTTCGCGTCACGGACCAGGGACAACCCGATCCGACGTTCGGCACCGGTGGGGTTGTGTCCATGGACGTTTCGGCACCGGCCGATCGATTCTACCCCCACGATTTTTTCGTCGCCCCGGACGAGTCGATCATTACCGTAGGACGAAACATCGACGAGCGATTGACGATCGCGAAATTGACCCCCGTGGGAACGTCGGACGCCTCGTTCGGTACGAACGGAAGGACCGTCGTGACCGACCTGACGGGTGGGGCCTCCGTCATCGGCGTCCAACCGGGTACGAGCCGTCTCATCGCGACCGCCCAGACGTTGAGTACCGGCCCCGACGACCCCCCGTCGTTCGCCGTGGTCGGCCTGACGTCTGACGGGAATCTCGACCCGACATTCGGCACGGCCGGCGAATCCACGGTGGCCCTCGTCAACCCGACGACCGGGGATCAATCGAATTCTCCGACCACGGTTTTGTTCCGTTCCGACGGGGTCATGACGCTCGTCGGCACGGTCGAACGAAAATCCTATACCAAGAGTGTGACGAAGCTCCCGGCCCAGGTCGACATTGCCGACATTGGATTAGTCCGATTCCGTGCGGACGGGACACTGGACGCGAACTTCGGCGACGGCGGGCACGTCGTCGTAAATACCCCTGACGCCAATGTCGAACCCGACTCGGGGACGTTCCTGACGTCTATTTTCGGCGTGAGCGAAGGGTCGGCCGGGTCCTTCCTGATTTATACCGATTACATTCAAAAGTACGTCACCCGGGTCCAGTCCTTCGGCGAAGTCGACCTGTCTTTCGGCACCCTCGGGTCGAATCTGACGGACGGCGTGGCCGACCCCGAGTCACCGGTCATTTCCTTCACCCCGGTGCCGAACGCCGTCCAGGCGAGCGGCACGCCCGTCGGCGGCGGGGTCGTCCTCGACTTGGACCCGGGGACGCAAGCGACCCAGGGGGACGTCACCTATTTCCCCCTCTCCCCCCTGCCCGTCCGCACCGCCACGGCGGACGTCAACGGCGACGGGGTTCCGGACCTGATCGGCGGCTCCGGCCCCGGGGGCGGGCCGCACGTCATCGTCATCGACGGCAAAACGCACCAGCGGATGGCCGAGTTCTTCGCGTTCGAGCAATCCTTTACCGGCGGCGTCAACGTCGCCGCGGGGGATGTGAACGGGGACGGGAAGGCGGACATCGTCATCACGCCCGACCAGGGCGGTGGGCCGGTGGTGGCGGTGTACGACGGGGCGAAACTCGCGGCCGGGTTCAACAACGACGCTCAGCTCGCCCGGTTCTTCGGGATCGACGACCCGGCCTTCCGCGGCGGGGCGCGGGCGGCGGCCGGCGATGTGAACGGCGACGGCAAGGCCGATCTGCTGGTCTCGGCCGGGTTCCAGGGCGGGCCGCGGGAGGCGCTCTTCGACGGGGCCGGGCTGGCCCCGACCGGCGCGCCGCCCAAGCTCGTGCCCGATTTCTTCGCGTTCGAGGACACGTTGCGGAATGGCGCCTACGTAACGCTCGGCGATCTGACCGGCGACGGGATGGCCGACCTCGTCTTCGGCGGCGGTCCGGGCGGTGCGCCGCGGGTGCGGGTTTTCGACGGGGCAAAACTGCTCGCGGCCGGGTCGTTCCAGTCGCTCGACGAGATCCCGTCCGCCCAAGAAGCAGATTTCTTCGCGGCCGATTCGACGACCCGTGGCGGCATTCGTCTGGCGGTGGGGACGGTCGACGGAAAGGCGGCTCTGATCACCGGCAGCGGCGAGAACGACCCGGCCCAGGTCCGGGTCTTCTCCGCCCCGACGCTGTTCGGGTCCGCCAGCCCGGCCCCCGACCAGACGCTCGACGTGTTCGGCGGCGAAGCCCTCGCCGACGGCGTGTTCGTGGGGTAACTATTTCGCCACGGACGTCCCGGTCGCCGGGCCGGCCTTCTTCGTCATCGTGAGCTGCATCACCGGCCGCTCGGTGCCGTCCGCGGCCACCGACACCTGTTTGTGGACGATCTTCGCCCCCTTGTCTTCCAGCGTCGTGTACGTCTTCGACTGCCGGGTCGGTTCGGACCCGAGCCCCATGCCGTAGAGAACGATTTTTTCCCCGTCGAACTTCTCCTTGCTCTTGCGGAACGACATCCGCGTCTGGCGGGAATCGGCCCAGACGCTGGTGAAGAGGCCGGTGCTCGGCTCGAACCCGATCAGTCCGGTGCCGGTCGCCTTGCCGCCGCCGGGGGCGTCGAAACGGAATTCGGACTGGAGGAAGTGTCCGGCGTGGATGAGTTCCTGTTTGCAGGTGCCTTTCGAGACGGTCGGCTCCCCGCCGCCACGGGGGAAGAATTTCTTTTCGACGTCCCAGTTGCCGACGAATTTCTGAAGGAACTTTTGTCCGGCCCCGGGGTCGCTTTTCGGTTCGATCGCCTGTTGCGGATCGCGTTTTTGTGGCGGCGGTTGATCCGTCGTTTTCTGAATCCCGGGCGGTTGACTGGTGCCAAGGGAGGTCGCGAGCGTGAGAACGCCGAGGAAGAGTGCGAAGCGGAACATGGTCGGTCTCGGGTGAGTGAAAGGTTGCGGGCCGCCACGAAGGGCGGCCCGTACGAGAATGTAGGAGCCGCACTCCGTGGGCCCGAACACGAATGTAGGGGCCGCACTCCGTGGCGGCCCGCCATGAAAATCCTCCGGCCGATTAGTAATTGCCGGTCAGAACTTCCCCGCCGTTGCGTGTGCCGAGGGCTCGCCAGGTGAACGGGTCGATGGAATTGGCATAGGACTTAACGGAACCGTCCATTTGCAGGGCATTAACCACGCCGCTATGGTAACTGCGGGAGGTAACGGCGTCGTACGATATCCGGGTGGCGCTCGAACCGTCATTACTGGAGAGTTGGTCGACGTCGACCATGGTGCCGTTGTTGTTGTAAAGCACCTGCGT
>DASXPC010000191.1:0-38935 GCA_036493815.1 Fimbriiglobus sp. | reverse complement strand
CGGTTCATCGCCGGCGAACTGCTCAAGGAAATCCACGCCCGCCTCGGTGTCCTGCTCAATGTCGGACTGCACTACCTCAGCCTCGACCGCCCTGCCCCAACCCTCTCCGGCGGCGAAGCCCAACGCATCCGCCTCGCCGGACAGATCGGCTCCGGACTCGTCGGCGTGCTCTACATCCTCGACGAGCCGAGCATTGGCCTCCACCCGAGGGACAACGCCCGCCTCCTCGCCAGCCTCGAACGTCTCCGCGACATGGGCAATACCGTCCTCGTCGTCGAGCACGACGAGGAGACGATGCGGGCGGCCGATTTCCTGGTGGACTTCGGCCCCGGCCCCGGCATCCGCGGCGGCGAGGTCGTCGCGGCCGGGCCCCCTGATCGAGTGCTGGCGAATCCCAAGAGTCTGACTGGGCAGTACCTCACTGGTGCGAAGGAAATTGCCGTGCCGACGGAACGGCGGAAGTCGAACGGGAAATCGATCCGGGTCGTGGGGGCCAGACAGAACAACCTCAAAAACGTGACGGCTGAGTTCCCTCTCGGCATCTTTACCGTCGTGACCGGCGTTTCCGGGTCCGGTAAAAGTTCGCTCGTCAACGACATTCTTAAGTTCGGAGTTCGGAGTTCGGAATTCGGAGTGGAAGACGAAGAGGGCGAAGTGGACGAGGATGGCTCGGCACTCCGCACTCAGAATTCCGCACTCCGCACTACTTACGACCGAATCGAAGGGACTGATCTGATCGACAAGGTGATCGACATCGATCAGGCCCCCATCGGCCGAACCCCGCGGTCGAATCCGGGCACATACATCAAGCTCTTGGACGAAATCCGCTTCCTCTTTTCGCAAATGTCCGAAGCGAAGACCCGCGGCTATCAGCCCGGCCGGTTCAGCTTCAACGTCCCCGGCGGCCGGTGCGAAGCGTGTCAGGGGAACGGGGCCAACAAGCTCGAAATGGACTTCCTGGCCGACGTCTGGGTGCAATGCCCGGTCTGCGAGGGGCACCGGTTTAACCGGGAAACGCTACAGGTGAAGTACCGCGGCAAATCGATCCGCGACGTGCTGGAAATGGAAGTAGCCGAGGCGCTCGAACTGTTCGAAAACGTGCCCAAGATTCGAGCGATGCTGCAAACGCTGCATGACGTGGGACTGGATTACATCAAAATCGGCCAGCCCTCGCCGACGTTGTCCGGCGGCGAAGCCCAGAGGATCAAACTGGCGAAGGAGTTGTGCAAGCGGGACACCGGCAAAACACTCTATATTCTCGACGAGCCGACGACAGGCCTGCATTTCGAAGACGTGCGGAAGTTATTGGAAGTGTTGCACGGCTTTGTCGACCGCGGCAATACGGTGCTGGTGATCGAGCACAATCTCGACGTCATCAAGACGGCCGACTGGGTGATCGACATGGGGCCGGAAGGCGGCTCCGGCGGCGGGAAAGTTGTGGCGAAGGGGACACCAGAACAGATCGTCAAAGCGAAAACATCGTTTACGGGAATGGCTCTCGAACCGATCTTGTTCCCCAAACGCGCGTCTCGGCAGGTCAACAATAGGCAGGCGAAGAACGGCAGCTTGCCGATGGAAAACATCACGCATCTGGAGATCACCGGCGCCCGGCAGCACAACCTGAAGAACGTCTCCGCGAAGTTGCCCCGCGACCAGATGAGCGTTTTCTGCGGCCCATCCGGGTCGGGGAAGAGTTCACTGGCACTCGATACGATCTACGCCGAGGGGCAGCGGCGGTATGTCGAATCGCTATCGAGTTACGCCCGGCAATTCCTCGGTCAGGTGCAGAAGCCGCGGGTCGAGCAGATCACCGGCCTTTCGCCGGCCATCAGCATCGAACAAAAGACGACGTCGAAAAGCCCACGATCCACCGTCGGCACCGTCACCGAAATTTACGACTACCTGCGGATTCTCTATGCGCGCCTCGGCCAGCGGTACTGCCCGCACTGCGACATTCCCATTGGCACGCAAACGGCCGACGAGATCGTGGAAAAGATCCTTGCCCTGCCCGAGGGGACGAAACTCTACATCATGGCGCCGGTCGAGCGGAAAGGGAACGAACCGTACGACGCGGTCTTCGACGAGATCCGCCGGGCGGGGTTCGTGCGGATGCGGGTGGACGGGAAATCGTTCACGCTCGACGAACCGCCGACCATCGACCACCGGCGGAAGCACGTCGTCGAAGTGGTGATCGACCGGGCGGTGGTGAAGGCCGGCACGCGGACCCGCACGGCCGACGCGGTGGAGCAGGCGCTGTCTCTCGGCCGGGGGATCATGCACCTCGGCTACGTCGAGGCGGAGAAGGACGAAGAGAAATGGAAGGTTGAACGGTACTCGCAGCACCTGGCGTGCGACAATTGCGGCCGAAGCTACGAGCCGTTAAATCCGCACAACTACTCCTTCAACAGCCCGCTCGGCTGGTGCCCGACGTGCGAAGGCCTCGGCTTCCAGCGCGGGGCCAACGTCAACTTGCTCGTCCGCGACTCGGATTTATCCCTCCGCCACGGGGCCATTGCCGCGTGGCCCGAGATTGGAAACGCAGGTCCCTGGCTGCCATTCGCCGAGGCGATTGCGAAGCACGGCGGGTTCTCGCTCGATACGCCATATAGGGATTTGGAGCCGACGCACCAACGGGTTATACTTCACGGCACTGGTGAAACCTGGTTGCCGGTCAGTTCGGAGTTCGGTGTTCGGAGTTCGGAGTCGAAATCCAAGAAAAAAGTCGGTTCGGATACCGCACTCCGCACTCCGCACTCCGCTCTGAGATTTCAATACAAGGGCCTTTTCCCTGCTGTGGACGAAGCCGCTCGGGTCAGCTTCGTCTACCGCATGCGGCTTGAACATTTGGTGGACGAAGTCCCCTGCACCGCTTGCCAGGGAACTCGGCTACGCCCCGACGCGGCGGCGACGCGATTCGGCGGCCACACTATCGGCGACCTCTGTGCGAAACCGTTAAGCGATACACTCGCCCAGTTCAAGACACTGAAAATGTCGAAGGAGCACCGCCGGGTGGCGGGTGAAGTCCTGCGCGAGGTTACGAACCGCCTGAAATTTCTCGTCGACGTCGGCCTCGACTACCTCACCCTCGCCCGGCAAGGCCCCACCCTCTCCGGCGGCGAAGCCCAGCGGATTCGCCTCGCCTCGCAGATCGGTTCGGGACTCACTGGCGTCCTCTACGTTCTCGACGAACCGACCATCGGCCTGCACCCGCGCGATAATGCCCGTCTGCTCGCCGCCCTGCACCGCCTTCGCGACCTCGGCAATACGATGGTGCTGGTCGAGCACGACCGTGAAGTGATCGCAGCCGCGGATTACTTGTTGGACTTCGGCCCCGGTGCCGGCGACCAGGGGGGCGAAATCACCGCCGCGGGACCGCCGAAGCAGGTGCTGAAGAGCAAGAACTCGCTCACGGGGCAATACCTGTCGGGGGCGTTGGCGATTCCGGTGCCGACGAATCGGAGGATTCATTTTCCTTTTAGCCCGACGCGCGAGCGAGGGGCGAGCGTTTCCCCTCGCTCGCGCGTCGGGCTAACATCCGCTGAAGACATTGTCGCCCTCGCCCCTTCGGGCAAAGTCCTCTCTGTCATCGGTGCCCGGCAACACAACCTTCGCAACATCGACGTGCATTTTCCGCTTGGGGCGATGATCGCGGTGACGGGCGTTTCGGGTTCGGGCAAGTCGTCGCTCGTCAACGAGGTGCTTTACAACACACTCGCGCGAAAGCTCAACCGGGCCCGCACGGCCGGGGCGGCGCACGACGAGATTCGCGGCCTCGACAACCTCGACAAGGTGATCAACGTCGACCAGGATCCCATCGGCAATTCGCCGTCGTCGAACCCCGCCACTTACACCGGCGTGTTCGACCTCATCCGCGAACTGTACGCCCGACTGCCCGAGGCCAAGGTCCGCGGCTATCACCCGCGGCGGTTCAGCTTTAATGCCAAAGGTGGCCGGTGCGAGGCGTGCGAGGGAATGGGGCAGAAAAAGATCGAGATGCACTTTCTCCCCGACGTTTGGGTCGAATGCGACGTGTGCCGGGGAAGCAGGTACAACCCCGAGACTCTGGCGGTGAAGTACAAGGAGAAGTCGATCGCCGACGTGCTGGCCATGCGGATCACCGAGGCGCTGGAAATCTTCAGTAACATACCGAAGGTGCGGGTGGTGCTGCAGACGCTCGACGACGTCGGCCTCGGGTACATGGCACTGGGTCAGGCCGCCCCGACCATGTCCGGCGGCGAAGCCCAGCGGGTGAAACTGGCGGCGGAACTGGCCCGGCCGAGCACGGGAAAAACACTGTACCTGCTCGACGAGCCGACGACGGGTCTGCACTTCGACGACGTGAAGAAACTGCTCGCGGTGCTCAACCGGTTGGCCGACCTCGGGAACACGGTGATCGTGGTCGAGCACAATCTGGACGTCATCAAGACGGCGGACTGGGTGATCGACATCGGCCCCGAAGCCGGTGCGGCGGGGGGGCGGGTGGTGGCGGCGGGACCGCCGGAGGCCGTGGCGGCGGTGCCGGAAAGCCACACGGGGAAGTATCTGAAAGCGGTGCTGGCGGCGGGACCGTATGCGGACCGCGAGGTGTACGACGCGAAGAAGGCCCTCGCCAAGCGGCTGGGGGACATGGACATTTCGCAGGTGGGCAAGGACCAGAAGTTGCCGTGGGAGGCGGACGGCAAGACCTGGCACCTGAAAACCCGCGTCACCACCAAGGGGACGCCGGTCAAATGGGACGGCGACGCTTTGGCGAAGGTCGAGGCGCAGGTTCACGAGTTGGGCACGTTTTCGGAGACGAACTGGAGCCACCGCAGCGTCGTCGAAATCGCGGCCGAGAAGAAAACAAATGGCTGGTTCCTCCACGCGATGACCGGGCACGAGGCATATCTAAAGCTCGTCTTCCGGGTGCCCCGGAACACGTTCAAGCAGGACAAACTCGTCGACCTGCTCGCGCTGCGGCCGCTCTCGGACTATCCGGGCCACGAGGGCTACGCCCGCGAAAAACGGGTCGAGGTGGCGAACCCGCGCGGCGTCTGGCAGATGGTGGTCGTGACGATCGCCAAGACGCCCGAGGTGGAAACGGCGACGTTCCATTTGTTTCTGAAGCAGGCGGCCGACGCATTCCTGAAGGCCGTCGGAAATATGGACAGGCCCGAGGGGATCGAGGCCGTGATGCCGTGGAAAGTGAATGGCGAGAAGTGGCACCTGTCCGAGAAAGGCTTCCCACCCGGAAGGCCGGTGAAATGGGATCGCGGACTATTGCCCCAGTTGATCCAGCTCGTCCGCGAAGTCGACCCGAAACTGGAGGTGAAGTGGGACACCCGCGACGCGATCGTGATCGTCGACACGACGACCGACCGCTACTGGGCGAGGTGGCGGACGAAGGACCGCGATTGCCTGGAGTGCCGCTTCTTCGGCAAACCCGGAGCTGTGAATCTGGACGCGGCCGCAGGGTTTGGCAAGGACCCCGAAGTGATCCCCGGACGGCACGACGGCACGGACGAGTTGCGGCTCAAGTTCGTCGCGGCGGATCAGATAAAGCCGGTTAAGCTAAAAACTTTTTTGTCGTCTCACTTAAAAACATTCCGAACCATGAGTATTTGACGGGATGACAGGATAAATTGGATTTCAAATTCATCGTATCGATCCTGCCAAGTTATTGTCGAGCCGGGAACTCCAGTTTGTTCAGGAATAGCATTTTTTTGTCGCCAGTTTTGACAAACTCTTCCAGCATGAAATCGATGCTCGGCTCGATCTTTTTGGCACGGAAGCCGTAGGGCGTCTGGGAGTTCACCAGCACCCGCACCGGTTTGGTCCAGTCGATCATGTCGCGTTCGAGATAGAGGGTGATGGTCTTGAGGCCACGGGAGTTGACGGCGATCAGGTTGCCGGGCCGGATGTCGGCATACACCCCGGCCGGGTAGACCCCTTTTTTCGGGTGGTTTTCCAGCAGTTGCGACGGGTCGATGGCGGGGCAGCCGATCCAGTAGAACCGGTCGTCGGTTTTCCGCATGGTCCGCCATTCGAGCACTTTTTTGTTGCCGACGCGGAGCGTGCCAGTGCCGGTGACGCGGCGCTTGTTTGCCAGCCAGTCGAATAGGACGGGGAGTTCTGACCGGTACCATTCGATTCCCCTGCCCTGAAACACGACGAGGAGAGAGGGGAACCCGTAGAGGAGCATGTTCTTGAACATTTCGTAGTGGGACGAAAATGACAGGCCGGCTTGGTCGCCGGTGACGGCGTAGACGGGGAGCTTCTGGCCGTTCTGCCAGTACTCCCGGAACATCTGCTTTTTCGGCGTTGCCCCGAAAGTAACCAAAGCGGCGAACCGGTCCGGGTGGGAGAATGCGACGTCGGTAGCGAAGTTTCCCCCTTCGCCGAAGCCGAAGAGGACGACCCGGTCGGTGTCCACCTGGAACCGCCGCATTGCGTCGCGGCGGGTGGCGAGTACCAGGGCGTGGTCTTGCCCCGAGTAGTCGTAGGGGGCTGTGTTGAACGCGTCGCCCCATTCCGGGGCGACGAGAATGTAGCCGTTGCGGTTCGCCTCGTAGGCGAGGTTGGAGAGGGTTTGCTCGGCCGGGACGGTGGCGTGGGAGATGGCGATGAACAACGGGTAGGGTCGGCCGGGGTGGTACTCGTCCGGCAGGCGGACGAAGTAGGCCCCGCCCTTCGGCAGGTTGGGCGTCGGCGGGAGGGTGTATTTCCATATGCCGTCCAACACTTTCCCCGCCACGGCCGGGACTTTCTCGCCGGTCAGGTGGGCCGGGTCTTCCGGGTCGATCGGCGGCAAAAGTGTAATAATCTGGGCGAGTTCGTCGAACTCGACCTTGCCCGACGACTGCTCGTACGCCCGCAGGATCCCGGCCCGGTTGTTGGCAATGTCCTCTTTCAGATATTGCAGGCACATGACCCGGGCCGCCCACCCCTTTGCCGCGCCGGCTACGTCGGGGTCGGCCCCATTCTTCCCTTTGATCCAGCCGCTGACGGCGACGGCTAAAAGCGACTCGGGCTTGGACGACGGCGAGCCGCCCAGCTTCTTCTGGGATTCCGCCTGCTCGGCCAGATTCTTGAACAGGTCGAGCCGGCTCGCCGTGTCCGGGTGTAGTTCGCGGAAGATGACTTCCCCCGCGGCGGCGAGTGCGGCCACGTCCGGCGAGAGCTTCGGACCTGGGGCGGCATAAAACCCGGCCGCACCACCCACCGCGACCCGCGGCCGCACCTTATCGGCCCCGGTCAGGTCGTCGAGCAGAGTGCGGAGCAATTCCTTCACCCGGGTGTATCGGGGCCCAATGATTTCCAGCCCGGCCTTGAGGGCCGTGGATTTGGCGAGGTCCGCGGCCGAGGCCTGCGCCGGGTCAATCCGCGTCAAATATTGCCGCGCCGCATCGTACCGCCCCGCCTGCATCGCCCGTTCGGTTTCCGACGTGAGAATCTTTGCCTCCGCTCGGCCGATCTCCGCTTTCAATTTGCCGTACCGTTCGTTCGCCTCCTTCGACCACGGCTCGGGCACGTCCTTCTTCACCTTTTCCAGCTCGCTCCGGGCCAGGATCAGCCAGTCCGGGTTCGTCTTCCCGACGTCCTTCAGAAACTCGACCTTCCGCAGCCTCTTCAATGCGTCCGGCTTGCCCGGCTGTTCGACCAAATCCGGGTGCGTGGAAAGCAGGGCGAGGAGTTCGGCGGGGGGAATTTCGGTCGTGGCGAAGAACTGCTTCTGGTTGTGGGTCACTGAGACGACGTAGATGACGCGCGGGTCGATGCGGGTAATGGCCTGTTCGATCGTCTCGTAACCCCCTTTGTCGAATCGGATCGTCATGATCCGGTGCCAGTTCTTGTCCCACTTGCTGTATTCGATTTTGCCAAACCCCGGTGGAACGTCGTGGAAACTTTTGGCTCGGGCCGGCCGGCGAAACTCGTCGGTTTCCGTTTGGGGTTTTTCGTCTTTGGTGAAATCCCCGACCTGTTGCCGGCTGTGGGATCCAAAGAACGTCCATTTGGCCCCGTCGTAAATGCATTCCAGGCCGTTGGCCTTATCGACGACGACGTGTATGCCGCTCGTCTTGTCGAAGATCGATTCCCGTTCCTTGACCAGTTTGCCCTTGAGAATGGTGCCGTCGCGGAGGATGACGACGTCCTCTCCGTTGGCGAAGGTGGCAAGGGTGGCGAGAAGGGCGAACCCGGCCAACGCCGGGAGCCGACGGGCGTTTAACCGGGAGCGGGAGGGGGCGGACATGCCGGGGCCTTTCGTTGCACGGGCGACGATTCCATTGTTCCGGGTTTGCGAGTCGGGTCAAGCGGTTCTGTTGCCCCGGACCGTTTCCCGAGCCACAATGGGAATAGCCGCCCGCCGGTACAACGCCTCGGCCGGCCCGCCGTTGGGGAGTTCTCATGCCGATCCGGTTCCGGTGCGTCGGGTGCGGCGGGATATTGGCGATCGCCCGGCGGAAGGCGGGAGCCAACGTCCTCTGTCCGAAATGCTCGGTGAGTGTGGTTGTACCTGGCGCTTCCACGGTGCCTGACCCGGATAAGGCGGAAGCACCGGTACGGTCGGCCGTGGCCGGGGAGGCGGTGATTACCGACCGGAAGCGGGGGGCGAACGGGCGGAATAAGACGCGGAAGGCGGCGCAAGCAGTCCCTGCCGGAGATCCACCATTATTCGAGCGGCTCGACTTCGAATCGCTGTTGCAGCCGGCCGTGGCAAAGGCGAACGAGATCCCGAAAACCGCCGCTCCGGCGGTTCCCCCTACCACGCCGCCTCAGGCCAAAATTCCTCCCCGCCCGGTGGCGAAAGAAAAACGCAGGGAAATTCCGGCCGGCTACCCGTCCGCGTACGTTCAGATCTCCCGCGTTCAACTGATAGCGATCGTCATCCTCGTCTTCTGCCTGGTTGCCATGGCCGTTGGTGTCGGGTATGCGCTGGGAAAGTGAAAAGCGACGGCGAAGTATCGGAATCCGGCGTCCCCGCTTCCGTCTCGTTCATTTCACCAACCTGATTTTGTTGCTGAGCGTGTCGGCGATGTAGAGTCCACCGTCGGGGCCGACGGCGACGCCGTGGGGTCGGCCGAGGGTCGCTCGCGTAGCCGGGCCGCCGTCGCCGAGGCCGGGGGTCTTGTTTTTCCCCTTCCCCGCCACGGTGATAATGATGTTGGTCCTGGCATCGATCCGGCGGATGACTTCGTTCTCGGTGTCGACGACGTAGACGTTGCCAACTTTATCGCAGGTGATTTCTTTCGGGCCGTCGAATGTGGCCTTTAGGGCCGGGCCGCCGTCGCCGGAATAGCCTTTCTTGCCGGTGCCGGCGAAGCGGGTGATGATCCCCCGGTCGTCGATCCGGCGGACACAGTTCCCCTCCCGTTCGACCACGAAGAGTATCGAACCGGGACCGGCGGCGACCGCACGGGGGCCGAACAACTTCGCGTCGGAACAGGGGCGGCCGTCGCCGTCCGATTTTCCCGCTCCCGTTCCGCAGAAAGTTGAGACCCTTCGCCCTGGAGCATTGAGGAGGATGCGGCGGACCCGGTGGTCCTTGACGTCGGCGACGAAGAGCGACTGGGCGAAACAGGTCACGCCGTTGGGTTCGCGGAATTGGGCCTGGTCCGCCGGCTTTCCGTCGCCCGCGTAGGCCGATTTCCCGTTCCCCGCCAGGGTCGAAATGGTTCCCGTTTTCGGGTCGACGGCCCGGATGCAATAGTTGAGCCGGTCCACGATGTAGAGGATTCCATCCTCATCGAAGCAGATGCCGTATGGCTCGTTGAGCCTCGCCTTCGTGGCCGGCCCGCCGTCGCCGGTGTAGCCTTTTATCCCGCAACCCGCAACTGTGGTAATGATGCCGGTCTTCGCATCGATGCGTCGGACGACGTGGTTATTGGTGTCCGAGAAGTAGAGATTACCATCCGCGTCGAACGCCGGATGGAACGGATTATCGAGCCGGGCTTTCCCGGCCGGGCCGCCATCGCCGGAATATCCTCGTTCACCGGTGCCGGCGAAAGTCGAGATGGTGGGATCGGCGAAGCCGAGCGAGAGGAATCCCGCAAGCAAAAGGGAAAAACTCATCTCACAATTCCTCGTGCGGTCGTTCAGCCGAAGCCTCAACCCCCCCCTTACAAATACTCTCGTTTCCCTTTCGATCCATTTCCAACTTCTTCATGACATGTACCG
Organism: Fimbriiglobus sp.; assembly: GCA_036493815.1. GTDB lineage: Bacteria > Planctomycetota > Planctomycetia > Gemmatales > Gemmataceae > DASXPC01. Next base: position 28,780 of record DASXPC010000191.1, on the reverse strand, counting down.
CGATCTGCTGAGAGACCAGTTTGCGAAGTGCCGGGGAGGGTCCGTTCGGCGATCCTTTCCCGAAGGCTTCGTACAGGTTATACACAACGTATGCGGGGGTGAAAATCAGCCCGTGCAGACTCCACCATCCCAGCGTGGCACAAGATACGACTGCCATGTATTGTCGACGTCGGGCACAGGTCCGACAGGACAACGCCTGTTTGGTCGAATGGCTGCTGAGGAACAGGGCCGACCACAAATAGTGAGCGTTGAACAAATCGACCGGACCCGGTCCTCCACAGTTCGGGCATTCACCGTCGAAAATTGCCCGCACTTCAGTTTCGACCATCTCTTCAGGAACTTTCCTGGCGTTCTCTTTCACTTGGCCGTAATAATGGCAGTCGCGGTTGCAATAAAGTTGCCCGTTTTCGCGTATGCCTCCGGCTATGACGAACGTTTTGCAGTAGCCGCAATTTCCCATTGTTCCTCCAAGCTGGAATTGCTGCCCGGTTGTCGTAAATCCAAATCCGTTTCTCCCTTCGATGGCTCCTCGGACTGGCCAAGAATATTATTTCAGCCGGATCAACAAATCTCCACCTTCAACCTGCGTACCGGGGCGAATGGCCACGTCCGCCACTTTGCCCGCCACCTCGGCGTAAAGCGTAGTCTCCATTTTCATCGCTTCGAGGGTACATAATTTCTGCCCGGCGGCTACTTCTTCACCGACCGCGACCACAATGCTGACCACCGCCCCCGGCATCGGGGCGGCCACTTGCTTCTTGTTCCCCGCCTCCGCCTTCGCCCGGGCCGGGGCGGCCGCGGTCAGGCTGCGGTCCTTTACCAGCACTTCCCGCGGTTGGCCGTTGAGTTCAAAAAAGACCTGCCGGCGGCCGTCCGGGTGCGGGTCGCCCACCGTCAGGAATTTCATCACCAGCGTTTTGCCCGGCTCGATTTCGACGCCGACCTCCTCCGCCGTCTCCAGGCCGTGGAAAAAAACCTGCGTCGGCAGTACGCTCACGTCCGAATAGGTCGCCTGGAACGTGGCGAAATCGGCAAACACTTTCGGGTATAAAAGGTGCGATAAGACGTCCTTATCGCTCGGCTCACGGTGAAGCAACGCAGTCAGTTTCTCCTTGGCGGTCGCGAAATCGGCCGGAGGCAGACTCTCGCCCGCCCGACCCGTTAGCGGGGCTTTCCCCCGGAGGATTCGCGTTTGCAATTCCTTCGGAAACCCGCCCGGGGGTTGCCCCAGCTTCCCTTCAAAAAACTCGACCACCGATTCCGGGAACGCGATCTCCCGCTTCGGGTCGAGCACGTCGTTCGGTTCGAGGTTGTTTGCAAGCATGAACAGGGCCATGTCGCCGACGACTTTGGATGTGGGTGTCACCTTGACAATGTCGCCGAACATCCGGTTGACGGCGGCGTAAGTACGACACACGTCCGGCCAGCGGTCGCCGAGGCCGAGCGATTTTGCCTGCTGCACCAGGTTGGTCGCCTGCCCGCCGGGCATTTCGTGCAGGTAGACGTCGGCCGAAGCGGCGACGCCCGATTCGAACGCGGCGTAACTCTGCCGCACGCCTTCCCAGTAGAACGCGGTTTGCTGCAAGTCGTCGAACGACAGCCCGGTGTCGCGGTCGGTGAACCGCATGGCTTCGGCGAGCGCGTTCAGGCTGGGCTGGGCCGTGTTGCCGGCGAGTGGGGCGAAGGCGCAATCGACGACGTCCACGCCCTCCTCCGCCGCGGCGAGGTACGAAGCGATCTGCCCTCCGGCCGTGTCGTGTGTGTGGAAGTGGATTGGGACGTCGATCTCCTGCCGTAATGCACGCACCACCTTCTTCGCTGCGTAGGGCTTCAACAGGCCCGCCATGTCCTTGATGGCCAGGATGTGCGTGCCGAGTTTGACCAGGTCTTTCGCCAAGTCGACGAAATACTTCAGCGTGTATTTATCCCGCTTCGAGTCGAGGATGTCGCCCGTATAGCAGATTGCGGCTTCGCAAAGGGCGTCAGTCTCCCGCGTCGCTTCGATGGCGAGTTGCAGGTTGGGCAGCCAGTTGTTGGCGTCGAAAATGCGGAAAATGTCCATCCCCGCCGCCGCACTCTCCTTCACGAATGCGCGGACCACGTTATCGGGATAGTTCGAGTAGCCCACCGCATTCGCGGCCCGCAAAAGCATTTGAAAGAGGACATTCGGGATGCGCTCGCGGAGTTGGGCCAACCGTTCCCAAGGGTCCTCCTTCAGGAATCGCATGCTCGTGTCGAACGTGGCCCCGCCCCACATTTCCAGGGAGAAAAAGTCGGCGTGGTGCCGGGCGTATCGGTCCGCGGCACGGAGCATGTCGTACGTCCGCATCCGCGTCGCCAGGAGCGACTGGTGGGCGTCCCGCATCGTCGTATCGGTAACGAGCAGGTGCTTCTGACCGCGGACCCATTTGGCGAACTTGTCCGCCCCCAGCAATTTGAATTGGTCACGCGACCCGGTCGGCAGCGTCGGCGCGTGCGGGTGTGAGGGAATCGGTATGAGATCGGGACTCCGATACTCCCGCACTCGCACGCTCCCGTTCCGCTTGACCTCCGGATGCCCGTTCACGATCACGTCGGCGACGTAGCTGAGAAGTTTCGTCGCCCGATCCTGACGGACGGGCAGGTCGAAAAGGGCGGGGGTTTCGTCGAGGAACTTGGTCGTCGGCGTCCCGTCGAGGAACTGGGGATTCGTGACGAGGTTTATTAGGAACGGAATGTTGGTTTTGACGCCGCGGACGCGGAATTCCTGGAGGCAGCGTTCCATGCGGCGGGCGGCGTCGACGAAGCGGATGCCGGACGCGGTCACTTTCACGAGCAGGGAATCGTAGAAAGGTGTGATGACGGCACCGCCGAAGGCGGTGCCGGCGTCGAGGCGGATTCCGACGCCGCTGGCGGAGCGGTAGGCGGAAAGCCGGCCGTAGTCGGGCGTGAAGCCGTTGGCAGGGTCTTCGGTGGTCACCCGGGCCTGGATGGCATAACCGTGGGTGGTGATGTTCGACTGCTCGCCGAGGCCGATGTCGGGGTCCGAGAGCGGCCGGCCGGCGGCGATCATGATCTGCGTGCCGACGATGTCGAATCCGGTGACGACTTCCGTGACGGTGTGTTCGACCTGGATCCGCGGGTTAACTTCGATGAAGTAGAACGTGCCCGCATCGACATCCACAAGGAACTCGACCGTGCCGGCGTTGTCCAACCCGACCGCGCGACCGACGGCGACCGCGGCATCAAGGATTTGCTGCCGCACCTTAGAGTCGAGGTTCGGGGCCGGGGCGAGTTCACAAACTTTTTGGTGCCGTCGCTGGATGGAACAATCGCGTTCGAACAGGTGGACGAGGCCGCCGTGCTTATCGCCGATGAGCTGGACTTCGATGTGCTTGGCCCGGGCGACGTACTTTTCGAGGAAAACGTCCGGGATTCCGAAGGCGGCTCCGGCTTCGCGGCGGGCGGATTCGATGGCTTCGGTGAGCTTATCGGCCGTCGGCACGACCCGCATTCCCCGCCCGCCGCCGCCCATCGCGGCCTTGACCATAACCGGAAAGCCGAGTTGTCCGGCGAGCTTCGCCGCGTCGGGAATGGACGACACCGGGCTGTCGCTGCCGGAGAGAACTGGAACGCCGGCCGCTTTCGCAATGCCGCGTGCCGTCACCTTGTCGCCGAGCTGGTCGAGGATTTTCGGGTTCGGACCGACGAACGCGATACCGGCGTCTCCGCAGGCCCGTGCGAATGCGGCGTTCTCTGACAGAAATCCATAGCCGGGATGAATCGCATCGACGCCCACGTCCTTGGCCAAGCCGACAATGCCGGGAATATCCAGGTACGCCCGGATCGGTTCGCCCGGCTTGCCCACTCGGTAGGCTTCGTCGGCCTTAAATCGGTGCAGGGCGAAGCGGTCTTCGTGGGAGTAGACGGCGACGGTGCGGATGCCGAGTTCGTGAGCCGAGCGGAACACCCGGATCGCGATTTCGCTGCGGTTGGCGCAAAGGAGTTTCTGGAAGGGTGCGGTCGGCATGAAAAAGAATCCCCGCGGAGAGTCCGCGGGGATGATACGGAATAATCCGACTGCCCGCTAACCCTTACTTGACCGCCGTCGCTTTGAATTCGACTTCAACCTTCGGTTGGGCTTTAAGACTCGTGGTAATCTCGAACGTGCGGGTTAGGCTCCCCGGTTTGTCGGCGGAGAATTTCACCGACAGCCGATGGACCTTGGCTTCCTTTGCGTCCGTCGCCGAGGTTTGCAGGATCACGTTATTGTCGGATCCCTTCACGCCGAGCACCTTAAACGGGTCGGCACTCTTGAGCACGATTTCGCGGATCGCCTCTTCGCCGACCTTCACCGAGTCTTTTGCGGCCTCGGTGGTGACAACGATCGGGGCGGGGATGTTCACGGTCACCGGAATGCGGATTTTCTCGATACTCGAGTTATTCGTGTGCAAAAACACCTCGGCGGTCCAATTCCCCACCGGGCAATCCGGGTCGAGCGTGGCGGTCACCTCGTAGGTCACGTCGTTCCCGTTCCGGCTGGCCAGCTTGGCCTCGGCCTTTACGTGGGTGCCGGTGCTCGTGACCGACGTCACTTTCCAATTTGGGTCACTTTGGAAGGTGACTTTCGTGGTCGCCGTTGCCCCCGTCCCCTTCTTAACAGTGCCAAAGGCGAACGAAGAATTCGAGAATTGCAGGTCTTCTCGGGCAATGGCTTGAACCGTCAAATGGACTTCTTCGGGTTGGGGTCCATACACCGGTACGAAAATGGTGACGACCCAGGGCTGGTACGAACGGGGGATGCGGCGGGTGTCCATCTGAGCCATTACGGCCGTCGTTTCGCCCGGGGCGAGGCTGTATTGCAGGACGTTGGCGGCCGTGCAGCCGCAGGAGACGCGGGCCTGTCCGAAGTTGAGCGTCTGCTGACTCGTGTTCTTGATATAGAAGTAGTGGACCAAAACCGGACCCCGTGGGGTCGGGCCGAAATCCTTACTCTTGTCAGAGAAGTATTCATCGGCCCCTGCCCGCGCACCCGGGGCAGCCCAGATTGCCAGCAACGCTACAGTCAATGCAACCCGTAACATGGTGATACTCCCCTACATGAACTCGTCGCTGCCCATTCCCCCCGAACGGGCCGCGTCCGCGTCATTGGTGATCTTAGCAAGCCCTTGCGGCACGCGCCAGCGCCCGCCTGATTGATTTTTCCTTCCTGGTGCCCAATGTGTCGGAATCTGCACGGTCCATTCCGTTCGTACCGCCATTGAGTGGCAACTTCCCCTTCCCGTGACTAGCGATGAGCGAGCACGGCGGCGATGACTTGCGCGGCTCCATCGGCCTTCAGAGCGTGGGCCGCGGCGGAGCAGGTACTCCCCGTCGTCATAACATCGTCGACCAATATCACCCGCAAACTTTGTGCCAACCCCCGCCGGGAAACGGAGAATGCTCCCTTCACGTTCGTCCGCCGTTCCGTGGCGGAAAGGCCGGTTTGACTGGGCGTATTCCGGGTTCGTTTCAACGCGTCAAGATAGGGTACCCGCAATTCCGCGGCGATCGCCCGGGCCAGAGCGGACGCCGGGTTGTACCCCCGGGAAATCCGCTTCCTCCAATGCAGCGGAACGGGTACCACCGCGTCGCATCGACACTCCCGAAACGCTTCGGCCTGCGATGCTGCCCAGAGAAACCCTACCGTCTCGGCCAGCGGTTCCCCGGCCGCAACTTTCATCCGCAGGATCACGTCCTTGAGCAGGCCGTCGTACGGGCCGAGACGGAACGCCCGGTCGAACTTGAAAGCGTTGTCCCCGCATTTTGCACACCCGTTTTCGGTGACCGAGAACGGCCCGACCGTTCCCGCACACCGCGGACAGGATTCGAGCGGGTCGTCGAGGACGAGGGTGCGGCAGGCCGGGCAAACTGCGTGGGAATCGGGTTGGGAGTCGATTGGGGCGGAACAAACGAAGCAAGTGAGGGGGAAGATCAAATCCGTCAGAGAATCGACGAGTCGTTCGCGTAGGAATTGCCACATGCGGAAAAGCCCGTGAGGCTGGTCGATTCCCCGCTGATGGAAAGCCGCATGGCGACCGGGCGTCTCTACCCCAGGTTCATACCCATGAGCAGTTCTTCGTTGGTCTTCGACTTTTTCATTTGCTTGAGCATGAGTTCCATCGCTTCAACCTGGTTCATATCTGCGAGGACTTTGTGGAGGACAAAAACGAGCCGAAGTTCCTCTTCGGTGCGGAGCAGTTCTTCCTTTCGGGTTCCGCTCTTATTGACGTCGATGGCCGGGTAGAGCCGGCGGTCGGACAGACGGCGGTCGAGGTGGACTTCCATGTTCCCGGTGCCCTTGAACTCTTCGAAAATGACTTCGTCCATCCGCGAGCCTGTTTCGACAAGGGCGGTGGCGAGGATAGTGAGCGACCCGCCTTCCTCGATTTTTCGGGCGGCGCCGAAGAACCGTTTGGGTTTGTGCAGTGCGTTGGCGTCGAGGCCGCCGGAAAGGAGCTTGCCCGATGTGGGGATTTCGGTGTTGTAAGCCCGGGCGAGGCGGGTAATACTGTCGAGCAGAATGACGACGTCGGTGCCGTATTCGACGAGGCGGCGGGCCTTTTCGATGACCATCTCAGCCACCTGAAGGTGCCGGGAGGCCGGTTCGTCGAACGTGCTCGATACGACTTCGACCTTCGGCCCGATCACCGAGCGAATCATTTCCGTCACTTCCTCCGGCCGCTCGTCAATGAGCAGCACGATGACGAAGCACTCCGGGTGGTTCGCCACGATCCCATTCGCCAGCTTCTGCAGCAACACGGTCTTTCCAGTCCGCGGCGGGGCGACGATGAGGCCGCGCTGCCCCTTCCCGATCGGGGCACAGAGGTCGATCACCCGCATCTCGTACGAGTCCTGTCCCGAAACGATGTTGAGACGGGTCGTCGGGTGGAACGGGGTGAGGTCGTCGAAAACCGCCTTTTGCGTGAGCAGGTCGGGGTCGTGATAGTTGATCGCCTCGACGCGGAGCAACGCGAAATACCGTTCGGCCTCCTTGGGCGGTCGAATCTGCCCGGCGACGATCGACCCGGTGCGCAAGCCGAACCGGCGGATTTGACTCGGGGAGATGTAGATGTCGTCCGGGCAGGGAAGGTAGTTGTAATCCGGGCTGCGCAAAAACCCGAACCCGTCGGGAAGTACTTCGAGCGTGCCCTCGCCGAACATGAGGCCGTTCTGCTTCACCCGCTCTTTCAGAATGCGAAAGATCAGGTCCTGTTTTTTCAACCCGGCCCATTCTTCCTTCGGAATGTTGTCCGCCTTGGCCGCGTCCTTGAGTTGGGCCAGCGTCATCTGCTGAAGTTGCGTGATGAACGTGTTGCCCCGCTTGATTTCCTCGTACCGGTTGTTGGTCTCGGCGTCGAACCCGTGCTCGTGCGGGCGTACGGCGGGCGAGGGGGGATTGACCGGTTGGGCCGATTCGACGACGACCGGGGTCGGCACGGCGGGGGTCGGGGGTTGCGGAATGATCGGTTCCGCGGGGGCTGCCGGCGTCGGGTCCAGTTCCTCTACGATGCCGACGCCGAAGCCGTCGGCTTCGCTCGGGGGGGCGTCCGCGACCTTGGCCTTGGACCGGGTCTTCCGAACCGGTTTGATGTCCGTTTTCGTATCCGCCATGTCGATCCCTCGGGTTACGGTCCCAGCCCCCATTCCTTCAAAATCCGATCCAGTTTTCCAGCCAAATCGACCATCGAACCGTTGTTGATGACAACCGCGTCGGCCCGGGGTTTCTTCTGTTCCGCGGGCATCTGGGCGGCTTCGCGGGCCGCGAGGTCGTCCGACGTCCACCGACTCCGGGCAGCCAGACGGGCCAGGCGGACAGTTCGGTCCGCATCGACGTACAGAATCTTGTCGCAGGCCCCCGCCCAACCGGCTTCGAGCATCACCGCCGCGTCGAGGACGATGAATCGCACGCCCGAGTCATGCGCCACCGCGGCAATCCCTTCTGCCACCATTGCCCCGATGACCGGGAAGACAATACTCTCCAATACGGCCCGTTCTTTCGGGTCGGCGAAGACGATTCCGCCGACCACCCGTCGATTCACCGTCCCGTCCGGCTTGAGAATCCGGTCCCCCCAGCGGGCGACGAGTCTCGGTTTGACGTCGGGCCGTTCCAGTGCCGTGTGGCCGAGCTTGTCGGCATCTATCACTGCCGCCCCGCGGGCCGCCAACAATCCGGCGACCGCGGTCTTCCCCGCGCCGATGGCCCCAATCAGGCCGAGAACGGGTTTTGGCCGGGAGCTAGACATCGCGGACATCCAGCCAGTTCGGTCCCGCGGCCACGTCCACTTTCAACGGCACGTCGAGTTTCAGTGCCCCGGCCATTTCGTGCCTCGCCAGTTCGGCCACGGCAGACAATTCCTCGGGCGGAACTTCGAATACCAGTTCGTCGTGAACGGTGAGCACCATCTTGGCTCGCATCCTTTCGGCCTTCAATCGACGATAGACGTGGAGCATAGCCAATTTCATGAGATCGGCGGCCGATCCTTGAATTTCCATATTAATGGCTTCGCGCTCGGGCTGGGAGCGTTGCTGGTATGTCGTGTTTGGGCGGATACCGGAGCGATCGAAAGTGCGGCGTCGGCCGAGGATGGTGGCCACGGACCCGGATTCCCGGGCTTTCGCCAGCAGGTTGTCCTGGTATTGAAGGACTTTCGGGTAGCGAGCGAAGTAAGAATCGATGAATTGGCCCGCTTCGCCGCGGGGCATGCCGAGCCGAACGCCCAGACCGTGGGCACTCATGCCATAGATGACACCGAAGTTCACGGTCTTCGCGACCCGCCGCTGGGCCTCTTCGACCTTGTCTTCCGGTACTTTGAAAATCTGGGCTGCGACGCTGGTATGAACGTCCTTGTCCGCGGCGAACGCGGCCCGGAGGTTATCGTCCCCGGAAAACTGGGCGAGCAACCTAAGTTCGATTTGGGAATAGTCCGCGGTGAGAAGCCGCCAGCCCTCGGCCGGGATGAACGCCTGGCGGATCTGTTTCCCCTGCTCGGTTCGGGCCGGAATGTTCTGCAGGTTCGGGTCGGACGAACTGAGCCGGCCGGTCGCGGCCACGGTCTGGTTGAACGACGTGTGTACCCGGCCTGTCTTCTTGTTTACCAGAGCGGGTAAGGCATCGACGTAGGTGCCTTTGAGTTTGGCAACCTGGCGGTGCTCGATGATGGCCTTCGGCAAGTCGTGGCCGAGGGCGGCGAGGCGTTCGAGGCTCTCCTGGTCCGTACTCGCCTCGCCGGTCTTGTCCGTGCGCTTTTGCACCGGCAGCCTCATCTCATCGAACAGGATTTCCCGGAGTTTGGCGGGCGATGCAATGTTGAACGTCTTTCCGGCCATTCCGTGAATCGTTTTCTCGATCGAAAGCAACTGCCCCTGCATTTCGACAGAGAGTTTTTCCAGCACGGGCAAATCGAGGCGGACGCCGTTGAATTCGAGTTCGGCCAGAACTTCGATCAGGGGGATTTCCAAGTCGTCGTATAACGGGCGGAGGTTTTCGGAATCGATCTGGGCTTCGAGCATCGTAGTCAGTCGCCAGGCCGCGTCGGCGTCCTCGCCAGCGTAATCCTTCACCTTCTCCGTCGGCACCTCCGCCATCGTGACTTGCTTCTTCCCTTTCCCGATCAAATGGCCGATCGAGATGTTCTCGTGACCGAGGTATGACTTCGTCAGGTCATCGAGGTTGTGCGACCGGTCTCCCGCGTGGAGCAGATAATGGGCGATCATGCTGTCGCCCGCGACGCCAGCCAGAGTCACGCCTTGGGCTCGGAGTACGAGCAAGTCGTACTTAATGTTCTGGTTGACCTTGGCGACGGTCGGAGCTTCGAGAATCGGCTTCAACGCAGCCAGTGTCGTTGCGGGATCGAGAGTTTTGGACCCGGCCGGGCCCCGGACAGCCAGGTAGTAGGCTTCCGTCTCCTGCCAACTGAATGCTAGGCCCACTATTTCGCAAGTGATCGGGTCGAGGCCGGTCGTTTCCAGGTCGAAGGCGAATCGATTCCGGGATTTCAGTTTTTTCAGGAAGGCGTCGAAGTTCTTCGGCGTGTCTACGAGTTCGTACTTGTCATAGCTCCACCCGTCGGACTTGGCGTTCGCTCCAAAGGCAAAGTCGGCGTCGCCGGGAGTTTCGTCGAACAGCCCGGGCGGACCTGTCACCGTAGCCGAGGCTTTTGACCCCAATTTTTTCTTTCCAGAGTCAGCAACCCCGGCTTCAGAGCCTCGTCCAACAATAGGTTCTTCGCCGATGGCGTCGAGCAGTTCGGAGTTTTTCTTCGCCCCGCTAGCCGCAAGCGTCGATTTCACCCGCTGGGCGAATGTACGGAATCCGAACGTATGGAAAAGTTCCAGCAGTTTCGGCCCGTCCCAGTCCCGCCGCTTCCACCCGACCCAGTCGAATTCCATCGGTACGTCGGTACGGAGTCGGACCAGGGTTTTACTGAGTTCCAATGTGCCGTCAGCCATGGCCTTCTTCAGCGAATCTCTGAGCTTCGGCCCGCCGACTTCGTCCGCGTGTGCTTTGAGGTTGTCGAGCGTGCCGTACTGTTGCAACCACTTGGTGGCGGTCTTCGAGCCGCAGCCGGGCACGCCGGGCACGTTATCGACGGAGTCGCCGACCAGGGCCTGGAAGTCGACGACCTGATCGGGTCTTACACCCCAGGTTTCGAACAAACTGGCGACGTGGAAGATCTCTTGTTTGCGGAGGTTCTGAATTTTCACCCGGTCGGAAAGGAGTTGCCGGCAGTCCTTGTCGCTCGTGCAAAGGAAGACGTCGCACCCCTTGGCAGAGGCCTGGCAGGCGAGAGTCGCGAGAATGTCGTCCGCCTCGAACCCGGGCTTCTTCAACACCGGAATACGCATCGCCTCAAACACCTGATCGATCATCGGCTCCTGGACGAGCAGGTCCGGCGGCGGAGGAGGACGGTGGGCCTTGTACTCCTTGTAAAGTGAATCGCGAAACGTCGGCCCGGGCGTGTCGAACGCCGCGATTAGGTACTCGGCTCCGTGATCGTACAGATCGAAAATCGCGCGGGTGACGCCGAACACGGCGTTCGTCGGCCGGCCGTCGGCGGCACTCATCCCCGCCTGCACCCCGTGGAACATCTGAAAAATCAACCCGTGGGCGTCCAACAGGTACACCCTCGAAGTCGGCGGTAGAACGGGCGAGTCGGGTGTCACGGTGTGGATACCGGCGGAGGCAGACGGGGAGATCGGACAACCATCAACCGGCCGGTGGGCCGTGTCCGATCGCGGGGGTTACGACGCCGACACCGGTTCTGACAACGAAACGATGGACGGGAGTCGGCCGGGCGTGCGGTTAGACCATGCTTCCTCGCAATGTACGACCCCCGGCCCGAATCTGTCAAGCCCCGGCCCCGATCGGGTTCGAGGACGAGGGCGTCTCGCCCGCTCTTCTACTGGTGTAGTCCAAGTGAGAAATTAGAAGAGCGGCCGGGCCGGCCGCGGTCCGGGAATCAAATGTCCGGCATCTCGGACCGCGGACGTCTCGCCCGCTCTTCTACTGGCGTAGTCCAAGTGAGAAATTAGAAGAGCGGCCGGGCCGGCCGCGGTCCACAATCCAAAGGCCTAACCAAACGCCCCGCACGGCACATTCGCCACAACCTGCGCGGGTTCGTCTCCTCCCCATGTCTTTTGGGTTGACACCTTTCCCAGACCCTTTAGAGTCGAAGTAACGGGCGATGCCGCCCGCATGTCCGACCGTACGCGCCCCGCGAGGTTCTTCCATGGCCAGGTCCCGTTCCGAGTCCCGATCCGATAACGGGTCCGAATCGAAAACTCCGCTCATTGTCGCTTTAGTCTTCTTCGTCCTCGCAACCGTCATTCTCGGCGTGACCACCTACCTCGGGTTTAACGGGGAAGGCGAGGCCAAGACGGCGGCCGAGACCGCGAAGAAGGAAAAAGACGAAGCCGTGAAGCAAAAGGACATCGCAAGCGAGGGGTTGGCGATGTACAAGGTTGCGATGGGGACCAATACGGAAGCCGACCTGAATACCATTCGGAACATGAAATACACGAACGAGGGCCAGCAGGTTTACAACGAATTGATGACGAACGTCGCCGCCCGTGTGAAGCAGGCGACGGTTGATAATATCAAAGAAAACGTCGCCGTCGGTGGTGATTTCATGGTGGACGCGCGGGACGTGTTTCCGTGGGACTTGAACTCGGACGGCCAGACGAAGCAATTTTCCCCGCCGAAGCGATCGGCGATCGATCAGATGGTCCGCTTCTATGCGGAAAAAGTCATTGCGGACAAGTCGGCGGCCGCATCCAAGCGGGGGTACGAAGACATTCAGGCCGTCACGTCCAAGGCGATCACCGAGTTGGACGCCCAAACCCGCGACCTCAAGGCCCAGATCGAAGCCCTGCCGAACAAGATTCTCGCCGCGGTCGCGAAGTCCGAGAAGGTCAATCAGGATCAGCAAAAGCAGTTTACCGACGCGGTCAACGCACTCAACGACAAACAACAGGCCTTGTCCACGGAAACCCAGAACTTGAAGTTCCAGTACCAACGGCAAAAGGAAAAGTCGAACCTGCTTAAGGATTCGTTGGACAAAGCCGAAGAAAAAATCTCGGCGACGGAAGATCCGTTCGCGTTCGACCAGCCGAAGGGCAAGATCATCCGACGGCGGGACAAAGTCGTCGAAATCAACCTCGGCTCTGCCGACAACCTGAAACCAGGCCTCCGGTTTAGCATTCAGCCGTCGAATACGATTACCCTCGGCCTCGGTTCCCGGTTGCGGGAGACCAAGGCGGACGACGGCACCATCGTGATGCGTGTCGCTACCAAGGGGAGCGTTGAAGTCGTCGAAGTGCTCGGCCCGCACTTGAGCACCGCCCGCATCACCAACGAGTCCGACGAAATCCGCGACCGGATTCTCGGCGGCGACCTGTTATACAACTCGGTCTGGCGGAAAGGTGCGTCCGACCACATCGCCCTGGCCGGTATCTTCGACATGGACGCCGACGGCGTGGACGACATCACCACCGTCGTCCGGTCCCTCAGCAAGTCCGGTATCGTGGTTGACGCGTACTGGGATTTCTCGACCAACAAATGGGTCGGCGAACTGAACGAACGAACCCAGTACCTGATCGAGGGTTACGCCCCGTCCGTTCACGGCCTCGATGCCAACACGGAAGCCAAGGCGAAAATGACCAACGCGATCGCGGAAGCGAAAAAGCAGGCCAAGGACCGCGGCATGACGATCGTCAAACTTCGGGAGTTCTTCCCGCGGATCGGCTTCGACGTCAACCTGGGCATTACCGACGACCGGATCAACCAGGCCGCGGCGCGATACTATCAGTCGATCGCGACGGACAGCGGCGAGGGAAAGTAAATCCGCAGTGAATGTGACGGCGGGTGCGGACGGTCTCCGCACCCGCTTTTTTCATTGATAGGCGACCGCCGCCACGAATCCGGCGAACGGCGTCCACGTCTCGATCGCCCACACGTCCGCCCCTGCCCCGTCCAAGCGGATCACCCGCGGCGGTTTCCCCGGATCCATTTCGACCGCGCACTCTTCCATTCGCCTCATGCCCGAACCGACCGCTTTGAGCAGGGCTTCCTTGCACGTCCACCCGCGGAGAAATCCGGCCTTCCTGTCCGATTCGGGGAGTGCCGCGTAACTCGCCCGCTCCTCAGCCGCGAAAAACCGCTCCACAAGGCCGCTCGCATTTTCCACGATTCGGATCGGTTCAAGGTCCACACCGACCGGTCGGTTCGAGACGGCGAACAGTCCCATCCCGGCCGAATGGCTGACATTGAAATGAACGGCCTCGCGGAACGGTGGGGAAAGTCGTGGTTTTCCATCGGCGTCTGCGATGAGGACGATCGCTTCCGGCGGAGTCCGGAGGTACCCAGAAAGGATCGACCGGAGCACCCCACGCCCCGTGGCGAACTGGTCCCGGACCCGTGGCAGCTTGTATCCAACGGCTCGCACCTGCTCGTCCGCGGACAGGCAATCCGTAACACCTGGCGAACACCGCGCGAACTCGGCAAACCAGACGTGGACGTCGCCCGGTTCGAGCGGCGGCGGCGGTCCCGGGTAAGTTTGGTGGATCAGACTCATGTCGGAGAAGGTTGGGGTTGCCCGGCGGACCCGTCGGCGGTACGACCCGCGGCCATGACGCCGACACTCTTATTCCTATTGGCCTCGGCCGGCCCGGCCGCCGAACCCACCCTTCACGTCGACAAACAGACCGCCGACAAAGGGGTAATCGTCGGCGGGCCCCCGCTGCGGCACACGTTCACCCTCTCCCACCCGGGCCCGGCGGGAACGTTCGTCATTACCGGGGTCGAAGCCGAATGCGGCTGCCTCCACAATAAAATCTCCCGCCGCGTACTCAAAACAGGGGACACCAGTGAATTCACCCTCGAAGTGAATACGCTCACCCAGCCGGACGGACCGAACGCCTGGCAAGTGAAGGTGAAGTACCAGTTCGAGCCCGACACCGGCCCGATCGTGACGGGTGTGCTCGACCTGGCAATTGTTGGCAAGGTCAAGCGGGAAGTCTCGGTCACCCCGCCGCAACTCGCGTTTTCCACATCCGGGGCGTCCGAAGAAACATTGACGGTCGCCGACCGCCGTGCCGGAAAAACTCTGACCGTATTGAAAGCGACCACGACGAACCCCCACCTGACGGCAACTGTCGGCCCGGCTGTCGTAACGAACGGACAGAAGACGCAACCGATCACGCTCGCCCTATCCGTCGACGCTCCACCGGGACAAACCGACGATACCGTGGTGCTGACGACGGACGACCCGGTCTATGCGGAACTCCGGGTTCCGGTTCGGGTGGTTAAGAAACGGCCGGGCGACGCCACCGCTTTCCCGGATGCTTTGACGCTCCGGTTCGTGAAGGGGCAGGCCGAAATTTCCGGTCTCGTTCAGTTCCGGGCCGACGGCAAACCGATTTCGATTGCGAAGGTCGAGTGTGCGGCGGGCGGGGTTGCGGTGAAAGCCTCGTCCGGAATGGGGAGGGTACAGACGATCCGGGTCACCGTAACGCCGGCGATGGCGGGTCGGGCGGGGGAATCGAAGGCGGTCGTGACGATGGCCGAACCGCCCGGGCAGGTGTTGACGATTCCGATTACGTGGGGCGATTGACCCGCCGGGCCCGTCCGCTAGGCTGACCCGGTGCGAACGCAATTTCCGACCGGATCCGACGCCAAGCTTTCCAAAGCGGCCGCCCAACGGCTCAGCCAATACCTGCGATGCCTGGCCGCCGGCGGGCCGACCGCGTCCAGCGCGGCATTGGCCCAATCGGTCGGGGTCAGCGACGCCCAGGTCCGCCGCGACCTCGCCGCCATCGGCCACCTCGGCCAGCGCGGCGTCGGGTACGACACCAACGCCCTCACCGCCGCCCTCCGCAAAACCCTCGGCATCGACCGCCCCTGGCGGGCCGTACTCGCCGGCGTCGGCAACCTCGCCCGTGCCCTGCTCCGCTACCGCGGATTCCGGCAGCACGGGTTCGAAATCGTCGGCCTGTTCGATACGGACCCGGCCAAAATCGGCACCAGCGTCGACGGCCTGACCGTCGAACCGATCGACCGACTCGGCACCCGCACCGCCGGTCTCCGCGCCGAAATGGGAATCATCACCGTCCCCGCCGACGCTGCTCAGAGCATTGCGGACGTTCTCTCCACCGCCGGCGTGACCGGCATCCTTAACTTCGCCCCCGTTCTCCTCCGCACCTCCTCCGGCGTCGTCGCCGTAACTGTTGACCTCACCGTCCAGTTCGAACAACTCGCGTTCCTGGTCACCCACCGCGAACCCGCCGACCCGCCCGGCCGTCCCGCCGTGGGGGGTAATCTTGCGGCCCGCCAAGACCGATAGTCAACACCGCGAGTTGATAGTACGCCCGGCCACTGGCTGGTTTCTCATTTCAAAGCCGCCATTGAGGGCTGTCCTTTAGCCTTGGAAAATCAAGTATTTGTATCGGCTTCGGGCAATACTTTGACCACCACAAAGGTCACGTCGTCCACTTGCCGGGCATCCCGGCGGAATGCAACGAGACGCTCGCGGATTGCCGTGGATATGTCCGCGGCGGATCCTCTGGCCGAAGTTCGAATCACTTCCCGCAGGCGATCCTTGCCGAACGCGTCCCCGTTGGGGTCAGGCATTTCCCATACCCCGTCCGTCCCGACCAGAACAATTTGTCCGGGTCGCAGTGGGGCGGACGTTTGCTCCTCGTATTCGGTCGTGGCTAGGACGCCGAGTGGTAGATTCCCTTCGCCGATTTCTTCAAATCGGTCGGACTCCGGGTCGTAAACGATCGCCGGGTCGTGCCCCGCACTGGTCCATCGCATCGTCCGGGTTGCGGAGTCGATCACCGACAGGTGCAGGGTCATGAACCGTTCGCCCTGGTGGTCGGCCGCGATCATTTGGTTCAGCCGGGACATCAACTCGGCCAAACTGCCTGCGGCCTGGACGCGGTCGCGGAGAACGGCCCGGACTCCGGCCATGACGAGCGCGGCTGCCACCCCGTGCCCCATGACGTCGCCCAGAACGATCAGCACGGCACCCGGTGCCGTTTGATCGAGGACGAGAAAGTCGTAGTAGTCGCCGCCGGTTTCGTCGCAATATGTACTGTGCCCGGCCACGTCGAGTCCGCGAACGGAGGGCGGGTCGGCCGGCAGCAACCGCCGCTGGACCTCCATGGCCACGCCGAGCGAGTAACGAACGCGGTCGCGATCCCGGAGGTCGGCGATCATTCGATTCAACGCATCGGCGAGGTTTCGGAAATCCCGACTCCCTCCGAATGCGGCGCTGGCTTCCAGGTCGCCCCCGCCCACCTTGTTCATGAACCCGATTAGTTTCAATACGGGCGTGGAAACGGATTGAGCCATGACGGCGGCGAGCAGGACGGCGATAAGCAGTGCTCCGGCCGCAAAAATCAGAGCCAGCGTCTGGCTGTGCCATACGTCGGCAAGAAAGTCGGCTTTCGGTGCCACGGCAGCCACCACCCAAGTTTGATCGTCACCCACGCGGAACGCGGTCGTGGAGGCCAGATAATCGATTCCGTCCCGGGTAAAATCAAATCGTTGAAACGATTCCGACGTCTCGGTCGGGAGCGGACCGGCAGGCACGCGGCCGCGAAACGCATCGACAAGCGGGTCGTTGGTATCGGCGAGAGTGAGCAGCTTGCCCGTCGTTTTCTGTCCCGCGGTTCCAACCAATCGCTGGGTGGGATGGGCCAACAGCTTTTCATCGGCCGTGTAGATGAAAAATCGCGAATGCGGACTCACTGTCAGTCGGGAGACGAAAGTGGACAAGGAATTGAGGTCGAAATCCGCGGTAAATACCCCCAGAAATTTTTTGTCGCGATTCAACAGTGGAGCAGCGCAAGAGATGCCGGGAACACCTTGATCGTAGAAGATGTAAGGCGGCAACCAGACAAGTTTCCGTTCGGTTTTCGCCTTGACGTAGAAAGGGCGGACCCGTGGATCGTACGCATTGTCCTTCTCGATTTCCCTCTGCCGCCACGTGCCATCAGCCAGAACGTCGTATTCGATTTTCGGGGTCTTTCCGTTCACAATTCGAGTCTGGCGGACGTGGTATTCACCGAATTCGCGATACGCGCCGGTAAAACTGCCGGACTCGTCACTGAAGCTGACCCAACTCAGCCCCGGATTGCTCTTGAGGAATGCGAAGAGTTGACGGGCCAGACGATTGGTGTCCTTCAGGTCCAAACCGTTGTCGGCAAGCTGAAGGAGTACCCGGACAACGGGTGGGGCACTTCCCATAAATTCCCGCGTCTCGCTTACCGCGTGGGCACTGGCTTCGCGGAACAGGGCGTCCGTCAGCGTTTCCGTCGATAAGCGGGCGCTCCGATGGGCCAGCCAGGTGATTGCGGACCCGGTTAACAGAACGAGCCCACAGGCGCCCAGGATTAATGTCGTTCGGAAGCTCAACGTGGGGACGTGCGGAGTGAACGAAGCGAGTGAGCGCATGGCTGTTCGTTTCCGGCCAAAGCATTATTCCCGGAATCATTTCTCGAACGGGAATACCCTTTTCCAGTCCGTTTTCATGTCGGCGATCACCCAGCCGCGCTTTGGTGCTTCGGTGAGGCCCTTGTCGAGTTTACCGATATGTGATTGCCGGTCGTAAGCGTATTCGCGCACGGCGTCGGTGTGGTGCACGATCAGGCCGAGTCGGGAACCCGGTCCCGCGGTCGTGTATTCGAGCATCTGGAAATCGCCGTCGGAGTTGCCGAAGGCCATGGTTGGACGGCGGCCGATTTGCTGTTGGATGCCGACCGGCTTCCCCGGGCCGTCGTCGACGAGGTCAATTTCGGGAAGCTTCAGAAGCACGGGTTTTCCGTCCAGGAGTTCGTATTTGAGTTTCCCGCGACTGCCGACAACTTGAGCCGGCGGAATACCGTAAACCGATCCGGCCCACGGTCGCATGAACTCGACCCCGCCCCCGGAAACGATATAGGTCTTGAACCCGTTGGCCCGGAGGTATGTCAGCAGTTCGAGCATCGGCTGGTAAACGAGGTCCGTGTAGGGGCGGTGAAACTTCGGGTGACGGGCGGTGGCGATCCAGACCTTGACCACGGCGTTGAATTCGTCGGTCGTCATCCCGGCGTGCGTCGCGGAAATCAGCTCCAACAGCCCCTTCTCCCCGGCCGTGGAAAGACCCTTGAGATCGCCGTCCAAAACGGCCTTGAATGGCTCCTTGTCCTTCCATTCGTGGTGCTTCGGGGCCAGGGCCTTCACCCGGTCCAGTGCGAACGCCAGTTGCACATACATCGGCTGCTCGCACCAGAGCGTGCCATCGTTGTCGAACGCGGCGATCCGTTCGGCAGGCGGAACGAATTCGGACGAACCTTCTTTTGTGACTTTCGCAACGAAGTTCGTGATTGCAAGTTTTGTCGGCGTATCGTTCCACGACGGGAGCGGGTCGGCGGCTGGTGATTTCTGCGGGCACGCGATGACGGCCGGGGCGCAGAATAGGGCCGAGAGGAATAGACGACGGGTCAGCATCACTTCACCTTGTCTTTTTCGGGCGGCGAGAGAATACACCGGAACCCGACATGGGACATGCCTGTGTCGGGCGTACAGCCTTGGCGGGCGCTCGGCCGGTAGTTGAAGCAGTAGCCGACGCAGCAGAGGAACGATCCGCCGCGTTGGACCCGCTCCGGCGGCCGCACGCGGGGATCAAAACTCTGATCGGGTCCTTGCGGGTTGACGAGCTTACCTTGATCGGCCGTACGGACGTAGGCGTCCGGCAGGAACCAGTCGTTGCACCACTGCCAGACGTTGCCGGCCATGTCGTAGAGGCCGAAGCCGTTGGCCGGGAATGTTTTCACGGGCGACGTGCGGGCGTAGTTGTCCTTGGTCGTGTTCTTGTATGGGAATTCCCCCTGGAAGTTATTGCACTGCGGCCGTTCTTCCGAGAAAGGTTCATCCCCCCAGACGTAGGTTTTGCCGGCCAACCCGCCTCGGGCGGCGAATTCCCATTCGGCCTCGGTGGGCAGCCGTTTCCCGGCCCATTTTGCGTAGGCCTGTGCGTCAAACCACGACACTTGTACGACCGGATGGTCTTCCTTTCCGTCGATCGTGCTGCCGGCGCCTTCGGGGTGTCGCCAGTCGGCCCCGGGCACCCACTTCCACCACTGAGTCCAATCCTTCAAGTCCACCGGATGATCCGGCGGCGAGAAAACCATAGAGCCCGCGACCAAATCTTCCTTTTTCGGCGGGGTGGTTCCCGGCGAGGCGTATCGAAGGATTTCCTCCACGGTGGGTACCTTTTCCGCCGTCGTCACGTACCCGGTTGCCTCCACGAACTTTCGGAATTGAGCATTTGTGACGTCCGTCTGATCCATCCAGAATCCGTCCACCTGGACGCGGTGGGCCGGCTTCTCGGCCTGGTTCGCCATTGAGGAATTTGTCCCCATCGTGAACTCACCGCCGGGTATCCAAACCATCCCCTGCGGCCGGTTCGTCGGGGCCGGTGTGGCGTTCAATTGTGTTGATGTGTCATCCGACGTCGGCTTCTGTTCGTCCGCGGTCTGCTTCGATTCGTCCGGCGTCTGCTGCGTTGTCGCGGGCCGATCTTTCGACAAAAGCGTCACACCATACGCGACCCCGAACGCGACCAAGGTAAGTCCGAGGTAAAGCACCCAACGTAGCCGACCAGGCTCCTGGACCGGAGTCGGTGGAATGGATTGCGGTCGCTTGCGGTTTTGAGCAGCCATGGCATTTTGAAATGAAGCGAAATTAGGCCGGGGACCAGTCCCCGGCCGTTTAGGATTCTCAAAATAGTCTATTCATCGCCGGCCGGGGAATTTGCATTCTTACGGCTGGCTGCCCGGTGTGTTACTTGCTCCCGCCGCTTTCCATCAGCTTTTTCATCACCGAATCGAGGTTAAAGCTGTCGGCTTTCTGCCGCGGTGGGTACTCCTTGAACGTCTCCAGGAACTTGCCGATGTAGGCCTGAGCCGGGACGAGCAGGAAGGCTCGATCAAGCAGCCAGTCGTAGTACGTGTTCGAGGTGATGTCGGCCCGCTCGTACGGGTCGGTGCGGAGGTTGAAGATCTTCGGCACGCGGAGATTCGTGAACGGGTTCGCCCATACCAACAGGGTTCCCGGCGCCCGCTGCTCCAGGAACACCAGCTTCCAGTTGTCGTACCGCAAGCCGACGACCTGCTGATCGTCGTTGCAGTAAATGAATGAGTCTCGCGGACTCTTATCGACCTGACCGGTCAGGTACGGTACGAGATTATATCCGTCGAGGTGAACTTTATACGTCACGTCCCCGACCTTATCACCCGCGAGCAGCTTCTGGGTGACGTTCGGGTCGCCGGCTAATGCGACAAGAGTCGGCAACCAATCGAGGTGCGAAACGATCTGGTTCGAAATACTTCCCGGCTTGATTTTGCCCGGCCAGCGGACCATGCACGGGACGCGGTAGGCGCCTTCCCAGTTCGTGTTCTTCTCGTTGCGGAAGGGTGTCATGGCGGCGTCCGACCAAGAATTCATATGCGGGCCGTTGTCCGTCGAGTACATGACGAACGTGTTGTCCGCAATGCCCGCGTCGTCGAGGGCCTTAAGTACCGTGCCGACGTTCTTGTCGTGGTCGATCATGACGTCGTGATAGATCGACTGCCACTGACCGGCCTGACCGACGCTCGCCGGCTTGGGGTGCGTGCGGGCGTGCATGTGGGTGAAGTTGACCCACAGGAAGAAAGGTTTGCCGGCCGACGACTGCCGCTTGATGAAGTCCACCGATCGCTCCGCGATGTCGTCGTCGATCGTCTCCATCCGCTTCTTGGTCAGGGGGCCGGTGTCCTTGATCGTCTGCTTGCCGACCTTGCCGAACCGCGGGTCCACGGTTGGGTCGTCCTTGTCCGTCGCCTTGCAGTCGAGTACGCCGCGGGGGCCGAACTTGGCCCGGAACGCCGGATCCTTTGGGTAGTCCGGGTGCTCGGGTTCTTCCTCGGCATTGAGGTGGTAGAGATTGCCGTAGAACTCGTCGAACCCGTGCACGGTCGGGAGATACTCGTTCCGGTCCCCGAGGTGGTTCTTTCCGATCTGGGCCGTGGCGTACCCGAGCGGTTTGAGCAACTCGGCGATCGTCGGATCCTCCTTTTGCATGCCCGCCTTGGCCCCGGGCATGCCGACCTTCGTCAGCCCGGTCCGCATGCCGTGCTGGCCTGTGATGAACGACGCCCGCCCGGCGGTGCAGCTTTGCTCGCCGTAATAATCGGTGAAAATCATCCCTTCCTTGGCGATACGGTCAATATTCGGGGTGTGGAAGCCCATCAATCCCATCGAATACGCACTGATGTCGCTCTGGCCGATGTCGTCGCCCCAGATGATGCAGATGTTCGGTTTTTTGCCGGTCTGGGCGGCCTGGAAGGTCACCTTCGAATTGTGGGCCGCCACTTGCGCGAGCAACTCGGCCCGGACGTCGGGTGCGGTACAACCCGCCGGTGTGGCGGCCGTTTCGACGGCATTCGTCACCGACGTCGGGGCCGCCGAGGCCGTGTCGAATGGGTTCCAAATGCCGGCCGCCGCGGCGTAGCCGAGCGCAGTACCGAGACCCACAAGAGCCACGGCCAGCATTCGTGATCGACAACACATACTCTTCACCTCGTGTATGATGCAGGATTTCGGACGAAGCTCCCACTCCAGTACCAATCCTGCATCTCGGTATCGGGTGTGGGGTTTGCTAAAAAAAGTGAGCGCCCCGGCTTCGGGGCGCTCGTCGGGACAGTGGATTACTGGCCGGGGCCTTTGCTTGCCGACTCGGCCTGGGCCATCCGCTTCGCCATCTCCGCCTTCACGGCATCGAGGTTGAAGCTCGCACCGCGCTGCATCGGCGGGTAGTCGATGAACGTCTGAAGTGCCTTGCCCATCACCTGCTGGACGAAGACGAACCGCCAGAACTGGTACTTGAACCAGTCGAAGTAGGCCTGTGCCCCGTCTTTCGTCCCGTTGCCCGGCCAGCCCATCCGCTCGAACGGGTCGAGCCGCAGGTTGGTGATGTACGGGACGTCCACGTGGGTCTTTTCGCCGAGCCAGCCCTGGGGTTGGTCGATGAAGCGGAACTTGTAGTCGTCGATCCGCACCGCCCCGATTGAACTTTCGCCGAGGTAGAAGATTTCGTGTCGGGTGGACGGGCCTTTGCCGGTGAGCATGGCCGTCTGGTCGTAGCCGTCGAGGTGGTTCTTGTAGATCCGGTCGCCGAGTTTCAGGCCCTTGAGCAGGTCGGCCGTGATGGTGGTGTTGCCGGCGGCGGTGCAGAAGGTCGGGAACCAGTCCATTCCGGACATGAGGCCGTTTTCCACGACGCCGGCCGGGATGTGACCGGGCCAGCGGGCGATGCACGGCACCCGGAACCCTCCTTCCATGACCGTCCCCTTGCACTGGGAGAACGGCGTCGTCCCTCCGTCGGGCCAAGTGAAGACTTCGGTCCCGTTGTCCGTCGTGAACACGACGATGGTGTTGTCGTCCTCGCCCATGTCCTTCAGTTTCTGCATCACGAGGCCGATGTCGTTATCGAGCTGGGCCATTCCGGCCTCTTGCAACGACCAACCGTTTTTCGAGTTGCGGGTCGCCTCCCACTTCGGCGACAGGTGCGTGACGATGTGCATCCGCGTCGGGTTGAGCCAGCAGAAGAAGGGTTTGTTCTCCGACTTGGCCTTCTCGATGAACTTCAAGGCGAAGTCGCGAATTTCGTCGTCCACCGTCTCCATCCGCTTCGGGTAGAGGGTGCCCGCATCTTCTATCTTCTGCTTGCCGATCTTGCCCCACCGAGGCATCACGGTCGGGTCGTCCTTGTCCGTCGCCCAGGAGTGGACCATGTTCCGCGGGCCGACCACGTTCAGCAGTTCCTGCGGGTAGTTCGGGTGCGCCGGGTCTTCCATCGCGTCGAGGTGGTACAGGTAGCCGAAGAATTCGTCGAACCCGTGGACGGTGGGGAGGAACTCGTTGAGGTCGCCGAGGTGATTTTTGCCGAACTGACCGGTGGCGTAGCCTTGTGCCTTGAGCGCGGTGGCGATGGTACACGCCTCGGCCGGGAGGCCGGTCTTGGCCCCCGCCTGACCGACCGTCGTCATGCCGGTGCGGATCGGCAGCATGCCGGTGATGAAATTTGCCCGCCCCGCCGTGCAGCTCGCTTCGGCGTAGTAATCGGTGAACAGCATGCCCTCTTTGGCCAGTTTATCGAGGTTCGGTGTCCGCCCGGCCATCATGCCGCGGTGGTAGGCGCCGATGTTCCACATGCCGATGTCGTCGCCCATGATGAACATGAAGTTCGGCTTCTTGCCGGCGTTTTGCGCGTTGGCGGCCACTTTCTCGTTGTGGGCGGCGACGAGGGCGAGTTCCGCCGGGTTGATGCCCGCGTCGCAGCAGGACTTGCACACGGGCAAGTCGGGGGCGTTCGCGGGAGAAGCTTTTACGGAAGCGACCGCCCGACTGGATAAGACGAGATTGCCGGACGCCGTGGCCCAGCCGAGCACGACACCGATCCCTACGAGAAGGGCTGACATCAGGTGCGAGCGTTTGATCATGGTTAGTCCCTGGTGGAAATGCAGAGGTGGGCAACCGGATTACCGGCCACGATTTAGGCTATGTAAGGACAATCCAATATGAAAGACATTTTTTGCACTATCCAAAAGTGGCAAGAGTCAACGCGATGAGGTGGTGGTTGAGCCATGACGCTTTTTTCAATGAGGCAGGCTCAAACAGTTCGGCAACCAGTCAGTGGTTTTGGGTAAAAATAGCTCGCCGGAAGCTCCTTCCGTCTGCCAAACCGAAGGCCGTTTCTCCCGAAATCCGTCACAGCCGGTACACCTTAACCACCCGTCGTGGTAGGTTTATCCGAAGAACTTGCTAAAGGTTTAGCTCCTCTGCAATCCGTCCGATTCAAAGACATCGAACGCCAGTTTGAACACAAAGCTTCACAAGACAAGGAGGTCTTGGGATGGCTATTCGATTCCATCGCGCCCGTTGGGCAGCCATTGCAGCGACCGTGTGCGGATACAGTTCGTACGGATACGGACAGGAACCCGCTCCGATCGTTTCCCTCACGGCTGAACCGCCGGCCGCTGCGGCTAATCCGCCGGCTGCCACGGCTGTGGCCCCCACCCCGGCTGCCCCATGTCCGGAATGCGCCGCCCCGGCCTGCCCGTCGTTACCGTCCTATGCCGGAACCTTGTGCGACAGGCCCGTGCTTTTCGGAGACCTGGGAGGGGCACGGTCCAAGCTCCGCGATTGCGGAATCACCTTCAACGTCTACACGACGCAGTTCGGCCAAGCTGTGACTAGCGGTGGTTTGGCTCACCAGGCCGAATACGGCGGGCGGGTGGATTACTTACTCCACCTTGACGGCCAGAAAGTCGGCCTGTGGGAAGGCCTCTTCGTCGACCTGCACGGCGAAACCATTTACGGCCGCTCGGCCAACGGACTGACCGGCGCGCTCTTCCCCATCAGCGTCGGCCAAACCGTCCCACAACCGGACGGGTACGTGACCGCCCTCACCGGCGTGAAAGTGACACAGGCCCTTTCGGAAAATTTTGCGCTGTTCGCAGGCAAAATCAACACGGCCGACAGTTACAACCAACCGTTCACCGGCGGGGCGATGGGGTTGAACGGGTTCATGAACATGGCCATGGTGCTTCCCCCAACACTCGCCCGAACCGTGCCGTATTCGACCTTTGGCGGCGGTTTCGTGGTCTTGAAGGACAAGGAACCGATTATCAGCGCGATGGTCCTCGACCCGAACAACACGCCGACCGTGAGCGGGTTTGACACCTTCTTCGACCGTGGTGTGACCATTTTTGGACAGTTGAACGTGCCGACGCAGTTCTTCGGACTGAAAGGGCATCAGGGGGTGTTGGGGTCGTATAGCAACAGCAAGTACCTGGCCCTCGACGATCTGCCGTTCTTCCTGGTTCAACAATTCCGGGGTGCCGCGCCCGTGCTCCCGACGGAAACCGGTTCGTGGTCGGTTACCTACTTGTTCGATCAGACGCTCGGAAATTTCGGCTGCGATTCCACCCTGCCGTGGGGCGTCTTCGGCAACGCCAGCATCACCGACGGCGATGCCAACCCGATCCACTGGTTCGCGAATTTCGGCGTCGGCGGGGCAAGCCCGCTCGCCCGCCGGCCGCACGATACCTTCGGCCTCGGGTACTTCTACGCCGGCATGAGCGATTCGTTCAAGTCGCTCGCCCCACGCTTTGTTCCTCTGCGCGACGAGCAAGGGGTCGAGTACTTCTACAACATGGCTATTACTCCGTGGTGCCACCTGACCTCCGACTTCCAGGTAGTCACCCCGGTGCGTGGAAATGTGACCGCGTCCGTGGCATCCGGTGTCCGGCTTCGGATCGATTTCTAACGATTGGTTCAATCAATTCGGAGGCCCGTCCAAAAGGCGGCCTCCGTTTCATTTCCCCGCCTACCAGAAAATCGCCGTGCGGATGCCGAAAACGTGCACCGGCAACTCCGGCATCCCGGGAAGGTCCGGGATTGCAAGGGTGTAATTCGCCATGATTCTCGTGTAGTCGTTGAGGTACCAATTCACCCCCCACGTGGTCTCGTATAGCAGCCCCCCGGCGGGCGAACGAAAACCCGTCCCCAGCAGTTGGGGTGGCAGATTCGGCGACATGAAATTGGTAACCGAGAAGCGGGCGGCGAGTTCGACGGCCCCGATGCCGGATACCCCCCCCGATGTTTTCACGACGGGGCGGCGGACGGAAATGCCGTCGAAGGCCGCCGTCGACCGATCGTAGCCCCGGTGTTCGCCGGTGAGAAACAAACTGCCGAACATATAGAATCCGTGAAAGTACACGACGCCGGCGTCGGGTTGTTGAATCGTCGTTCCGAACCATTCGGCCTGCACGGAAACCGGTCCATAAACTGCAGCGGCTTGCAGGTTGTAGATTTGCTGGCTCTTGGCGGGAATGGTAATGGAGGGCAGCAGGGGCGACGCCGGGTTGTCGGACACGTCGAGCAGATTACTCTGGGGATTGGATTTATACGTTACGGTGTTGTCGGCAGGCTGCCGGAGCGAGATCGCGGAACCGAGGTGAACCAGACGAAAGGACGTATCGTCGGGATCGTCGACCGGCAAGCCCGTCACCCGACCCGTTACCGCCCACGCGTTCCCGTTCCCGGTACTCACACCGCTACTCGTCGTCCCGTCCCGAAACCCGCCCAGTGCGGCCGTCATCCGTTCGTCTTCCGATCGCCAGTACCCGGCCAGGCCCCAGTTTCGGGTCGGGTCGAGCTGATTGAGCGGCGATCGCTCCAGAAACGTGATGAATCGCGAACTGGTGGCCCCCTCCAGGCTGAACGGTTCGCGAAGGAATCCGGTCCGGACCTCGCTAAGCACGGGAACCGCTGTAAGCCCAACGTACATGTCTCTGAGTTTGACACTTCCCCCCGCGAAATCGACCTCGGCAACCCACCGCGTGGAAGGGTCGATTTCTCCCTGCGCACCGATTCGGGCCCGACGAAATCCGAAACCCCCCTGCAAATCACCCACCTGGGCCTGGCTCGCTGCCGACTGACTCGGAAGTTGGGCATCGACTTCAATCCGGCCGCGAAGTTCGAATTTCGGTGGTTGAGTCAGAAGGTCGGTAAAGGACGGTGAGGTTGATGGGCTTGCCTGTACGGACGCATCGGGTTGCCGTATCGGTTGGTCGTCGGCCAATGCCGTCGACCCAAACCAGACGGCAATGGCGAACAGCCCGACTGCAAGTAGTTTCCGCCACCACATTTCGATATTCCGGCGACGATAGAGTGCCCCCAACATCGCGCGAACCATATCGACGTTGACTTTCGGCTGCAAGGCAGTTTGGGTAAGACGATGGGCCAGTTAAATCGTTGAAGCAAGCGCCTTAGTCCTTCACCGGCTCCGGCAGTTTCGCCGGGATCTTCTCCGAATACGGTGCGGTGCCGCGGATCATTTGCGTGGCTGCCCCGGTCAGCTTCAGGTAATAATCCGAAGGCAAACCTTCGTAAGTTACAAAGTGTTTTCCCACCGGCGTCTGGTCGGTAACCTTGTAAATGGCGGTGCCCTCGTCCACTTCGTCGAACATCCCGACGAAGATCGTCTTAACGCCGAGGGTGCGGAAGATGGCGAACTGCTTCCAATAGAACTCGCCCTTCTTCCGTGGGATGTTGGTCGAACCCGGCTTTGCTCGCTTCAGGTTGTCCCAGGAGAAGCCGGGGAACGCGGTCGGCATGTAACCTTTGCCGGCCCCCTTCAACTCGGCCAAGTCCCCTTCCCAGGCGGTTTTGCGGAACCGCTCCATCCCGGCCTCATTGCGGTACCGCCCGGCGTCCCACGGGCTGATCGCGTCGAACGACCGGTAAATCTTGATCCACTCCGGCTCCGTCCGCGATTCGCCGCGGAGCGTCCGCCACAACGGATCGATGCCGCCGATAAGGTACACGCGGCCGTATTTCGGGTCGTCCTTGAAGAACTGGATTAGCTCCCTCGCCTGCTCCGGGGTCCAGTTGCGGTCCTTGAACCCCAGGCCCCAGAGGAGCACCACCGGTTTTTTGTCGTGATGGAGGTACCGCGAATCTTCGCGGACCTTGACCTTGTCGCACAGGAATTTCCAGTCGTTGATGACGGCCGCGGTGTTCGGCCGTCGGCCCATCGACAGATCGAGCATCATCGCCCAGACCCGCCCCTCGCGGTGGCACCCCTCGCGGATGTTGGCGAGTACCGTATTGACGTGCCGGCTCCGGGTTCGACTGGCCGCCTCGCCGACGAACCGGCTAACGAAGACGCCGTCGATGCCGTACTGCCGCATCCACTTGGTGTGAAGCAGCACCGGTCCTTTGCGGAAGGCACTATAAAGTTTGGCCGGGGAACCGTCGGGCAGTTTCAGGCCCGGTACTTCGCAGAGGTCTTTTGGATCGTATTCCGAAACGTCAGGCCACATGTCGACGGTGAACCGCCCGCCGTCCGGTCGTCCCAACCCTTGGCCCCAGTGTGTGAAGCCGAAGTTGGTTCCATCTGCGGGTGTGTTGAACCACCCCTGATAGCCGCAAAGGACTTTGCCGTCCAATGTCGTAGCATCGACGTCTGCCCGGGTTGGGCCGGAATATGGTTGCAGCCACGGTTCATTCATTTCACCGGCTGGTAGTTGTCCGCCGTGTGCCCCATTTGCCGTGAGTAGTGTCAGCACCAGTAACGATGCCTGGTGCCAGGGGATAAACCGCATCATGGGAATCAACCTTTTGAGGTACTTGTTTACCGTCCGACAGGAACCAAGATCGGCTTGGGTG
>DASXPC010000190.1:0-33585 GCA_036493815.1 Fimbriiglobus sp. | reverse complement strand
GCCGACGAAGCACTGCCCGGCGAACGGACCGAACTTTCCGTTGGTGGTGTCCCAGATCGGTTCGCTCGTGGATTGTCCCATTCGCCCATATGGGAACCAGATGGCGGGCGGTTCGACTTCGGGAATGCCGCTGGGACTGTTCCGGTTCGGCCCCTTCTGCCCGTCGTACATCATGCCGCTGGCGACACGGGATTTGGCCGTGGCGGCGAACGGCGATTCGGGAATCCACCGCAGCCCCGCCTGATGGCCGTAAAATTTCCCCTTCTGGATGTGACACAGCTTATTCGTTGCCACCCATTCGCCCTGGTTGTCGCAGTAGAAGAGTTCGCCGTCCGGGGCGAAGTTGATGCCGTTGGGGGAGCGGAGACCGTACGCCCAGGGTTCGAGTTTGCCGTCCGGCGACACCTTCACGCACCAGCCGCGCCAGGGGGCTTTGGACTGGTGCCCGCCGCCGAAGCCGACGTTGAGGGTGACGAAGAAGTTGCCGTTCTTGTCCCGGGCGGGGCCGAAGGCGAATTCGTGGTAGTCGCCGGAAACGCCCCACTTGTCGCAAATCGTTTCGAACTTGTCGGCCACGCCGTCCCCGTCGACGTCGGTCAGTTTCGAAAGTTCGGGCCGTTGCACCACGTACACAACGTTGTTCGATTCGACGCACATGCCGAGGGCTTCGTGGAGTCCGGTGGCGAAGCGGGTGTAGGTCGCCAAATCGGGATTGGCCGCTGTCGGGTTGTGGACGAGCCAGATGTCTCCGCGGCGGGTGCAGACGAGGAGTTTGCCGTCGGGTCGGAAGCCGAGTCCGCCGACTTCGAACACGCTTTCGGCCGGCGGGTGGAACGTCGTCATCTTGTAGTACCTGGCCTCTTCGGCCGAGGCCACGGCACCCCCGCCGTCCCGCGGGAAATCCCGATCCAAGAGCTTCCGCACCGAAGCCGCCACCGTGGCCGGAAATTCCGGGCTCACGCTCACTTCCCACCCGCCGCCGAACTGAGTGACTTTCAGCAAAAGCTGGTTCTTCCCAGCCTTCAACTTCAGCTCTGCCGGGTATTGGTAAAGTGAGTGTGGAATCTCCTGGTCTTCGCTCACCAGCTTCTTGCCGTTCAGCCAGACCACCAGCCCGTCGTCGGCCCCGAAGTACACGGGGAGACTGAAATCCTTCGCACTATCGATTTCTCCGTAGAGATAGATCACCGCGTTCGAACGCTGGTCACGCGGGAAGAGGGCGGCCAGGTCCCGCGACACGCCCGGCGTAAACCTCCTCAACTCTTTCCACCCGAACTTGACGTCCCCCTTGCCGGTGAAGGTTGCTTTTAGGTCCACGCTCTTTTCGGGCGGGTAAACCGTGTCGAAGCCGTTGCGGGTCGAGTTGTCGAACGGGCCGGCGTAGTGCCAGGAGCCGGTGAGGTGGGGCAACCCAAGCTTGGCGAGCGTCGCATCGACCGTTTCCCCGCGACTGCCTTTTCTCGAGTACGCCGCGACCGGGTCGGCCGGCGGTTGGGCCGAGGAAACGGAAACGATCCCCAGCACGACCCAACACGCTGCAAACCGGCCCATGATCAATCTCGTAAGGGAGGGGTGACAGGGTCGATTGTCAGGACGCGCGGTCACAAAAGCAATCCCGAACAAGGACCGACCGGGACTTGTCCCTCGTGTAGTAGGATGTCGCATCCGCGGTGGAACCCGTCATGACCAATGACGAGCATTGTTGGCCCTTTCATGACATGGGCCGACAGATTTCCCTAAACGAATATCACGGCGTGCCAAAAGGGTGGTACGCAGACGAAACCGCCGAGACGTATTAACGACTCGCCGGACGCCACCGGGTCTGCGAGTTTTCCGAGTACGTAAGACTTTGGAGGAAATTTTTCACAGACGAAGAAGTGGACGAATTGTTGACGACCCTTTCGATGCATCAGATGAATCCAACAATTGGACGAGGCTTTTGTCATCCAATCTTCCTTACCGGTCTGGGTAGATTCGATGCTTTTCTTTGGATCTGGGTGATTAAGTGGGAATTCAGGCAAAACTGCACCCAAAGGCTGATTTCCTGCCCCTTTTGACGCCTCGCATGGCCCGTTTCGACGGGAAAAGTCCACCAAATTTCCCATCTTGCGGCACGAAACGATAGAATCCCCTTATCTCATAAGGGGATCCGAATGAGCAATCCTGGCCTGATGCTTCAAATCGATGGGCTTTTGGGGGATTGCAAGAATCCCCGATATTTCGGATGGATGGACCTATTTTGGTTTTCGTTCGGCGGGGCAGGGGAGTTCGGTCAGAACCGACCGACCCACCTCGCCACGATGACGATGCCCGTCGGGCGGATCAGTACGACGCTGCAAATCGCCTGCCTTCGACACCGCCGATACCGATCCGCCTCGCTGGTTGCTTTAAACCCCAACCACACGACCGAGAAATTCCACGCGGTGATGGAAGACGTCCGCATCACCGGTTTTCAGTTCCAGGGCTATTCCGGGGACATGCCGATTCACTCGCTGGAAATCGCATACTTCAGCATGGAAATGAAGGACCCGTCGGACCTGCCCCAGCAACTCCGGGGCGATCTCGCCGACCGGCCGCCGTCGCGCCCGACGGGGATTCGCCTCCGCACGCGGTTCGCCAAGCCGGCCCGTTCGACGAAGGCAGTCAAACCGTAAGGAATGTGGGGCAGGTTGAGAAGCGTGCCCCGCAATTTTCCTAGAGCTTCTTCCACAATTCTTCGAAGTGCAGTGCGAACGCATCGACCAGACTCGGGTCGGCCGTGTCGATCAGGTTCTCCATGTTTTGTTCGGCCGCACCGCGGGTCCAGTTGTAGCTGCCGTTGACGAGCCGGGCCCGATCGAACAGGGCGAACTTATGATGCATGTGAAACGGCGTCCGATCCACCTTCACCGGCACCCCGGCCCTCTCGATCTCATCAATATCTGAGCCGCGGTCGAATGTCTTGTCGTTATCGGTCAGTACGCGGAGTTTGACGCCCCGGCGATGGGCGGTCAACAAGGCCCGGGTAATGCGGTCGTCGGTGATGGTGAAGACGCACACGTCGACCGTATTGTGGGCCGAGGCGAAGCGGTGGACGATCTGCCGAAGACAGGCATCGCCGGGGGCGAAGAGGGCAACCGACGGGGGTTCGGTACCGACCGGTGCCGTTGTGCGGGCGTCGAAGTGTTTGCCAATTGTCATGTGGGGATTATCACGCACTCCGCCGAATCGACCAGTCAGCTAGTAACTCCAGAACGTTCTTACAATCGCTCGCCGGCTGCCCGGCCAATTCCTGCTTCGCCTTCCGGGCGAAATCCTCGGCCTTCTTCTTCGCGTAGACGAGCGACCCGGTCCGGGTCATGGCTTCCAAAATGCGATCCACTTCGACTTCCGACGCGTCTCGCAGGTGGCTTCGCAATTCCTCGGCCTCGTTCGAGGGAAGTCGGTTCAAGCAGTCAATCAGAGGTAAAGTCAACTTTTGCTGAGCGAGGTCGGTGCCAAGGGTTTTCCCGATGGCGTTTTCGTCGCCGGTGAGGTCGAGCAGGTCGTCGGCGACCTGGAAGGCGAGGCCGAGGTTGCGGCCGTAACGGGCAAACCTGTCGGCGACTGCGGGAGTCGCCCCAGCGTACTCGGCCCCGAGCCGGCCGCAACACTCGGTCAAGGCGGCCGTCTTCCCCTCGATCATCGCGAAATAATCGGCTTCGGTCAGGTTCAGATTTCCCCGTTCGCGCACTTGCCTCAGTTCTCCCGCACAAACCCGGTTGGTCGCTTCGCCGATCAACGCACACGCCCGGCCGTCCACAGTGCTCGTCAAATGAAACGCGTGGGTGAAGAGCATGTCGCCCATGAGCACCGCCGTCTTCTCGCCCCACCCGGCGTGAATGGTCTGCACGTGCCGGCGGACCTCGGCCCCGTCCAGCACGTCGTCGTGAACCAGCGTGGCGGTGTGAATCATTTCGACCGCAGCCGCGAGGGTGTGGTGGGCGGGGCGAATTCCCCCGCAGGCCTTCGCGGCCAATAACAGCACGGCCGGGCGGAGCCGTTTGCCGCGGTAGTACTTCAGGTGTTGCACCAGCGGAGCGATCGGATGCCGATATTCTGCAAGCGTCGCGGAAAAGATGCGGTCGGCCGCGTCGAGGTCCGATTGGACCGGGCCAAAGGGAAGGGCGGTGGGTCGGCTGGAAAGTTTGCCGTTCGCGAGCATCGCCGTCACGGTTCGCCCCCGGTTAGCCCGAAGATTTTCACCACAGAGGGCGCGGAGAACGCAGAGGAGAAACCAATGTCAAAAATCCATTCTTTATAGCCTGAGTTTTCTCTGCGTTCTCTGTGCCCTCCGTGGTGAATAATCGGATCAGTTTTCCCGGCGAAAGTCGCCGGACCGGCCCCCGGACTTCGATTCGAGGCGTATTCGTTCGATCGTCATGCCCCGATCGACCGCCTTCGCCATGTCGTACACCGTGAGGGCCGCAATGCTAACCGCAGACAGGGCCTCCATTTCAACACCCGTCCGTCCAAAAACCCGGGCAGTGGCCTCAATTCGCAGGCCGTCGTCCCCTTCGGGCCGGAAATCAAGCGTAACCGACGTGAGAGGCAAGGGGTGGCAGAGGGGAATCAGATCGGCCGTCTTCTTTGCTCCCATGATCCCGGCGAGCCGGGCGACTTCGACCACGTCCCCCTTGGCGAGTTGCTTATCGAGAATGAGTTTGCGCGTCGAAGCAGCCATGCGGACGACGGCGGATGCCGTCGCGGAGCGGTGCGTTTCCGCCTTCTCGTCCACATCCACCATGCGGGGGGCACCGGATTCGTCGAAGTGGGAAAGGGGGGTGATCGGTTAGCCCTCCTTTGGTGGATCTATTCGCTCTGTACCGTCCGCATATCTGACTCGCCCACTTGAGAATATGCCTGTGGACAAGTCGAAGACGCTTTCAAATTCCTGGTCTAAGTTTCCGTCAGCGTCGAACAGGTAACCTTTTACACGTTGGAGCTTGAGCCTCTTGACCGGCGCAGCCTTGTCCCAAACATGCTCCCCGTCGTAATAGTCCGACAATTCGAGAATGTCACTATACACACAATTTCCCACCGGGTTGAAGCCGATGAGTATGGCCATGCTTTTGATTTTGGGGGTTTTCACAAGAAACCATCCCCCGGTGTTATCCGGGTCTGGCAGGAAGTAGTATGGCCGCCTGCTTCTTCGGGTTCTCGGGCACGATGGCCGGGGGCGGCAGTTCTTCAACGCCCGGTCTCGGTCCCAATCCGGGCAGGGGCGTCACGTTCACATCTTTATCCGTTTCGAACGTCCTGCCATCGAGGGTGGTGAGGCGAACCAGGATTCGCAACTTCTCCGTCGTCGGCGGGCGGTCCCATTGGAGGACCAGCACGTATCCGGTCGTCAAAAGGCCCGATTTCCAGTGCTTGTGCAACACTTCCGGCGGCACGTCCCAGAGACCGATCGGCGTCTTCAATCCGGATCGGGAGATTTCGAACGCCGTCACCTGAACCCGGCCCGGCACCTTGATGGCCGAGCCGTCTTCGTCGGCCGGAACGAGGACGACTTGTAACGCCTCGTCGCCCGGCCTGCCGTCCACGTCCAAGCCGCCGGTGCCGGAGCCGAGTTTGATGGTCCGGACGGAAAGCGGCGCCTGGCCCCGGGGCTCGGCGGCCGGTCCCGACACGCCACATTCCCCCGCTCGTTGATAGGCCCCGCCCAGCAGTTTCGCGTTCTGCAACTCGGCTCGGGCTTCTTCCAGCTCCCGATTTCGCGTCCGCAACTCGGCTTCGATCGAATCGTACCGATTGTTCGATCGGCAACCGGTCAGAGCCACGATTCCAATGAGCAAAGACCGGCACAATCTGGGGAGAATTCCCCGGGAAGGCCGGTTCGTCGCATTCGTCCTCGGTCCTGCGGTTCCCATCCGTCCCTGGTGGTCTTCCGTAGGGTGGGTCGAGCCGGCTTTGCGGGCGACGACCCACCGAATTCACAATCACTCTGGCCGGCGAGCCATGGTCGCCGGCATGTGTTCCAACACCGCGTCGATCAGTCCGTACTCCTTCGCTTCCTTCGACTCCATGAAGTTATCGCGGTCGGTGTCCTTCTCGATCTGCTCCAGCGATTTCCCCGTGTGCTTGAGCAGGATCTCGTTCAGCCGCTTCTTCGTCTTCAGGAACTCCTTCACGTGGAGCTGAATCTCGGTGGCCGTCCCTTCCATGCCGGCGAGCGGCTGGTGGATCATGATTCGGGCATTGGGCAGGGCGAACCGCTTGCCCGCGGCCCCGGCGGTGAGCAGCACCGCCCCCATGCTGGCGGCCATGCCCATGCAATAGGTCGCCACCGGGCAGGTGATGAATTGCATGGTGTCGTATATCGCCATGCCGGCCGAGACACTCCCCCCTGGGCTGTTGACGTACAGGTGAATGTCCGCCTTCGGGTCCTCGAACTGGAGGTACAGCAACTGGGCGACGATCAGGTTGGCCATGTCGTCCTGCACGACGCCCTGAAGGAAGACGATCCGGTCCTTTAACAGCCGGCTGTAAATGTCGTAGGCCCGTTCCTCGCGGCCCTTATTGTCGATGACCATGGGAATCAGCGGCATCGTTCGATCCTCCTAACGGACGGCCGCGCGTCTGGTATCGGCGGCCGGTCCGGGGGTGAGTGAAAGGTTATGGTCGGTCGGGGCCGGTCCGGCGGATGGGGGGCGTTCGCCCCCCGATGAACGGACAACGCCGGTGCGACCGGAACGGGGGACTTACTTCCCCCACTCGTTAAAATCGTTACTTCTTTACCTCGACCGGTTTGGCCAGCACGTCGTCCACCAGGCCGAATTCCTTCGCTTCCGCCGCGGTGAAATAGCGGTCCCGGTCGGTTTCCTTGGCGATCGCCTCCACCGTCTGTCCGGTGTGCGAGGCCAGAATATGATTCAGGCGGTCCCGTTCCTTCAGTATTTCGGTCGCCTGGATTTCGATGTCCGAGACCTGCCCGCCGACCTGGCCGTAGGGCTGGTGGATCATGACCTTCGAGTTCGGCAGGGCGAACCGCTTGCCTTTTGCCCCGGCGGCAAGCAAGATCGCCGCCCCGCTGGCGGCCAGGCCCATGCAATACGTGTTGATCGAGCATTCGACGAATTGCATGCAGTCGTAAAGCGCGAGCGTGGCCGACACCGACCCGCCGGGGGAATTGATGTACATGTGGATGTCGGCGGACTTATTTTCGGTGACCAGGAAGAGGATTTTCTGGATGGTCAGGTTGGCGAGGTAGTCGGTGATGACCGGGCTGCCTCCGGTTTCGGGCGAGCTGCCGATGAACACGATCCGACTTTCCAAAAGCAGGTCGCCAAGCGTCATCATCCGCTGACGGGAGTATTCGCGGGACCGCTGCAATTGCGGGGAAACGGGGCCGGCCATCGCCAACGGGTCGAATGGCTGGAACATAAGTTGGGCCTTTCCGTTACGAAAAAAATCGGGGGGCGAACGCCCCCCCGCGTGCCTCATTCCTATGCTACGCAGGCGGTCAACCGGCGGCCGGAGCTTCAACCGCAGCCGGGGCGGCGGCATCCGCATCGGTGATCGCCTGGCCCTCCATCGTCGACACTTCGCCTTCCTGGTCTTCCGTCGGGTTCATCTCGTAATCCTCGTACGTTGCTTCGTTGAGGACGTGGTCGAGTGCCTTCCGCTCCAACAGTTCCGTGGCCAACGCTTCGATCAGGTCGTCCTTCTCCAGACGGGCCTTGACCTTGCGGTAACTTTCCTCCGATCTCTCGGCGATCGCCTCGATCTCGTTTTCGATGTCGATGTCCTCAATCTCGATCTTCTCGAGTTCGGCAATCTTTTGCAGGACGAAGTGTTCTTTTAACGCGGCGGCGGTGGTGCGGATCACGTCGTTCTGGAGGACCCGTTGCCGGCCGGCAATCTGGTCGTCGGTCATACCGCTTTGCCGCATTTCCATGACCCGCCTGGCCAGCGTCCGTCGGGCCTGGCGGCGGAGAAGATCCTGCGGCAGTTCCCAATTCGCATTGGCGGCCAGTGTCTTGAGCACCTCGGACCGGGCAGTCTGCCGTTGGAGGTATTCGAGCTGGCGGTCGAGCCGGCTGCGGACGAGTTCCTGGAATTGCTCTTCCGACCGGACGCCAAAAGCCCCGAGGATTTCCGGCGTGAGTTCGGGTTGCTCGATGACGTTGACGGATTTGACTTTGAACGCCGCCTGTACCTTTTGCCCGCGGAAGGATTCGTTCGCGATTTCCTGGGAGAGCGTGATGTCCACGTTCCGCGTCTCGCCGGCCTTCGCTCCGCCGATTTCTTTGCCGAAATCTTCGGCCACGCCGTCGGGCAGCGCCAGCCGTTTCTCGACCTTCACCCGCACACCTTCGATGGTGTTCAGGTCTTTGCCGTCGCGGAGGATGGTCACGTCGGCGACGATCACGTCGTCGAGTGCCGCGCCCGGGTTGTCGCCCGGTTTCGGAACGACTTTTCCGTACGGTTCGAGGAGCCGCCGGCTCGTCTTCGCGACGTCTTTCTCGTTAAACGTGTGCGTCGGGCGGCGGAGCTTCAATCCCTTGTACGGCGGCAGGTCGAATTCCGGCCGGACTTCGATGCTGAACTCGTAAATGAACGGCCCGGTCTCGGGCACGACGATCGTGTTCGGATCGAGTTCCGGCGGGGCGAGCGGGGAGATTTGCTGCTCGTCCGCGAGCTGTTCCAGGCTCGCCATCAGCAATTCCGATTTGATTTCGGCCGAGACTTCGGGACGGTACCGCTTCTCGATCATTTTCCGCGGGGCCTTCCCCGGCCGGAATCCGTTCACGATCCCGGTCGCGTTCAGCACCAGGTCGCTGAATTTCTCGTCGAAGCGGGCCTGGATCGCCTCCTCGGCAATCGTCACTTTG
Organism: Fimbriiglobus sp.; assembly: GCA_036493815.1. Taxonomy (GTDB): domain Bacteria; phylum Planctomycetota; class Planctomycetia; order Gemmatales; family Gemmataceae; genus DASXPC01. The sequence continues at coordinate 24,730 of DASXPC010000190.1, read as the reverse complement.
ACGTGCTTCTTGCACGGCCCCGCGTCCTTGATCTCGACCGTCTGCGGCAGCTTGGTGATGACCGCGTCCGGCGCGGTAATCGAATCGGTCTTCGTGTCGGTCGCCATGGCGACTCCTTCAGGCGTCTAAACGAACGGAGCCGAGCAGCCCTCGGCCGGACGGGGGTTTCAAAACCCCCACGGCCTCGGTCGGCTCGGCTCCCGGGGCACGGCTAAGAGCGGGTGATGGGACTTGAACCCACGACAACCTCGTTGGCAACGAGGTACTCTACCACTGAGTTACACCCGCATAGTTCCGCACGCCGTAATTTACGCCCTCACCCCCGGGGCAGCAAGGGCCGCCCCTTTTTTCAAGCGATAGGAAACCCTCCCGGCAAGTGAAATCAATTCAATCCCGGACTTCCATCCCACGGGGTGCAAGGGAACGAGGAGTAATCACTTCCCGGCCGCGACCGCCTCGGTGTATTCACTCGTGTACACGAACTTCGACCCTACCCCCAGATGATTCGGGATCTCCTTCTTCACCGTCAGCTTCGCCCCGGCGTAGGAGCCTGTTTGCAGGTTCACAAACACGTCCCCCTCCCACAGAGAGGGGATGAGGGGAAGAAGTTCACCGGAGGATTTCGGTGCGGCTTTGAGGGCGGTCGTCAGGGCGATGACGGCGTACCCCTGATTCACCCCGCGGAACGTGGCCGACTGGGTGAATTCGTAGGTTTCACCGGTCCCCTGCGGCGGGTCGAGTTTGACGGCGAACGGGCGGTCCCATTTCGCTCCCACGGCAACCGCCTCGGCCGGTAACACCACGCGGAAGGGCAGTTCGGCCTTAAGCCGGGCCGCTGCAGCGTCGCCCGCTTCCGATTTCACGTCCGCGACCTGACCCCGGGCGTCTACCTTGGTCGTAACCATCGTTTTGCCGAGGAATGGCAGCTTCGCCCGGTCGGCGGGGTTGGCGGAATCGAGCACGTCGGCCGGCGCCGGTTTGCCGCCCGTTCCGGACGCGGTGCGGGTCGTTTCCTGCCGGAACGCGGTGATCGCCATGTCCAGCGTGGCCGAGCCCGCCGCATCCACATCTTTGACAGTCCACGTGCGCGTCAGGGTCAGTTTCGTCGCGGTCGTGCTCGTCGTCGGCTTGTCCTCCGATTCGCCGGCGAGCGTTTCCGCAACGGTCGTCGTTTGATTCACGACGAATGACAGCGTCTGCCCCGGCTTCCAGGCGAAGCGGAGGGCGGTCGGTTGTGATTGCTGGGCGCGGGCAGAAGCGAGTGCGACCAGAAAGATCAATACACCTGCGCATCGAGCCATGACGAATCCTCCCGCCGGACCGGTTACGGTACGGCGGGGGAATAGCAAGTTGGGGAAAGATGTGCAAGGCCATGCCATCCGACTCGCGGGACTTAAGACCTCTTTCGCCGAGAGGCAATCCAACCGATCGCGATCAATCCCCAACACGTCCCCGGCAGCCAGTCGCCAAAGTCGGCATAGTAGCTACCCCGCGTGTCGATCGGCACCTTCTGGATCACGTATCCGTCCATCTTCTTGGACGTGGCCCACGTTCCGGCCGGCAAATCGACCACTTTCCCGTCCGGGTCGATCACGGCCGAGATGCCCATGTTCACCGCCCGGATCACGCTCCGCCGGGCTTCGACCGCCCGGAACTGGCAGATCGCCAAGTGCCCCTCGTGCTCTTCGGTCCCCTTGAACCAACCGTCGTTCGAGATGTTCACCAGGAAATCGACCGGCTTCTCGTCCCCGACCGGCTCGGCGTACCGGCGGGCCAACTGCGGGTCGCTGTCCTCGTAGCAAATCAACACGCCGAACGTGTATTGGCGGTCTCCCACGGCGAGCGGGAAACGGGTGAACGTCTCCCCCGGCCGGCAGGAATAGTCGTGTTTATACGGCGTGAACTTCTGCAGCCACGGAAACGTTTCGCGGAACGGGACGTACTCGCCGAACGGCACCAGATGCATCTTGTCGTACCGCCCCTGGGCGTCCCCGTCGCGGTCGACGAGTATGGCCGTATTTGACGGAACAACCCGCTTTCCATTCCATTCGTACCCGTTCAATCCGAGCAGGACGTTCGTTTTCCACGGCCCAGCGAATTCGACGTCGGGCTTCCGGATACCCACCGCTTCCCCCGTCGCGAAATACTTCACCCACGCCCGACTCACCGGCCCGTTCCTCAAAACGGGGTTTTCGGCTTGCGCTGCGGGTTCCGGCCCGATCGTCCACCATTCGAACGGGTAACACGTCTCGGGCCAGACGACGAGGTCCGCCCTGGCCGCGACGCCCAGGCAGAGGCGGTTGTACCGTTCGAACAGCCCGTCGAGGTTCGTCATCTTGGCATCCTGGCCGACGTCCGCCTGAATTGCGGCAACGCGGGGCCCTGCCGCGAACGGCGGGTGCTGCGTGCGAATCAGTCCGTAGCAGAACGGGGCGGCGACCGCGAACCCGGCCACGGCCGTGGCGATGAACTCGCGGGCGAAGCCCACCTCCGGCGGGCGCGGGGGCAGGTTGCAGATCCGTCGGACGACGGGCAGCCGCAACAGCCATTCGGCCGCGGCCCCGTTCGCCGACGCCACGGCCGCGGAAATCAAATAAACGCCGCCAACGTCCGCAGCCTGGATGAACAGGTTGAACGCGTGTTGTGTATAGCCGAGGAAATACCAGCCGAATCCGACGTATTGATGACAATGAATCCACTTCAGGAAAGGAAACCCGGTGGGGAAGTGGGCTCGAAAATACTCGAGCGCGACCCAGACGACCGGAGTCGTTAGACAGAGGAGTGGCTTATGCAGCCGGTCGAGCCGCCGCAGCAGGGCGATTCCGATCGGCCAATAGAGGGCGCAGATGAGGGACAGCCCGATCCAGGCTGCATACATGGCCGGATCGGCGACCCGGATCCACTGCAACGCGGGAATAAAAAACGCCAGCCCGCCGCAGTACCCCGCCGCGAACCGCCGCCAGGCTCCGACGCCTTCGGCCCGAACGAGAGTCAGGAGCGGAGCGAGGGCAAAGAACCCAACCGGCCCGAGGTCGAGCGGAAAGAACGCGGTCCAGAGTAATAGCCCGGACAGGATTGGCGGAAGAAAGACGAGGAGCTTCATGGAATCCTTCCGGGAGATGGCTTCGGCCTGACCGGATACCTTTCGGTTCGGCCGGGCACCGCTTCGCCCGATTGTCTTACAGGACGAGGACGTCCATGACATGACCGGCGGGTAGCGAAACCGATCCGGCGGGTAGCGCGAGCAGGGCGTCGGCCGCAAGCATCGCCCGCAAATCGGCCGAGCCGAACCAGGGCAGGGGGGTGACTTTTCCCTCGGCAAAGAGCTTGGCAGGGTAATACGTTGGGCGATCGTTCGTCGTTGCCAGCGGCCCGGCCAACGGCAGCGGTTGAAGGTGCGGACCCGGATCGGCGTGCCCGGCCAGTGCCCGGATCGCGGGGCAGACGAACAACGCAAAGCAGACGAACGCACTGACCGGATTTCCGGGCAAACCGAAAACGAACTTGTCGCCGATCGTGCCGAAAAGCAGCGGTTTCCCCGGCTTGAGTCGGACGCGGTGGAAGTGCGTCGTCACGCCAAGTTCGGCTAGGACGCCGGGCACGAGGTCGGCCGCCCCGGCCGAGACGCCGCCGGCCAGAATCAGGCCGGCTGCCCCCTCCAGCCCCGCCCGAATACGGGCCGTCAACTCCCGCGGGTCGTCCTTCACGATCCCAAGGTGCGTGGCGACCGCCCCGGCCCGGGTCGCCAACGCCGCAATCATCGGCCCGTTGCTGTTGCGAATCTGACCCGGGCCGGGAACCTCCGTCACGTCGACCAATTCATTGCCCGTGGCCAGGATGTTCACTTTCGGTGCCGGCACCGTCGCAACGGACGCTCGGCCGATCCCCGCGAGAAGACCTATGGCTGCGGGAGTCAAAACGGTCCCGGCCGGCAGCACCACTTCCCCCGCCTGCATTTCAATTCCACGCGGAATGACGTTCACCCCGGCATGTACTCCCGCTTCGTCGACCCGCACCCGGCCATGGTCGATCGTCTCCGTCTTCTCGACCATCACCACCGCATCCGCTCCGTCGGGTATTGGTGCCCCGGTGAAAATCCGCACACACTCCCCCGGACCGACCGATTTCCCCGGTGTGTCTCCGGCGGCGACCTCGTCGATGATGTGAAGGATCGCTGCCGAATTCTGACAATCCGCCGCCCGCACCGCGTAGCCGTCCATCGCCGATTTGGTGAATGGCGGCGAGTCGCGGTCGGCAGCGACGTTCTCGGCCAACACGTCGCCGAGAACCGGCCGAGCGGTCACTGCCGGCAACGGCTTCACGTGGCGGAGGACAATGTCGAGAGCGGCGCGGACTTCCAGCATGAATTCTTACTTCGCCTCCGCCTTCTTGTACTCGAATTTCGCCTCGCGGAGGCCGTTCTTCGTGTGCAGGGCGACGTAGAACGTGCAACCGGCGTTTGTCTTCTGGATGGTCAGGCCGTCGAAGTATGCCGCACCCTTGTCGAGTTTCACCAGCTTAAATGTCGTCGGCTTGTCTTTCTCTTCCCGGGCGTTAAACGCCGGGTCGAAGTGGCGAATCTTCAACACGATCGACCCCTCCGATTCACACAATACACAATGTTCCGAGATGACAATCTTCCCATCCCGAACGCAGCGGAACATGCCCATCATTTCCTTACACCCGGCCAATGGCGGGGTCCAGATTTCCTCACACTGACCGCCGAGCCCGGGCCCGGCCCAGTTCCCGGCGAGCCACGCCACATCGGCCAGCATCCCGGCCGCGGGCTTCGTGCCGTCGGCGAGTGAGAGCGTGTGCCCATTGTTTTTCGTTTGGCCCGGGGCAATCCCGGACCAGACCGCAACGACGAACAGGGCAGCAACTGTTCGCATAAGAGTCCTCCAACGGGAACGAAAAAAACAGTCGGGCTACGCACCCAATACATACGGCAACACGTACGGCCCCTTCGGAATGACGGCGAGCGTGGCGGCGGGGCCGTACTCGGCCAGCGACTCGGCCACCGCGTGCTCGACGCTCTTCGCGGGTTCGACATGACAGTTTTTCAGTACGGCGTCCGATAAGCCCTGGGTGACAACCTTGACCCTGCACTTCGCCACAACCTTGGCGAACTCCTCCAATTGCCATTGATCCATGATGAAGTAGTCCGAACCCATGATTTTCTTCTTGAACGCGTCGAGGTCGGGGTTTTCCTTCAAGAGTGTCTGGAACTCCGGACTGCCTAATCCTTCCGACAAACTTGCCGCGAGGACGATCGTTCCCCCTTGCTTCACGATGGGTAACGCACCGGTCAAGCCCTTCACGGCCTGGTACCACGTGGTATCGAGCGGGTAGCCGGCGCAACTGGTCACTACCACGTCCGCTTCGGCCGGGACGCCGGCCTTCACCACGTCGCGACAGAACGCCACCCCTTTCTCCCACGCCTGGATCATGTCTCCGGCCCCGAGCCAGGTGACGCGGCGCTTCCCGTCGATGCAGACGTTGACGATAAAATCGCACCCGGCCATCAAGGCGATGCGGGTGTTTTCTTCGTGAACCGGATTTCCCTCGACGACGCCCGAGTCGGCTTTCGGGTGTTCGAGGAACTTCGGCCCGTGCCAGACCTTGACCGTTTCCAAAGAGGCGATGCCGGGGCAGATGAGTTTGCGGCCGCCCGAATACCCGGCCATCAGGTGCGGCTCGATGAGGCCGGTGGTGATTTTCAGTTCGGCATCGACGTACCGCTTGTCGATCCAAGCGGGGACGCCGTTCGGCGTGGTGCCGAGGTAGGCGTGCGATTCGCGGTCCTTGCCGAAGTGGTTTTCGCACCGGTAATTTTTCGCCACGAACTCGCCGACCAGTTCGACCAGTTCGTCGCCGACATTGGGCCGGTGCAGTCCGGTGGCGACGAGAATCGTAATCGCTGACCGTGGTATGCCCGCCGCTTCGATGGTGCGCAGGATCGGCGGAAGCAAAAGTGAATTGGGCACGGGTCGGGTGATATCGCAGACCAGAATGCAGGCCGATTTCTTCCCCTTCGCCAACTCCGCAAGGGGCGGGCACCCGACAGGATTTGTCAGGGCGGAATCCAGTGCGGCCGCCGGGTCGACAAGGGGGGCGGCATCCCGAATGGCCAGCGGCGGGGCGATCATCCGTTCGGTGGGGAGGGTGACGGACAAGCCGGTTTTGCCGTAATCCAGTGTCAACTGCATGGGTGTCGGGTCCGGTGGGTTGCCTCGGCGGGTCGGCGGTCATATTATCACTTTTCGCGGTCCGGCGGCACGCCGGCCGTACCCTTACACACCGGTCCCGTCATGTCGATCGACAAAAGTCTGAAGCGGAAAGGCGGTATGACCCGCCCGCGGTGCGTCCTGACTCGGACCGAGCGGATCGGGAAGATGATGGAGGACGGCCGATGGACCGAGGGGCGAAGCCCATACGGCCTGCCGAAAGTTCGGGTGCAAAAAGTAGTGTTGAAGAAGAAGGTGAAGAAAGAAGCGGCGGAAGGGGACGCCGCAGCCGCCGCACCGGGCGCGACACCTGCCGCCGGCGCAGCCGCCGCGGCCCCGGCCGCCAAGGCCCCTGCTAAGAAGTAACCGAAACAAGAATCCTCCCGAAGCCCACGGACGGCCGTCCGTGGGCTTTCCGCGTTTAGGGGTGGTGCATGGCCACCGCGTATCTGGCCCTCGGCTCGAACCTCGGCGACCGGTGGGCGAACCTGACCGCCGCCGTGCAACGCCTGCGGCGAGAGCCGGAGCTGCGGGTCGTCGCCACGTCCGAGGTCTATGAAACGGCCCCGGTTAATTGTCCGCCGGAAGCCGGGGCGTTTCTCAATTCGGTCGTGGCAGTCGAAACCGAACGGTCCCCCGAAAACTTGCTGGCCCTCCTCCTGCAAATCGAACGTTCGTTCGGCCGGATTCGAACCGTACCAAACTCCCCCCGGACGCTCGACCTCGACATTCTTCTTTACGGCGACCGGGTGATCGACACGCCCGATCTGGTCGTACCTCACCCGCGAATGCACGAACGGGACTTTGTCCTATCACCACTTGCCGACCTCTCTGGGAGAATGGGTCGCGACGCGGTTCATCCCGTGTTGAAGAAGTCGGCACGGGAACTCTGCGAAGCCTTCCTGGGCCGATACGCGGATCAGTCCTTGCCCCGGCCGCGGCGGTTCGTCGAGAAGCGAACGGTCCCACAAATTCTTTCGGGGCTTCGTGCTCTCGTCACCGGGTCGACTAGCGGCATCGGGGCGGCCATCGCATCGCATTTTGAGCAGCACGGGGCTGCGGTCGTCCGACACGGCCGCCGGACCAAGTTGGAGGAAAGCGAACCGTTCGTATCGGCCGACCTTCGCGACTCGGCCCAATTGGACCGCCTCGCCGTCGAAGCGTGGGGCGCCGGTCTCGACGTGCTCGTCTGCAACGCCGGGGCCGACACGCTCACGGGCGATGCGGCGAAGTGGTCGTTCGACGAGAAACTCGAAGCCCTTCTGGACGTGGATCTCAAAGGCACGATGCGTTTGTCTCGCGATATCGGGGCACGAATGAAAACCAGGGGCCGGGGAGTCATTCTGACGATCGGCTGGGATCAGGCCGAGACTGGCATGGAAGGGGATAGCGGGCAGCTCTTCGCGGCGGTGAAGGGGGCGGTGATGAGCTTCACCCGTAGTCTCGCACTCGACCTCGCTCCGGAGGTACGGGTGAATTGCCTCGCCCCCGGCTGGATTCGTACGGCATGGGGCGAAACTGCGGGGCCGGCGTGGCAGGAGCGGGTCCGAAGGGAGACGCCGCTCGGCGTTTGGGGATTGCCCGAAGACGTGGCCGCCGCCGCCGTCTGGCTTGCCAGCCCGGCCGCGGCCTACGTCACCGGTCAAACGATCAAGATCAACGGCGGTGCGGTGAAATAGGTTTTGCCATTTCGACCATTCAATCGATGTTGAACACTTCTCCGCCGTTTCGGCTTGCCATGGCGGTAATGATGTTGGATTGAGAGTAGGTAAAGAAGCGGACGGAACCGTCGGCCAACAGCCAGTTAGCCCCGCCGGGGTGGTAGCTCCAGAAATGGCAGCCCGCCCCTTTCCGCATCGGGTCCGATTCCGGACGGAAGACTTCGCCGGGGCCGGTCGGGACGTTCCCGAGACACCCGGAAATAGTCGAGGTTTCGCGGTTGGGGTGGGCGAGCAGATTGTCGCTGTCGCTGTAGGCCCACCAGCCCCAATAATAATCCGCGGTGGGAGGCCGTTCGCCGACCATGATCGTGTTGCTCGTTCCGTCCGTAATGCACGAAATCCGCACGGGGATTCTTCCCGTCGATGAGGACCGGGTGTTGACGGCGAAGATCCCGTTCCGGGCGTTGCTTCCGTAGTGCCCCTGCTCGGGCCATTCGTCGTTCCCGGTCACGCCCAGGTACGTGGTAACCGCCGCTCCGGCCGGGGCGCTCGCCGCGTGGGCGTCGGACGGACAAATCCATAAGGAACTTTTCGTGTTCAACATACTGGTGAAGGCTGTATCGAGCTGAGAGTTGTTCGTTGCCGCGGCGACCGGCGCGAACATGTTGTCCTGTTCGACGAACGGCAGGGCCCGCGTCATCCACGATCCGACGGAATCGTAAGTGGGCCGGGGCGACCCGGACGCCGGGATGTAATAGTAGGCGCTCGTAAAGCCACTGACGTTGACCGTATTCCCCGATTGCAGCAAGGCCCGCGGGGCAGGGAATTCGTTTCTCGTGTCGTGGTAATTGAGACAGGCCAATCCCCATTGCTTCATCTTGTTCGCGCAGCTCGTCCGGTCGGCGGCCTCGCGCACCTTTTGGACTGCGGGAAGCAATAAGCCGACCAGAACCGCAATAATGGCAATGACGACCAGCAATTCAATCAGCGTGAACGCACGCGGACAAGTCCTTCCCGGTACGGAACGCATGACTCGGTCTCCCCGATCGGGGCCGACGACGATTCTGGGCGAATCGAAACGGCAAACAAATGGGAAATAGCTTGCCCGCGATTTGGCGACCGGGAAACCTCCCGATCAGCGCACAATAATACGGAAGTGGTCGGGCGGGCGACGCCGACTTACCGTTCGGGGGGAACACTCAAACGTACATCGCCGAGTGTTTATCGATACCAACCAACCAGCCACATTTATTAGTATTTGCGACGATGGACTCAGTCAAGGGCAACAAATCGTTTGACATGTGAATTACGAAATGCATACACGGCACAATGCACATCATTTACCCACATCCGTTTTCGACTCGCCTTAATCCGCGTCGGAACGTTTGACCGGAGACGAATTCGGGCGGAGTTATTGTGCCCGCCCGAATTCTTGGGCCACCCGCTCGACGCTATTTCACGATGCCCGACGGCTTATCCAACGGCTGGGATCCGACTTTTTTCCCTTCCGAAGCGGGTTTGGGCGGCGGGGTGTTCGGATCGATCGGTTTCAAATTCTTGTTCGGGTCGTCCTTCCCGCAGCCCAAAACCAGGACGACGAGCAGGAGGGGAACGATACGAATGAGGGCACGCACGATAACCTCGTTATGTTGGGAAACGGATTGGGGAAAGGGCCGGGCCGAGCGGCCCGGCCCTTCATGCGACGGCTAATTCCCGATCACGTCCAATTGAATGACGGCCCCGTCCGACTTGCCGGTGAGGTTTTGCAGCGTGTCCCAGGCGGCGTTCGCGAACGTCGTGATTTCGGCCGCGGACGCGGGGAGCGAATTTCCCCGGCGAAGGCTGGAAACCGACCCGTCGGCCTTGGCGACGTTAAAGACGCCGGTGTGCTTGCTGGCGAAGGAAAAGCGGTAGTTCCCCGTATCCGAATCGTTAACCGCCGACCAGTAGGACGGGAACCCGTTCGCTCCCATCCAGGACATGACTCGGATGCGGGTGCCGGCCGCGCCGGGCCCGGTAAAGGCACCGACGTACTCGGCGAAGGCGATGGTATTCGAGCTGCCGTCGGAAATCCCGAGCGTCGTGGTCCGCAGCTCGTTCACGTAGATGCCCTGGTGGCCGGCGTAGTAATTGCCGGTAGTGCCCGGGGTCCCGGAGGTGGCCGAAGAATAGGCACCGAGCGTACCGGCCGTCGGGACGTAGTTCGTCAGGCCGGGCAGCCCGCCGGCGCCAACGAGGTCCGAAGAATAGTAGTAAGTGAGCGTGCCCGACTCGGCGGTCACCGCGGAGTAGACTCCACCCGCCTGGGGGGCGGTGGTGATTGAGTACAGGTCGTCCGAGGGGCATTCGAACGTTTTGACCCGGTTGCGGGACACCGCGAACGTGGCCGGGAACAGTGCGTTCACCCAGTCGCCACCGACCGGATTCGTGGTCATGGAACTCGGTTGGAGTTGGAATACCCGCTGGTCGAATTGCTTGTAGATGTTGTCCTGTTCGATGTACGGCAGCAACTGTCCGAGCGGCCCGACCGTGGTGAACCGGTTTTTGCCGTAGGGCAATTTGCCGTTCGTGCTCTCGAAGTTGTGCCCGGCCAGGGCAATTTGTTTGAGGTTGTTTTCACAGGTCATTCGGGCGGCTGCCTCCCGCACCTTCTGGACGGCCGGCAGTAACAGGCCGATCAGGACGGCGATTATCGCAATAACGACCAACAACTCGATCAGCGTGAACGCGTCACGCCGGCCCCTGAAGGGCAAATTACTAAGGCGCATGATAAATCCCTTCCGTGCGCCGGATCGACGCGGGGGTCCGCGTGGAGAGCCGAAACGATTACGTATGAACCGGACCCCGGAATCCGAACCGGCAACAAATGATGGAAACTCGCCCCCGGAGCGAAATGCGTCCGAGGAAGGTCGCTACTTCTCCGGGTGAATGACAGTTGTGCCAATAGTGTGCCGCGAGTGGGGCACGAAAAGGGATTGGCAAAACCGCAAGCCCGATGAAACGAGTCTGTACCGACCTACGGGAATATTAATGGCGGAGAGGTGAACCGTTGTCAACAGGAAAATCGCATCGGGGTTCAATCTTTGGTCGTCGGGTACCCGGCTTGCGTCCACCCGCGCCATCCGCCATCCATGCTGATGACGTTGGAATAGCCCATGATTTGCAGGGCGTCCGCCGCCAAGGCCGATCGATAACCGCCTCCGCAATACAGGACGATGGATGCGGCCGGGTCGGGGATTTTTTTTTCCGCGTCGCGCTCGATCACACCCTTTCCAATGTGAACGGACCCGGGCAAGTGACCCGCCGCCCATTCGCTTTCCTCTCGGACGTCGACCAAAACGAACCGATCCCCGGCATCGAGCCGCCGTTTGACGTCCGCGACTGTACATTCCTTCACCCGAGTTTTCGCGTCTTGCACGATTTTGAGGAAACCGGGGGCGTGTTGACCGGCCATGGTCAGGTCTCCTTGCACAACCGAGTAATGTGGCGAATGACGTCGCGGACGGAAACGACGCCGATCGGTTTGCCATTCTCGACGACGGGCAGGTGCCGGTATCCCCCCACATCCATTTTGCGCAAGGCGAAGGCGAGGGGGTCCGAAAGAACGACCGTTTCCGGGTTCGGCGTCATGAACTGGCGGACGGGCAGTCCTTCGTACCCCGATTGACCCACCACTTTAGTCAGGAAATCCCGCTCGGTGAGGATTCCGACCAGCGAATCGTCCGGTCCGGTGACGAGCACGGCTCCGACTTTGGTGGCGAGCATCACGCCGACGGCCGTGCCGAGCGGGGCGGTCTCGGATACGGTCACCGACTGCCGGGGCTTAAGCACGGCGACGGTGTCCGTCATCAGGCTCCCTTCGACCTTGTCGCCGGGAGTCGGCATGTCTACCGATGCCAGCGCGAACTGGCATTTGACGCATTCGTCCGCGCCGGGAAGGTTCGAGTGGCCGCAGGAGGGACAGATCATGACAAGGAAAAGGGTAAAAGGAAAAAGGAAAAAGGACAGAGTCACCGCTCGATCCTTTTTGCCTTTGACTTTTTCCTTTTAACTTTTTCGTTACTCGACGGTCCACATGTCCTCGGCCTTGAACAGGTCTTCGGCCTTGCCCTTGCCCTTTTTCGCGATCACGTCGGCAATCTGACCGTCGAGGAGTTCTTCGTAGGTCGGTTTACGCACCGAGCGGAACACGCCGACCACTTCGGGGTATTGCGGGATGTACATCCGGCTAAGCAGGTACGCCAGCGTCGGTTCCTCGGCCGATTCGTCGTGCGTGAGCAGGTCGTCGACCTGGCAGTCCTTGCCGATTTCCACAACTTCCGGGTGGACGCCGTTTAAGCGGATGCCCTTCGTCCGGTCCTTGCCGAAAATCATCGGCTTGCCGTGCTCCAGGTAGAGCAGGTTGTCCGCCTTGACGCTCTTGTCGGTGGCGTATTCGAAGACGCCGTCGTTGAAGATTTTGCAGTTCTGGTAGATTTCGACGAACGCGGTCCCTTTGTGGGCGGCGGCCTTGTGCAGCGTGGCCGTGAGGTGTTGCACGTCTACGTCAATGGTCCGGGCGACGAACGTGGCCTCGGACGACAGGGCCGTCGTCAGCGGTCGGAGCGGGGTTTCGAACGACCCCTGGGGGCTGGTTTTCGTCTTGGTTCCGAGCCGACTGGCGGGGGAGTATTGCCCCTTCGTGAGGCCGTAGATTTCGTTGTTGAACAGGAGGATTTTGATGTCCACGTTGCGGCGGATGGCGTGGATCAGGTGGTTGCCGCCGATTGAAAGGCCGTCGCCGTCGCCGGTCACGAGCCACACTTGCAGGTCCGGATTGGCGAGCCGCAGGCCGGTGGCGAAGGTCGGCGCCCGGCCGTGAATGGTGTGGAACCCGTAAGTATTCATGTAATACGGGAACCGACTCGAACACCCGATGCCGGACACGAACGCGATTTTTTCCCGCGGCACCCCCATCGTGGTCAGGGCTTTTTTCATCATCGCCAGGATGGAATAGTCTCCGCACCCCGGGCACCAGCGGACCTCCTGGTCGGTGGTGAGGTCTTTGGTGGTCAGCGTCGGCAGTGCAGTGGCGGACATATCGGAACGGCCCTGTGAGTGTTCGTGCATGGGGGGAATGGCCCGGGGATCGCAGTCCACGGGCACGTCATTTTTTGATCATACCATCTTGGAAATCGCCTCTTCAATCTCGCTGATCAGGAACGGCCGGCCCTGGATTTTGTTCAACCCTTCGGCGGGGGCGAGGTATTTCGCCCGCAACAGCCAGCTCAGTTGCCCGTTGTTCAATTCGGGCACCAGGATTTTCTTGAACCGCTTCAGCACGTCGGCCGTGTTCTTCGGCATCGGGTTCAGGTACCGCAAGTGGGCCTGGGCGACTTTCAGCCCCTTCCTCCGGGACCGTTCCACGGCCGTGTTGATGCTGCCGTACGTCCCCCCCCAGCCGATGACGAGGAGTTCGGCATCGGCGTCGCCGATCACGTCCAGGTCGGGGATGGTCGCGGCAATGTTTTCGATCTTTTTGGCCCGGGTCTTGACCATGTGCTCGTGGTTGCCGGGCTCGTAATTCACGTTGCCGGTGACGTCCTGCTTTTCAATCCCGCCGATGCGGTGTTCCAACCCCGGCGTACCGGGAATGGCCCAGGGGCGAGACAGGACTTCGTCCCGCTTATACGGAAGGTATTTGGCCGCGTCGCCGGTGCCGTTCTCGTGGCCCGGTCCGGTCCAGCCGTCGCTGTTCGGCCCGGTCGGGTGCTCGATTTTGATGTGGGGAAGGGCGTCGAGCTTCGGCAGCTTCCACGGCTCCGCCCCGTTGGCGATGTACCCGTCCGACAGGATGAAGACCGGGCACATGAATCGGGTGGCGATGCGAATCGCCTCGAATCCGATGTCGAAGCAGTCGCCGGGCGAGGCCGGGGCGACAATGGCGCACGGGCATTCGCCGTTCCGGCCGAACATCGCCTGCAGCAGGTCCGCCTGCTCCGTTTTGGTCGGCAATCCGGTGCTCGGCCCGCCACGCTGCACGTCCACGATAATGAGCGGCAGTTCGGTCATCACGGCCAGACCGATCGCTTCGCTCTTCAGGCAAATGCCCGGCCCGCTCGTGCCGGTCGCTCCGATCGCCCCGCCAAAACTCGCACCGATGGCAACCCCGCAGGCGGCGATTTCGTCTTCCGCCTGAAACGTTTTGACGCCGAACCGCCGCAGTTCGGCCAGACCTTCGAGGATCGGGCTGGCGGGCGTGATCGGATAGCTGGCGTAGATCAGGTTCTTCCCGGCGAACTGAGCCGCCGTCACAAGGCCGAGAACCATCGCCTCGTTCCCGGTGATTTTTCGGTAATTCCCGGGCGTAATCTTGGCCTTCGCCACGACGTACTGGACGGGGAGAATTTCGACCGTGTCGCCGTAGTTGTAACCGGCCTTGAGGGCCCGCGTGTTCGCTTCAACGAACTGCGGGTTCTTGGCGAACTTCTCGCGGATCCATTTGAGGGTGACGTCCAGCGGTCGTTCGTACATCCAGTACACGAGGCCGAGGGCGAAGAAGTTCTTGCACCGATCCGCTTCCCGCGGGCTGAGTTTGCACTCGGCGACGGCCTCGCGAGTCAGCTTGGTGACGCCGACACGAATGACCCGATACCCTTTCAGCGATCCGTCTTCGAGCGGGTTGGTCTTGTATTTGGCTTTGTCCAGGTCGGACTGGCCGAACCCGTCGGAATTGACGACCAGAATCCCGCCCTGCTGGAGGTCGCGAAGGTTCGTTTTCAGGGCGGCCGGGTTCATGGCCACGAGGGCGTCGAGCACGTCGCCCGGCGTATGAATGTCGTTACTGGAAAAATGCACCTGAAATCCCGAAACCCCGGCGAGCGTACCGGCGGGGGCCCGAATTTCGGCCGGAAAGTCCGGGAATGTTGCAATGTCGTTCCCGAGCAGAGCGGACGTATTTGTGAATTGAGTGCCCGCGAGTTGCATGCCGTCGCCGGAGTCGCCGCAGAATCGGATGGTGATCGACTCAACTTCCTGCGTTTTGTGCTTCCCGTTATGGTGAACTGGGCTGGGGGTGGATTCGGAAACACCAATTTGGCTTTTCAACACGCTCATTCGATGAAACCTCGGTCAGGTCCGGCTTCAGGCCCTCGGCCGGGAAGGAGGGAGACGCCCCTGATGATTGTATTTTCGGCATCGGCCGGTGACGCATCTAGCCAGACTTTTTTCATAACTGACGCAAGATTGGCAAATTGCGTAGACCGGCCACGACCGGTTAAACTACGGGGACCAACTTTCCAGCGCCCCGAACCAATTTCCCGTTCTTATGCCCATCACCGTCCAGTGTACCTCCTGCTCTTCTCGCATCACGGCCCCCGATCGGCTGGCCGGGAAGACGGCCAAGTGCCCGAAGTGTAGTTTCACGTTCGTCCTGCCGAGTCCGGATCCGGGATTTGAAGTAATCGAGGACGACGAGCCGGTGATCGCCCGGCCGAAGCGGAAACCCCCGGCCGCCGATCCCGGGTTTTTGGTTGTCGAGGACGACCGGCCGGAGCGCCCCAAACCGAAAAAGTTGCCGAGGAAGCGGTACGTCGAAGACGATGACGTATTCCTGCCCCGGCGGCGATCCTCGGCCGGGTCCGCCGCCAGCCACACCCGCCTTTTCATTCTTCTGGCTGGCGGTCTGGCGTTCCTCGCCGTTCTGGTCGGCGGCGTGTACTTTGCGATCGATAAGGTCAAAACGGCACCGACCGAGACGACGCCTTCTTCCGTCCCGCTGCCGCCGCCCGAATGGAAAACCTTCGCCCCGCCGAAAACCACGTTTTCCGTATCCCTGCCCGGCATTCCGACCGCGTCAAAGGAAAGCAACATCGTGGGGGCCGGCATGCAAACGTGGGAGTTGACCGATGGCATCTGGGAATACAAAATCGTCGTCGTTACCATTCCGAAAGAAATTCCCGGCGACCAATTCCTCGATCAGTTGACCGAACTCAGCACCAGCCAAGCCGATAAAGACCCCGGCGTGGTCGAATCCCCATCGACCCTGGGAAAAATCCCCGCCCGGCAATTCGCCTTTGTCGAAGGAGAAGCCCACACAATGCTCCGGACCGCAATTGTGGAGAATAGGGCTTATGTATTTGTCGTGATATGCAAGGATAAGCCCTTAGATCCCAAGGATGATGAGGTTAGGAAGTTCTTCGATAGTGTCTCGATTCAATAGCGACGAATTGAGGAACCATCATGCCCATCACCGTACTGTGCCCGACGTGCTCGTCTCGCATCACCGCCCCCGACCGGTTGGCCGGCAAGACGGCGAAGTGCCCGAAATGTCGAGCGGCGTTCGTCCTGCCGAGTCCGGAACCCGCGGTCGCGGATGCCGGCTTCGAGGTGGTGGAGGACGATGAACCGGTGGTCGCCCGGCCGAAGCAGGCCCCGGCCGCCGACTCCGGATTCGAGGTGGTGGACGACGACGAACCGGTGATCGCGAAACCGAAGAAGAAGCCGCGACCGAAAATCGTGGATGACGACGACGAGGAGGAAGACGATTACAACGATCGGCCGCGGAAGAAAAAAAACAAGCAGCGAGGCCGTTCCGGCTCGCCGGCGTGGATGTACGCCGCGATTGCCGGAGTGCTCTTGCTGATCGTCGGCGGCGTGGGGATTTATTTCCTCGCGAGCAGCAAGGGCGGCCTTTTTGGGCCGAGCTGGACGAAGTTCGATGCGCCGGATGGAACGTTCACCGCCTATTTCCCGGGGGGGCCTCCGGCAAACGAAGATGTCTCAAATTTGATCAGTAAGGGGGAAAAAAATGATACGGAACTGACGAAAGAAAAGCAAGAGATGGAAAAAATGGGCATAAAGTTTGAGGCGTGGTCCCGTACCGAAAGTAGAAGAAAATATGTCGTTGGAGTGATGGTCTTTCCTCCTTTCTTAGTGCAATTGATGAAATCGGAATTCGAAAAATCCGGGGCAGTAGCTAAAATATTCGGCAATTCCGGTTCGGGCAACATTCTCAGCGAAACCAACGTTACAGTTTCGGGATACTCCGGGAAACAAATATTAACCAAGGATGGAGACAATAAACGAACGTTCGGGCGCGTGATACTCGGTGATGGCAGAATATTCCTGGTCTACACCGAAGGTGATAGTAAGCTCACGGCCGACGATTCGATTACCAAAGCGTTCTTGGAGAAATTCGAGATCAAGAAAAAGTAAAGAGTTTCACGCCCCCTCCGCCTCCCCCGGCACCGACGCCGGGTCGGGCGGTTGGTTGTAGACGGTGGCCGGGAAGTGCTCGACGAGGTAATGCACGACCTGTTTGGAAGCGAGCATACCCAGCGGTTTGCCGTTCTCGCCGACCACAGGCAGGTGCCGATACCCGCCCTGTTCCATCCGCTTCACCGCCACACGGATCGGATCTTTCGGACCTACCGTGACAGGGTTCGCGGTCATCACCTCGGCCATCGGCACGGCCAAGGGCAGCCCGGCCGCAAGAACCTTCACCAGTAAATCCCGCTCGGTGAAGATCCCCGTCAGCGTGCCGTTTCGGCACACGAGCAAATACCCCACCTTGTCCGAACGCATCATGGCAACCGCGTCCCGCACCGATCGGTCCGATTCGATCGCGTGTGGCGGGGTCAGGACCAACCGGTCCACGCATTCGACCCGCAGGTTTCGCGAGAGTTCCATGGCCCGGGCCCTCGATTCCGCAATACCGTTGGTTGTGCGAAGACCGGACCGGTGCGACAAGCTACAATTTGCAAGTCCCCGGGGAAATTGAATGCCCGCGCCCGACCGAATGCTGAACCTCGTCCGCCGGGCGATCGACGCCGTCGCGGCGACCCCCGGCCGGTCCGGAAAAGTCGTCCGCCTGCCCGCGAACTGTACGGACGTCGTCGTCGGCGGCGACATGCACGGCCACGTCCCGAATTTCCAGGCCTTACTGAACGTCGCCGATCTGGCGGCCCATCCCGCCCGGCACCTCGTCCTGCAGGAACTCATCCACGGCAAATTCGCCTACCCCACCGGCGGCGAAAAATCCCACCAGCTCGTCGACCTCTTCTGCGCCCTCAAGGCCCAGTTCCCGGACCGCGTGCACTATCTGCCCGGCAACCACGAACTGGCCCAACTCTCGAACAGACCCATCGGAAAGGGGAACGATAGCTATAACGCCGAGTTCCGGCTGGGCGTCACATCCGCCTACGGCTCCGGGTCGGGCCAGGAAATCTACCGCGCCTACCTGGACCTGTTCGCGGTGCTTCCGCTGGCTATCTACGCACCGAATCGGATCCTCATGACCCACAGTCTGCCGGCGTCGAGGGACATGCCGACGTTCGACCCCCGTCGGCTTCTCGCCGCCAAGTTTTCCGACCGCGACCTGGAACCGGGCGGGTCCGTTTACGCCCTCGTCTGGGGTCGGGACGTCGGCGAAGCGAACGCGGCGGAATTCCTGACCAAGATGGACGCCGACGCCGTCATCACCGGCCACATTCCGCTCGACGACGGGTTTCTCGCTCCCCATTCCCGGCACCTGATCGTGGACTGCTCCACCAGCCCCGCTGCGTGCGTTCGTTTTCCCGCAGACCGGCCGGTTTCGCACGACGACCTCCTCGCCGGGGTCGTGGTGCTTTCCTGAAGCGTCGGATTCTTGAGAAAAAATCCACGATTCTTCGAGTCGAGCGGCGTTTCGTCCGATGAATTTCGCATGACGCGCGCATCCCTACTCGCCGCGATCGCCCTAGCCGCCCCCTTCGCAGGCGGGTGCGATTCGTTTCGCCAGTCCGCCCAGTTTGCCGCCGCCATGCCTGACGACGTGGTGACGCCGGCCGAACCGGTTGCCGGCGACAAAGACAAGAAAGACAACGGGCCGCCCAAAACCCTGTTCAAGTGGGAAGTCGGCGGGGAGGAACCGCAGAAGCCCGACGAACCCAAACCGGACAAGATCACAACAGATCGACCCGACTTTACCGAATCGAGCACGACCGTGGGCCTTGGGCGAATTCAGTTGGAAACCGGTTACACTTACACCCGCGACCGGGCGGACGGCGGGCTGTTTCAGTCGCACACATATCCGGAAGCGCTGCTCCGCCTCGGCCTGTTCGCGGAGTGGTTCGAACTCCGCCTCGGTCAAACGGTGCTGACCGAACAGAATCAATCCGCCGCGGGTGTCGCCACGAAGCGGACGGGATTGACGGACTTCAATTTCGCCGGCGTCTTCGCACTCACCGAACAAAAAGGAATTCTCCCCGAGTCGGCCGTCCTGGTCGGGGGGTCGGTGCCGACCGGGAGTTCCGGGTTTACCGACAACCGGTTCCTTCCGACGGCCAGTTACCTGTTTAGCTGGGAACTGACCAAAAAATGGGACTTGGGCGGCAGTTCGGTCGTGAGCAAGGCCGTGGAGGACGACGGGCACGGGTACTACGTTTTCGCCGAATCCCTCACGACCGGATACGAGTGGACCGACAAGATCGGAAATTATCTCGAAGTTTTTGCCCTACTTCCGTCGGCCGCGAACGGCCCGGAGATCAAACCTCAGTACTATTTCAACGGCGGGGTCACGTACCTGTTCACCCCGCTCTGTCAGTTCGACGCCCGTGCCGGCGTCGGATTGAACAAGGCCGCCGCCGACTTCTTCTGCGGGGCCGGGATTTCGGTGAAGTACTGACGGACCCCGCTTATGCCCGCCTGGCTGAACCGCACGGTAATCGGGGCCGGGCTGACCAGTTTTTTGGCGGACGTCGGGTACGAACTGGCGAAAGCCCTGATCCCCGGCTTTCTCTACCTGCTCGGCCTGCCGGTGGGATACGCGGCCCAGGTGGCCGGGTGGATCGAATCGTCGGCCGAATTCGTCTCGAACGCCGCCAAGCTCCTCGTCGGATGGTGGAGCGACAAGGTCGGAAAACGGAAGCGCCTGGTCGTTTTCGGATACGCCCTGACCGGGTCGGCCTTCGCCCTCTGTGCCCTGGCATTCTCCTGGCCGCTCATCCTCTTCGCCCAATGCCTGGCCTGGCTCGGAAAAGGAATTCGCGGACCGTTGCGGAACGCGATCCTGGCCGATTCCGTTGCCCCGCAAGCGCTAGGCAAGGCGTTCGGTTTTCACCGGGCCGGGGATACACTCGGGGCCGTCGTCGGCCCACTTCTGGGAATTGTGTTTCTTCGACTGCTGCCGGCCGGCTGGTTCCCGGATTATCCGAAAGCTGCTTTCCGTGCCGCGTTCGTCTTCACGCTCGTTCCCGGTCTGCTCGCCGCGGTGGCATTCTGGGCTTTGGTTCGCGAGCAGCGCTTTACCCCGAAGCCGGGGCTTCGTCTCGGGGCGTCGGTCGCCGCATTGCCCCGACCGTATTGGTGGTTCCTCGTCCCGGTCGGCATTTTCGGCCTCGGCGACTTCGCCCATACGATCCTGTTCGTCGTCGCCACTGCCCAATTCTCGACCGCATACGGCCTGCAAGACGGGTTGACTATCGGCATCCTTCTCCCGGCCTGGCGGAACCTGATTCAGGCACTCTTCGCCTTCCCCGCCGGCGTCGTCGGCGACCGCATCGGCCACGGGGCCGCGCTCACCGGCGGGTATGCCCTCGGGGCCATGACCTTTAGCTGGTTCGTCACCGTCCCAAACCCCGGGCTCGCGGCCTGGCTTCTCCTGTTCGCCCTCGCGGGCATCTTCCTGGCGGTGGAAGAATCGCTCGAACCGGCCGCGATCGCCAATCTGGTTCCCGATAAACGAATGCAAGGCACCGCATTCGGCGTGCTGGCGGTTGTTAACGGGCTGGGAGACGTGGTGGCGAGCGCGATCGTGGGTTGGTTGCTCTATCATTCCGGCCGCTCAACCGCACTGACCTATGCGGCCATAACCATGTTGATCGGTGCTCTAATGATGGCCGGCCAAACCCGGCCACGCCGATTGTGATTCCCGGAATCAGAGCAAGACCGCGAATGGGACCGGCGCCCCGCTCCGGTTCAAGGCAGTTTGACGTGTTCCAACCGGAACGGGATTTCTACCGTGACGAGTTTGGTGCCGGTCATCACCATCTTCACCGGGTTTGTCCCGACGGCGAAGGTAAAGTTGCAATCTTCGGTTTGCTTCGTGCCGTCGAACATGGAGGACCCGCCGCCGACCGTCGGCGACTTCAACTGTTTGCCCGTGGAGTCGTAGAACTTCATCTGCTTCAAAAAGCCGTTACCCCCGCTCGATTCGATCGACCCGCCCCAACCCCAAATGTTCGGGTTGACGCGGCCGCGGCGGAGGGCAAGAAACGTGGACTGCGGGATCCGTTCGACCCGCAACATCAGCTTCGTTTTGCCGTCCTTCTCTTTTTCGAAGTGCGACACGGTCAGTTGCGTTCCGAGAGACCCGGCATAGGTCGTGTTCACCGCATTCGCCAGGTTGTCGATCACGATGAGCGGCGCGTCCTTGATCGTGGCGTCGCCGAGCACCCCGCCTTCGAGCACCCGCAGTTCTTTACTGCCGCGGTCGTCCGTTTTGAGCACGACGGGCACGACGCGGGGGTTGTAAACGGTCGTGGGGCGTGTGCTCGAATTGTAGCCCCCGTCCCAGAAAACCATGCCCCCGCCCCACGCGTTGGAATAGGGGTCGAAACACGAAGAGCCGTCGGGTCGCTGGCTGGTCATGACGGGCCGGCCGGTCTCGTCTTCCGCCTTGTAAACGTGAATGCTGAGTGCGTCGAGCCAGTTCACGCTCGGGAGCGGGGTCACGTCGAGGGAAATGACGACTTGCCCGGCCCCGCGGACCACTCTCGACCCCGGGAACCTGGCGGGCAGGGCGAGCACCCGAACCGCCGTGGACCGGCTGCCCGGGTTCGGCCGATACTTGCCATCGGCCAGCGTCACCGCCACCTCCGCCGCGGGCGGCGGATCGACGCGCGGGCCGTACGGCGAATAGTACTGGTACTCGTTGCGGTTCTTATTCGCAGGCGCGGGTATTTCGGACTTGAACTCCTCGACCAATCCGGCCGCTTTGCAGACCTCTTCCACGGCCTGCCAGGCGGGGACCGCGCCCGGTACGTTCACCGTCACCAGCCGCAGCGGGTTCTTGACCCGGTCGGGATCGAGAACCAGATTGATCCCCGTCTTCGCCTTGATTTCGGAAATGAGCGTACCCAGCGGGATGTTCTTGTAGTTCAATCGCAGCGTCGCCGGCCGGGTTATGATCGCGGTATCGGTTTCGGTTCGAAGGACTTCGGCGACCCGGGCGGCACGGGCACGCACCTCGGCGTCGGAGGACGATTTCGCAGCCGACTCCACCAGCGGCAACACCGACGGACCCAGCTTCAACAACTCCTTGACCGCGGATTCCCGGTCGGAGTACAGCACCGCCCCCAATTTCTCGATCAGCCTCGGGGCGGCGGAGGGGGGAAGCGGGTCGGCTGCCGCCAGCGACGCCGTGCCTAATGCAGTCAAAAGACCGGCAGCGACTAACCGCTTCATGGCTGTGTCCCATTCACCGTGTGGACTTGGCCGACCCGACTATCCTACCCCTGTCCGGGGGTGAGGAACAAGAATCACAAACGTTTTCTTTGTAACTTCCCCGTACCTCCGTAGGGGCGGCCCCCATTGATCATTGCTCCCCGTAGGAACCGCCCTCAGTGGCGGCCCCGCGATGTCCGTGGCAGCCCGGCTATGTCTTGCCACCGTCAAGCAACATCAATTGTCTTGGGTTGAGGTTCGTCGCTTCCGAGTGACACCAAAAATGGTTCCAGCAGCGTCAATCCAAAATGGCACCCTGTCGCAAATCGGATAAATCGCCGCAATTATATACCAATAAATACTTTATAACTTGGTTCCAGCGTCGGGATATTGTTCCAGCAACCACTCCCCCGGGTACTGGAAGAATAATTTCGGACTTCGTAATACCGTCGAAGCACTCTCGCCGCTTCACGCCCAACCCCTTCACCCGACTGGCCGGATTCCCCGAATTCCCTAACATTTCTATCCTCAGTATCCCCGGACTACTCCCGACTGATGCACGGCACCTTGCCGGTTCGCAGGTCGGCCGGGCCAACCCGCCGCACGTCGGCGAAGGTGTTTCCATGGCTCTCGGCCTCCTCGGCTTCAAACTCGGCATGACTCAGGTCTTCGCCGAAGACGGCACCGTTGAACCGGTTACCGTCATCGAACTCGGGCCCTGCCCGGTACTGCAAATCCGCACCCCCGAACGCGACGGCTACTCCGCCGTACAACTCGGATTCAAAAACAAGGCCCGAAAAAGCGCCATTCGGGCGGAGCAGGGGCACGTGGCCGCCAACCTGAAGTCGAAGCGGAAGGACGCCCGGCAAAAAGCCGGCGTGCAAATCCCGGCGAAGGCCGACTGCGAACCGCAACGTCACGTCCGCGAATTCCGGGTCGAAAAGCCGGAAACCAAGGTCGGCGACGTCCTCAGTGTCGCCAAAGTATTCGAGGGCGTGAAAGCGGTGGACGTGATCGGCACGAGCAAGGGCCGCGGATACCAGGGGGTTATGCGGCGGCACAACTTCGACGGGATGCCGGCCGCACACGGGGCGAAAAAAGTCCACCGCCAGGCGGGTAGCACTTCATCGCTCGCCAGCAACCGCGGCTCCGGTCGGCCGAAGAAAGGCCTCAAACGGGCCGGTCAAATGGGTAACGTTCGCGTCACCACCCGCAACTTGAAGGTCGTGAAGATCGATGCCGAAAACAACCTGATCCTCGTTCGCGGGGCCGTCCCCGGATTCAACGGGGCGTTCGTCATGGTCCGCCCGACCAACGCGGTGTAATTATTCCATGAATGACACCTTCGACCGCGAGGGATTTCTTGTGGTCGAGGGTGTCTTTTCGGCTCCAGTTCTTGAAGATCTCTCAATTCAGATTAATCCCCTTTTATCCGGCCTCGGCCGAGTTCGCGGCGGCGTGCGCGATCTTTTCGCTCGTAGCACGGCCGTCCGCGATCTTGCTGGAAACCCGAAACTCCGAGCATTCGTCGAGCCCATAATCGGGCCGGATTGTGTCGCCATAAATGCGACCCTGTTCGACAAGGCTGAGGGGCGAAACTGGAAGGTGCCGTACCACCAGGACGTCACGATCCGAGTCCATGAGCGGAAGGACGCGCCCGGGTTCGGCCCTTGGTGGGAAAAGGACGGCGTGCCGCACGTTTGGCCGCCTGCAAGCGTCCTCGAAAAAGTACTCGCGGTCCGAATCCATCTGGATGATTGCGGTGAGGTCAACGGACCACTTCGGATCATCCCGGGATCACATCGAGCCGGGATTCTGTCATCCGAGCAGATCGATAAAATGCGGGACCGCGGCCCGGAAGTTAATTGTAACGTTCGTGCTGGTGGGATCGTTTTGATGCGGCCACTACTGCTGCATGCTTCTTCCACCGCTGAAAATCCCAGGCAAAGGCGAGTGATTCATTTCGAATATGCCCCACCGAATATCTCCGGAGTCTTGGATTGGTACGACCAGGTTGGCCCGACCCGATCGAGATCGTATTGAGAAAAGTACCTCGATTTTGATTGCCAAGATCTCGATGGCGTCTTGGCTCGAAAATTAGCCCTTCGGCGGCAACAGCGAGCCGAACGGAGCCGTCTGGGCCGGGCTAGTGGTCCGTTCTGACGTCAGTAGCTGCGGTGACACGGTCCAGGTGTGTCCGCTATCAGTTACAACCGTTACGGTTTTTTTGTTGTACCGCGAAATGACACCGAACACCCGCACGCCGCGTTGGTTCGGGAACGAGACCGGTTCACCGATCGCGAATTGCAGCATGCCGGAATGGGCCCGGGCCTGTTGCAGGAACCGCAACCGTTCGATGACCCGCCGGTTCAAGTCGAGTAAGTCATTCTCATTCAGCGTGTCGACGTCGATCAGCATGGGATTAGACCTTCAGAACAT